>JBCCZL010000229.1:0-13788 GCA_039187775.1 Myxococcota bacterium
TCGATGCGCTCGCCAACTACATGGATAGCCTAACCTTCCCCGCGCGGGAGCTTCCCGCCGACCCCGCGGCCGTGGCCCGAGGCGAGGCGATCTTTCAGAGCGAAGAAGCGGCCTGCGCAAGCTGCCATAGCGATGCTCGGCTCGCCGGTCCCGGCGCCTTCGATGTGGGCACGGGACTCGTCGCGCATGTGCCGGGGCTCATCGGGCTCTCCTTCCGCGCGCCCTACATGCACACCGGATGCGCCGAGACCATCGAAGCACGCTTTCAGACTTGGTGCGGCGGCGACCAGCACGGATCGATCGCCCACCTCGACGAGGACGGACTTGGCGATCTCGTCACCTATCTCGAGTCGCTTTGAGCTGAACGACGGCCGTCGTGGCCTCGTCAGATGAGGTTTGTCGAAGAATCCGGTATCGTGCGGAAACGTGCGGGCCGGATTTGTCGTTCTTCTGATGGTCGCGGGGTCGTTGGGGGCGGGGTGTGGGCGGGTCGAGTTCGACCCGATGCAGATGGAAGCCACTGGCGACTGCCCGACCGTTGATGAGCTTCAGTCGGACTACGACGCCTGTTTTCCCCTTCCTGCCCGAACCGGCCCGACCCGCTGCGTGGGACCCGCGGATGCGGCTCGGCTGCCGGAGATTCTGGCGGCGGCTCAGCCGGGGGAAGTGCTGGTGTTCGAAGATGGAACCTACGATGTCACGGCTCCGCTCGTCATCCGGACCGAAAACCTCACCCTTCGGGCGCGGAACGGCGGCGCGGATGCGGTGAAGTTCGATGGGGGATTCGCCGTCGACCGAATCTTCAGCGTCGAAGCGAGCGGAGTGACGATCGCCGATCTGCTGTTTCAGCGGACGAACGAGGAGCCCAACGAAGCCGCGATCGTCGTCGCGTCGGGTATGGCGCCGGTGCGCAATACGACGATTCGTGGGGTTACCGTGATCGATGCGCGGGGCTGGGGCGTTCATCTCGGGCGTCCTTCAGCCCAGCCGGTCGACGGTGGCGTGGTCGCGTGTTCTCGCTTCGTGATGACGGACGATGCGCGCACCGAATGCGAAGTTCACGGGGGCGTCATCGGGCTGGGGGCCGCCGACTGGACGGTGCGCGACAGTTCGTTCGACGGCCTCTACTGCAACAACCCCGCCACCACTCGAGCCATCTTGTTCAATCGCGGGAGCCGGCGGATCACCGTCGAGCGAAACCGAATCAAGAACTCGTTTATTGGAATCCACTTCGGAGTGTCCGAGACCGCACCGCCGTTCTTTCGGAGCTGGCCGGACCTCCCGGCGAACTGCAGTGAGCCCGACATTTATCGAGGGTTCTACGAGGGCATCGTTCGGAACAACACGGTCTTTTACGAGCCCCCGGGCGTGTTCGACAGCGGCATCGCCCTTTGGGCGGCCTGCGACGTATGGGTCGTGCACAACACCGTGATCACCACCTCGAGCGAGACCTTCAACTCGATCGAATGGCGGTACCCAAGCACTACCGATGCGCGCATCGCAAACAACATCATTAACTTTGGCCTCCGAGCACGAAACGGCGCCGTCGCCTTGCTCGAAGAATCGAACCATACCGTCGATGACAGCGTCCGGACCTTCGCCAATCGAACCGGCGAGGACTTTCATTTGGTGCCCGGCGTCACGCTCCCCCCCGCCGCCGTCCTGCCCCCAGGCATCTGCGACGACGACTTCGACCGACAGCCCCGCACCGACCCCCGCGACGTAGGCGCCGACGAACGCTAACCCCCGGGGACGAGGTAATTAATTTCCCCACCACGATCGGCAAGCCCCCGAGATCACTCAGGCGCGTCGGAGACCAGCAAAGGGTTTGACTCGCCCTCTCCCCCATGGCCCGATCCCGCCATGAGCTCATTTCAAACGGTGTCGCCGATCGACGGATCGGTGGTGTACGAGGCGGCCTTGGCCACCGACGCGGACGTGGATGCCGCCCTCGCGACCGCCCACCAGGCGCAACGCGGTTGGCGCGCGACACCGCTCGGCGAACGGATCGGGCTCCTGTCGAAGCTGGTCGACGAGGTCCTCGAGGCGCGAAGTACCATCGAACCCGAACTCACCGCCCAAATGGGTCGACCGAGTCGCTACACCGGCGGCGAACTCGGCGGCTTCGAAGAGCGCGCACGCTACATGCTCGATGTGGCGCCGGCGAGCCTCGAGGACATCGCTTCGTCAGCAAAAGATGGATTTCGTCGGTTCATTCGACGCGAGCCGCTCGGCGTCGTGCTCGTCCTCGCGCCCTGGAACTATCCGTGGCTGACGTCGGTCAACGCCGTGATCCCCGCGCTTGCCGCCGGAAACACGGTTCTCCTCGGTCACTCGAAGCAGACCCCTCTCGTGGCGGAGCGATTCGTCGAGGCCGGTCGTCGGGCGGGGCTCCCCCCGGGCGTGTTCGAGTATCGCCACATGACCCATGCGTCGGTCGGTAAGGCGGTCGCTGATCCGCGTGTCGACTTCGTAGCGTTTACCGGATCCGTTGAAGGAGGCCGGACGGTGCATCGTGCGGGGGCGGACCGGTTCATTGCCATGGGGCTGGAGCTCGGCGGAAAAGACCCCGCGTACGTGTGCGACGATGCCGAGCTCGAGGCCACGGTGGCGGGACTGGTCGACGGCGCATACTTCAACTCAGGGCAGTCCTGCTGCGGCATCGAACGGATCTATGTTCATCAAGCGCGCTACGACGACTTCGTGGAGGGCTTTGCGGCCCTGACTCGCGAATACGTCCTCGACGACCCTCGAAAGGAAACCACCACCCTCGGTCCGGTGGTGCGGGTGTCGTCGGCCGAAGGCATCCAGGCGCAGATGAATGCCGCGCTGAGTGCGGGGGCCCGCGGCCTCCTCGATTCGAAGAGCTTCGGCGAACACGATCTTCCCTACCTCGCACCGCAGGTCCTTGTCGATGTGACCCATGATATGGCGGTGATGACCGAAGAGACCTTCGGTCCGGTCGTCGGCATCATGAAGGTGCAGGACGATGCCGAAGCCATCGCCCATATGAACGACTCGCGCTACGGGCTCACCGCCAGCGTGTGGACTGCGGATCCCGAGCGTGCGCTTCGCATCGGCGAGCAGGTCGACACCGGGACCTGGTTCATGAACCGCTGCGACTATCTCGATCCCGAGCTTGCGTGGACCGGCGTCAAGGACTCGGGTCGCGGCTGCACCTTGTCGCGCGTCGGCTACGAGCATTTGACTCGACCGAAGTCGTTTCACCTCCGGCTCAAGCCGGCCGGGTGAACCACCTGCCCGAATGCCTCCGCTGCGGAGCGTGCTGCTTCAGCGATCTTCCCACGGCGGTCCGGGTCACCGGCGATGACTACAGCCGGCTCGGGGATCTCGCTGACGAGCTTACGCATTTCGTGGGCAACCGCTGTTACCTCCGCTTCGATGACGGACACTGTGCTGCCCTCGAGATCAATCCGGCGACCAAAACCTACACCTGCCGCGCGTATGAACGGCGCCCTTCGATTTGCCGGGACCTCGCCCGGGGAGGTCCGGCCTGCCTCGCGGAGCGCGAACTTAAGGGCGAGCGGGCCCACGCTTCACTGACGCAACTTCGACGGTCGGAGTAGGAGCGGCGGCATCGCCGGGGTATCCTGCTGCGAAGCGTTCTTGCACCGGCGGACGAGGATCGGAATGACCAGACTGCTTGCGGCCCTTGTCGCGTTCTCCGCTTCCAGCGCCACCGCTCAAGTTACCTGGGTGGGCGACGTTGAAACGGGTGACACCTCTCAGTTTGGTTTTCTCCTCAACCCGGAGGTCGACGGCACCCCGCTCATCACGGTGATGGGCACCGAACGGGCGCAGGGGATGTTTTCTGTGCGGGTCGAGCTCCGAAACAACGCGGAGTGGCCCAACGGCCTCAAGCGTGTCGAGCTCCAACACGGTCCGGAGGACGCCCTTACCGCGGAAGGGTCGGAGTTATTCTTCGCGTGGAGCTTCTATCTTCCGGACACCCTGTCCTCGGATCCGAATCAGCAGATCGGCTACTGGGAGTCGCGCGGGAGCTTTCAGCAGATGATGGCGTTTGCGCTGTCCGGTGAGGACCTTTCGTTCTCTACCCGGCGACCGCAAAACCGTGTGCAGTGGGAAGGTGAAGGCGTGGCGACGCCGCGCGAATGGCATCGGATCGCGATGCGGATCTTGTGGTCGAAGAGCGATGCCACCGGCGAGGTGGATGTCTGGTTCGACGGCACCCAGGTGGTGAACGGGGCCAGTGCGCAGACCCTGGCCGACGACAATCCGCACTTCGTTCAGTTTGGGCTGCTCCGCGGTCGGATCGAGTTCTCGGACACGCCGGTGATCTTCATTGACGATGCGGTCGAGGGCCTCAGCTTGGCGGACGTTCGGCCGGACGACCTCTCGTCGGTCATGCCGATGCCCGAAGGGGGAATGCCCGATGCCAGCGTCGATGCGGAGGTGCCCGACGCGGAGACGGATGCGGAGGCTCCGATTCCCGATGCGACCCTCGATGTGGAGACCCCGACGGAGACTGGGCCGGTTCGTACGACGGGTGAGGACGTCTCGGGAGGCTGCGGATGCGAGGCCCCCGGAACCCCGGTCCGCCTGCCGGCCTCCGCCTTTGGCTTCGTGGGGTTGGTGTGGTCGGCGTTGACGAGTTAGGCACGAGGAGCGCACTTCTCGCGGATCTGATACGCTCGTCCCATGTTCGGCCTCGGTCCGATCGAGCTCCTGATCATTGGTGCAATCGTGCTCGCGATCGCCGGCCCGGCCGCAGCACCGAAGCTCCTCAAGACGTTTAAGTCGGTGCAGAACGCCAAGAAGGAGCTGACCGGCGCGGCGGGCCTCGAGAAACTCGTGACCGGTGAGCTCGATGGTGTCCGCGACGCGATCATGGGCAAGGACGGCGAGGCGTCGCCCTCGAGCGAGTCGGGCACCGACCAGGAACGAGGCTGACGCAGGCTACTGGTGTTGGGCCGTCGCTTCGTCTAAACGCTCGACTATGAATCTCGTATCCGCGGTGACCCTGGGTGCCCTGAGCGTCGCGCTCGGCTGTTCCCATCCCCCCGGCCGCGCTCCCGAACCCACGGCCCTCGCCGCTTCGTCATCGGACGAGCCCATCGAGTCACCAAGCGCGCCAGTCGTCGAAGAGGGCCCCTACGAGCCATCCACCACCGCGCCGCCCGACGTCGCGTCGGTGCCAGACAACGCTGCGCTGACCGCGTCGGGGCTCGCGTCACGGGTGCTGCGGGAAGGCGACGGCACGGAGCACCCGAGGGCGACGGACGAGGTCGAGGTGCACTACACCGGCTGGACCACCGACGGCGAAATGTTCGATAGCTCTCGGGACCGGGGGCAGACCGCGACGTTTCCTCTCAATCGGGTCATCGCCGGTTGGACCGAAGGCGTTCAGCTCATGGTGAAGGGCGAGCACCGAAGGTTTTGGATCCCTTCGCGCCTCGCGTATCAGGGCAGACCCGGAGCCCCTCAAGGGATGCTCGTCTTCGACGTCGAGCTCGTCCGCATCGTTGCCCAAGACCCGCCTCCGGAGGCGCCGGCGGACGTTGCCGCCCCGCCTGCAGATGCCCTCGTGACGCCCAGCGGCCTTGCGAGCAAGGTGCTTCGCGTGGGCACGGGAACCGTGCATCCGACCGCCACCGATCGGGTGACGGTGCACTACACCGGCTGGACCACCGACGGCGAGATGTTCGACAGCTCTCGGACCCGCGGCGAACCCGCCACCTTTCCCCTCGACGCTGTGATCCCGGGCTGGACCGAAGGCGTCCAGCTCATGGTCGAAGGCGAAAGCCGGCGGCTATGGATCCCCGAGTCTCTTGCCTATCGGGGTCAGACCGGCCGCCCAGCGGGCATGCTCGTCTTCGACGTCGAGCTCATTTCGATCGAGTAAGGTGGGGCGATGCCGTGCATCGTGATCGCCCCCGATGCGTTCAAAGAGAGCTTGAGCGCGCCGCTCGCCGCGCAAGCCATCGCCCGGGGCTGCCGCGCGGCGATGCCCGACGCAGAGGTGGTGCTTCGACCGCTGTCGGACGGGGGCGAGGGATTTCGCGAACTCCTTTCGGAGGCACTGGACCTCGAGGAGCGACTGGTGCCGGCGAGCAATGTGGAAGGCGATCCGCTCGCCGTTCCTTATGGATACTCCAAAACACGGTCGGTGCTCGCAGTCGCGGACATCGTGGGTTTGAGTATGGTGCCGAGGTCGCGCCGAAGGCCTCTCGACCTCCATACCCGAGGCGTCGGAGAGGCCCTTCGGGCGCTTGAAGGAATCACCGACCAGATCCTCGTAGGCCTCGGCGGGAGCGCCACCGTCGACGGGGGACTTGGCGCGCTTTCGGCGCTCGGTTGCGGGGCCTATGACGCCGCGGGCTTGCCGGTCCTTCGGCCTGGAGACCTCGAGCGTGCGGTGAAGATGGAGCGCGGGGAATTCGGCTGTCCAGTCGTCCTCGCCGCCGACGTACGAAGTCCACTTCTCGGAGCGACGGGCGCGGCGCGCATGTTTGGTCCGCAAAAAGGCGCGAGTCTCGAAGAGGTGGCGCTCCTTGAACGGGGCCTCGCCCAGTGGGCCCGCGTGCTTCAGGTTCCGGCGAATGTGCCGGGTGACGGAGCGGCGGGCGGCCTCGGCTACGGACTTCGCGCCGGAACCTCGGCGACGTTGACTCCGGGCATCGATCTCGTATGCGCAGAAACACACTTCGACGAAGCCCTTGCCGACGCTGACCTGTGCATCACTGGTGAGGGTCGATTTGATGCACAGTCGCTCGAGGGCAAGGTCGTGGATGGAGTGCTTCGCCGAGCGGCGACGGCTCATCATCCCGTGCCGGTGATCCTCCTTGCCGGGGACGTCGCGCCCGGATGGCGTGACGCGGTCGCCAACGCGAAGCGCGTTCTTCCGCCACTGTGGGTGGATGCGATCACGCCGGCCGAGCTTCCGAAGGCCACGGCGCTGCGTGAAACCGCCGCGCGTCTCGAAGCGAAGGCCCACGACGCGGTTCGAGCGTTGGCCGAAGGGCGCCTTCGCTTCGGGAAGAACTGATTCAATTCGGCCGTATATGAGAAGCGATACCATAACTTAGGAGGCCCACATGAAGTGCGTTCTCGGGTGGCTCCCGATGGCGGTCTTCCTCGTTTCGTCGCTTCCCACGTCAGCGGCGGCCCAGTCCGGGCGGTTCGACGGATGCTTCGATGAAGTCGAGAACCTCGCCATGTGCAATGGGATTCTCGCCCTCGCGGCGAACGTGACCGGGTCGGTGGTCGCGGTCAAGCTTCTGGTCGATGGCCATCCGCCAAGCACCGAGGCGGCCGTCTCGCTCACGGGGATCGGCTTGTACGGACTGATCAGTGGTGCGGTGCTGTTGGGGTCGACCCTGTCCCTTGATTCAGGCTCGCTTCGAGAGAGCGGACCGATCCTGGGAGCGGTCAACCTCGGCATCGGGGCGCTCCTGGCGGTTGGCGGAGTGGTCGCCGCGATTTGGGCCGGTCGCGCTGAGGAGCTCGACGATCCGCCGCCCGCCGGGCCGATCTTTGAGGTCGGGTTCTCCGGCCTTCAAGGTCGTTTCTGAGACCTGCGCGTCCCACCCTGGTATGCGGATTCCCATGGGATGGCTTCGTCCGGTTGCAGCGTGCCTTGTCGTCGTGAGCGTTGCGCTTTCTCCAATCCTCGCCGAAGCGCAGCGACCGGATGATGTGGCCTTTGAGGGTGGCGCGACCGGTGTGGTGTGGGGCTTCGCCGCGTTGGAACTCGGAGCGGCGGTCACCGCGGCCCTCTCCGCTGCGACCCTCGAAGGCTGCTCGGGGCTCGAATGCCTGCGCGTTCTGCCGGTGATTTCGATCGGGGCGATCGCATCGGTGGTGGCAGGGATCGCGATGGGACTTATCGCGGGGTTTACGGAGCTCGATCCCGACGGTGCGTTCGTGATTCACCAGTCGGTGTTCGGAGCGACGGCGGGTGGGCTCCTCGCCGGGGGAGTCGGTGCGGCGGCGGATCTCGGGTCGCCCGGGTACCTCGGGCTCGGGGTGGGAGCCGGGACGGGCATCGGGCTTGGGACCTACACCGCGTTTCGCGCCGACCACCTATTAGATAACCCCGAAACCGCGGCAGCTACCACGGTGATGTTTGCGCTTCCGCTGATATTGACGCCGCTGACCTTTGCGATCGGCAAAGCCGCGGGGCTGAGCGACGCCACGACGTCGATCCTCGCCGGTGCGCTCTTGGTCGCGCAGTACGCCGCCACTATCGCGTGGGCCGAAACCCGAGATGGCCCTTCCACTGGCGCCGCGATGTCGCCGCTGGTGGACCGGACCGTCCCTGGGCTGTCGTTTTCGTTCTAGCCCGCATCGGTCACCAGTCGGCGTGTCTCGCGCCCGAAAGCACCGCCTTCCCACGGCCTTCTCCCTCCAGCCGTCCTCGAGGTACGTCGAGTACCACTGCGGCGTCTTCCAGTCCGAGGTCCGCGGGAATCCAGCACTTTCGAACGCGATCCATCACCTCTGGTGACCGATGCGGGCTAGCTATCGACCGTCGACTCGTGTCCGCACGGTTCCGTAGACGACGTTCATGATCTCCTCGTTTTGGAGGAAGTCGTGCGGAAAGCCGAGTTCGATCTTGCTGAGCTCGTCTAACGCGGAAAGCTGGCTCTCCGTCAGCTTCACCTCCGTGCTCTTCATGGTGTCTTCGATCTGTGACACCTTGCGCGCGCCGAGGATCGGAATGTAGCGGTATCCGTGCGACGCGACCCAGGCGGTGGCGACCTGGGCGCTGGTGACTCCGAGTTCATCGGCGATCGCATCGACCTGCCGCGCAATCGCCAATGAACGCTCACTCGTTCGGCCGCGCGATTCGTTGCCTTGGGCTCGCAGCGAGTCGTTCTCACCGCCTCGCGTGTATTTGCCGGTGAGGACCCCCGCCGCGAGCGGCGCCCAGGCGAGAATCGAAAGACCAAAGTGGTCGGCCATCGGAAGAAGATCGCGCTCCGGGGTCCGTTCCAACAGGCTGTATTCGATCTGAAGGCCGACGAACGGCGACCACCCTCGAAGCTCGGCGGCGACATTCGATGCCGACACGATCCATGCCGGGGCGTCGCTGATGCCGACGTACTGGACCTTTCCGGCTCGGACGAGGTCGTCGAGGCCGCGCATCGTTTCTTCGTACGGCGTGTGTGCGTCCCAAGCATGCACCCACAGGAGGTCGATGTAGTCGGTCTTCAGGCGCTTCAGGCTCGCCTCGACGGCCTGGGCCATGTTCTTGCGCTGGTTGCCGGCCGCATTGGGATCGTCGGGGTCCATGGACAGGGTGTATTTCGTCGCAACCACCATCTGCTGGCGCCGGCCCTCGAGCCAGTTGCCGACGATCTCCTCGGTTTGGCCCCCGTGGTACTTGTTCGCGGTGTCGAGGAAGTTGCCTCCGGCCTCGGCGAAGGCATCGAGCACCTGGTGGCTCGTTTGCTCATCGGCGCCAAAACCCCACTGGTCGCCAAAGCTCATGGTTCCGAGGCAGAGCTCGGAGACGCGAAGGCCCGATCGGCCCAACATTCGGTATCGCAGCATGCGCATTCCCTCCTTGGATCAGGGCCTATGTGGATCGCCCTAGCGACCGTCAACGGGTTGTGGATGAAGCCGCCACGTGACCTCGCAAAAAGCCGTCGACGTGCGTCTCCAGGTATCCATCGAGGTCGAGTGGCCGGGTTTCGTGTCCTCCAAGGTTCCGTTGGTGGAGCAGAGACAAAAGAAGCGGAGACAGCAGTGCCAGGGCTCCCACCCGAGGGTCGAAATCACGAAGTTCGTCCCGTGCGATGTGGCGCAGCAGTCGCTGCTCGGTCACGAGAATTGTCGGTTCGAGGATCTCCGAGAGATACACCCGACCTAGCTCGGCCGCGCCGAGACCCAGGGTGAGACCGGTTTCGTGGATCCTGCCTAGCCCCTCCTCCCAGCCATGGAGAATGGATCGACATAGCTCGAGCAGAGACTCGCGCGGCGGCAGGGCGCCGGGTTTCGCGGCCTCCTCCAGGTGAGCGCTCCCTTGCCGCGCCGCGTGGCGAAAGCACGCTCGAATCAGTCCGCTTCGATCCCCGAAGTAGTGTTTGAGCGTCGGGACGCTGACGCCAGCGGAGCGCGCAAGCGCAGCAAACGTACGAGGGCCGTCCGAGCCGACCAACTGCGGCAGAAGGGCTCGCGTGAGGTTGTCTCGCTTCGCTTCGTAGTCCGGATTCCTGGTGCCCGGCGTTCGTCCCATTTAAATATCATGGCACGAATAAAAAAAACTGAAATAGGGGTAGCGATCGAAAAACGTGGGCCTATTAAATATCAGTCAGTGGATACAAATGAGAACGCGGCAAATCGTACGAACCATTGCATCGGGGGTCTCTGAGGTGAGCGCAAAAGGCACTCAGTGGTGGGTTCGGATTCTCGCGCCGGTGGTTCTCGGGTTGTCCTCGCTCGTTCCGTCCCAAGTCGCCGCCCAGGCCGGAGGCGGCTCCGACCTCGACACACGACATACGGGCGAGCGTCCAGCGCTCGCGCCCGCTGATGCTCTCAGGCCGTTCTCTGCAGTCGTTCGGAGGCCGCTGATCGAGTATCGGGCGCTCAGCGACGGCCTAGGCGCACACGTCGACCAGACCCTTCGCGTTGAGCTCGGGGCTCCGATCTCCGTCGGCGAGTCGACCGTCGTGTTGATCGGCGGATACCGCTGGCATCAACTCGGTTCGGCATCGCTCCCCTCGGACTCCACAACAAACCTTCACCGGTTCTTTGCCGGTGCAGTCGGCATTCTTCGCCTCACCGACCACTGGGCCCTCGACGTGATCGGGGGCCTCATATACGCCAGTGACCTATCTAGCTACCGGTCGGAGGCCTGGGCCGCCCTCGCGTCGATCAATGCGGTGTGGCAGGTGTCGCCACGGTGGGCGCTAACCGCCGGGGCGACGCTCGTCCGTATCGGGGATACCTACGTGCCCATTCCCTCCCTCGGAGCGCTGTACCGGACCCGAGATAGCCGCTTTGCCATCGACATCGTGCTCCCGAGAAGCGCTGAGATCCGAGGCCGAGTGGCTCGGTCGTGGGAGCTGTTTGCGCAGGCTACATTCGAGGCCCTTGGGTGGTGGACGGAGGACGACGTTGAACTCACGTTGTTCGAAGTACGCACCGCGGCCGGCCTCCGATGGCGGTTCACAGATCGGTTCTACAGCGAAGTTGCCGTGGGCTTGATGCCGTTTCGCCGAGGGGTCCGTCGCGAGAACGACGTGGACCAAACCACCAATACCGCGCCCGCGGCAAGTCTCGATCTCACGATTGGAGTAAAACTCGATGGGCGATAAGGGGCGACGCGGTTGCGAGACCGAAACGAGGCGAGTGCCCTTCGGGCGATGGGGGCCCATGTCCAGCTTGGCGGTGGGAATGATGTTCCACGACCGGGCCAAGCTCGTCGGGACCCTGCTCGGGGTAGTCTTTGCGACCGTTCTGATGCTGCAGCAGCTGGGCGTGTTCCTGGGTCTCCTCCACAAGAACACCCAGCTTGTCGACAACACCGCCGCCGACATCTGGATCGCGCCTCCGGCCACGACCGCCGTCCAGCCCGGCCAGCGGATTAGCCAAAGCGCACTCACCCTCGCAAGAGCAACGGAGGGCGTGGCCTGGGCTGAGCCCCTGATCGTCGCGGGGGCGGCGGTCAAGCGACCCGATGGGGGGCAGGCGCCGATCACGCTGATCGGCACACGTCTTCCAAGGATGGCGGGGGGGCCCTTCACGATGGTGGCCGGCTCACCGAGCGTGCTTGAGGATCCGGACACCCTGGTGTTCGAGGATGGGCACGAGGCGTCGACTTTTACGCGCGGTCGGGGGAGTTCGTGATCCTTCGAGGTCCGTCGGGAAGTGGGAAGACCACACTGCTGTCGATCCTTGGGTGCGTGCTGTCGGCGACCACCGGACGCGTGCAGATCTTTGACGAGGTGGTGTCCGAAGTGCCCGAGGCGCGGCTTCCGCCGCTCCGCTCTCGGTTCATCGGCTTGTCTTTCAGGGCCACAACCTTATCGCGAGCCTGAACGCGACCGAGAATGTCGCCTTGCCTCTGCGCCTTCGCGGCTGGAGACCGAAGGCTTCAACGCGAGAAGCCAGGCGGCTGCTGTCCCGGGTTGGTTTGGAAGCGAAGCTCGACTGTCGCCCGGACGAGCTTTCCGGCGGGTAGCGCCAGCGGGTGGCGATCGCAAGGGCCGTCGCCGGGGCACCTCCGATCATTCTTGCGGATGAGCCAACGGCCAGCCTCGATGCGGAGACGGGCTTGGAGGTCACTCGCCTCCTTCGCGACATGGCCCAGGAGCACGGCCATACGGGGATTGTGGTGACCCATGACGACCGGATTTTCCACCTCGCGGATCGCATCGTGAGAATCGAAGACGGGCAGATCCAATGAACATGAGAGGGCATATGAAACGGTGGCTGTTCGGGGCTTTTGCGAAGTGGTCGCGACTCCCGCTGCTCGTGGTCTTTGCGGGGATGTTTGGCGTCATCATTCGTTCTGCGCTAGCGGGTCCGAACACGACGCCAAGACCCAGCGACGAGGAGGCGGCTCGACGAGTTGAGCCTCTCCCCGGGGCCGCGAACGACCTTCGGTTGAGCCGGCCTGAGGGCGACTGGATCGGGGGACTCGGAGTTGTGGAACCGTCCCGCCCGGAGAGTCGTTTGGTGCCCGCGAGGGCCGGGCGAGTACGCGCGGTTCTCGTCGAGGAAGGCGAGTTTGTCGAGGCGGGCACGACTTTGGTCGAACTGGAGAATGACGTCGAGCGAGCCGAAGTCGCGATCGCGGAAGCGGACGTTGAGGTCGCAAAGGCAGAACTCGAACGCGCCGCTGCGGGCCTCCGGCCGGAAGAGCAGCTTGCGCTACGTCAAGAACTGCGCGCGGCTCGAGTCCGAGCCGAACTTGCATCGCGCGTGGTGGACCGCTTGGAAACCTCGGCCGTTGGAGGAGGGGTGACGTTGGATGCTCTCGACCGGGCAGAGCGGCAAACAGAGCAGGATCGTCTCATGGCCGAGGCCGGTCAAGCGCGACTCCGAGCGGCTCGGCGGGGTCGCCGAGTCGATGTGGCGTTGGCTTCGGCGCGCCTTCAGGCCGCCCAGATGCGCGTTCTTCGAGCAAGAGCGGAACTGGACCTGCTGCGTGTGGTTGCACCGGTGCCCGGAGAGGTCCTACAGATTCGATACCGAGTCGGTGAGCACGTGACTCCAGCGGAAGACGACCCGGTGATTGTCCTCGGCGACACTCGGAGCCTTCGAGCGAGGATCGACGTCGATGAGCGGGACCTCGCCCGGCTCCGCGAAGGTGCGCGCACCCTTCTTCTTGTGGACGCTTTTCCGAACGAGGCGTTCGAAGCTCAAGTGGTAGACATCGGCCAGCGGCTTGGGAGAAAGAACGTTCGTACCGGCGAACCCACCGAAAGGCTCGATACAAAGATATTGGAAGTGGTCGTCGCTCTCACGAATGATGACGACCGACTTCTTGTTGGTCAGCGCGTCATGGCATTTATCGCGCCGAGCCGCGGCGCAGAGGAGATGCAGCATGCGAGGATCCCCGTTCCGCTGGTGAACTGACGGCGTCGAGAGCTCCACCCGTTGTCGTCATTCACGGAGTTGGAGTCACGTTGGCGGTAGTGAGCGAGCTGCCCATGTTCTAGAGCGGCAATCGGTTTGAATCCGTAGGGGAAACCAAGCATTTCGCCGTATGCGCGAGTGCCCCCACAGCCTCGGAGCGAGGAGTGCTTGAGGCACTTCGAGCGAGAAGTGAGGAGGTAAGCCGCGCAAACGGTGAAA
>JBCCZL010000230.1:0-13777 GCA_039187775.1 Myxococcota bacterium
CCGCGTGGTGCCCACTCGCTTGCTTGGACTGATGTCACCCCACCTCGACCACTACGTGCTCCCCCGGACATCGGTAATGCAGCAGTTCAGCGGGCTTCGGATGGCACGGGCGGCGCGACGGACTTTTCACAGCCTCGACGGCACCGAAACGGTCCGTCGCGCCTCCCGAGCCATCCGAAGACCGCTGAACTGTTTCATCACCGATGGGCGGGGAAGCACGTAGTGGTCCAGGTAGGGTGACATCAGTCCAAGCAAGCGGGTAGGCACCACCCGATGGACCACCCCTTCGATGACTAGCTCGGGAATCGTCATGTCGAGCGCCACTGTTTCCGCCGGCGGGACCATCTTGGTCGAGAACCGGTAGTCCCCCGCTTCCCAGGCAAAGAGATCGAAGATCTTGACCCGGAGCTGGTCTCGGAGCGCATCTTGAAGCTCCCGAGCGGTGATCGCCTCCATCTGCAATAGCACCGCTCCCTGCCGGGAGCCGTTTCGCATCCGCTCGACCGATTCCTCCATGACCGATTTGGAGATCCGTCCGGCCCGGGCAAGGACACGACCAAGGCACTCTTGAACGAGGTTCGACTGCACGTAGGCGGGGATCCCGTCCTCGAAGAACACGGCCTTCTTCGGGGTCTCCCCACTGGTGGTTCGCCGCGAGTCGGTCTCACTCGTCGCGATGAGAGCCCCGGTCGCGTTCATTCGCCACAGCTGGCACAGAAGCTCCGCGAACGGAGAATTTCTGAAGTTGCCTTCAAGCGCGTTGGTGCTTCGCTTCGCGAGCGCGGCGTGCTGTTCGACGGCTTCGCCCTCGAGTTCGAAGAGCGGGTCGTCTCCCCGAACCCAGTTCGCGGCAAGTTCGTCGATGGCGGTCGGCTGGTCGCTAGCGTCGGGGAGCTTGGCCATCTTCCCCGGCACCGTCGACGAAAGGTGCAGCCACTCGGCAGAGTCCTGGAGTCGCCGAGGTTCCGGAGAGGGGCCGAGCTTCGCGAGGAACTGGCGCACGTCCGCCTCGGTGTTGGGCCCGCTGAATGTCTCGTCGGCGTTGACGCGTTCGGCTGCCGAGGCCAGCTCGTTCTTGCCCCCGCCCCGACTCGCGAGGAGCACCACCGCGACCCGTTCGCCTCCTGGCGCCCAGCGGATCGACTCCGCGGTGGTCGCGCCATCGCGACCGGGAAGCACCATTTCGGCGATAAGGATGTCGAACGGTTCCTGAATGAATCGGTCGATCGCCCGCTCGCCGTCGGGAACGAGCACACAGCTGAACCCTTCCTCTTCGATGGTCTGGGCCAGTTGGCGCCCGGCCAGCCCTTCTGGATGCACGAGGAGCACCGAGCGATCCCTCACGGACGCCTCCGCCACGGAGCCACGGTGCCGACGGGTCCGATGAGCTCCTCAAAGATTCGGCGGGTTCGTTCGGCGACTTCCCGGTAGGTGCGGAGGAGCACCGCTTCGCCGCTTTCCCCTCCGCGTTCGCGGAAGCCTAGGCGACGAACAAGATAGGTGAAGCTCCGACTCCCTTCCTGAACGATGGGTTCACGGGCCTCGTCGAGGAGTTTGAGGGCTTGCTCGATACTGCGGAGGAAGCCGTACGCGTCCTCGAGGCGTTCTCCCGTCTCGTCGTGGAGATAGTCTTGCTCCCGAAGCACGCGAAGCGCGCTCACCGTGTGGGCGGTTCGGATCGCCGGATCCGCACCGTGGTTCATCTGCAGCAATTGGGCAGCGAATTCCACGTCGACGAGGCCCCCAAATCCAAGCTTTGGATGGTATCGGCCCTGCTTTTCGCCAGCAAGTTCGCGTTCCATCCGGCCTCGCATCTGCGCCACCCCCTCGGATCCCACCGGCCCGCCGAGGTAAGCCAGTTCGACGAGGTCCTCCGTGAGCTGGGTGAGGAGAGATGTCGAGCCTGCGATCGGCCGCGCCCGGAGGAGGGCCTGGCGTTCCCAGGGCTGCTGCCGAGTGCGGTGGTACTGAAGAAACGATGGTGCGGACACGACGAGCAGCCCTTGCGTCCCGCCCGGCCGAAGGCGGGTGTCGGTGTGGTAGCCGGTACCGGCGGGGTCGGGCTGGGACAGGATGCTCATGGTGAGCTGCGCGACCCGGGTGCTGCGGGAAAGGGCGTCTGCGCCGCCGCCGTCGTGAATGAACACGACGTCGAGGTCCGAGCCGAATCCGAGTTCTCCGCCGCCGAGCTTTCCGTGGCCGAGCACCGCGAATTCCTCGCCATCGTTTCCCTGTCGCTCGGCGACGCTCCGCGACGCTTGCGCGAGGGCGACCCGGATCTGTTGTTCGGCCAGCGCCGACAAAAGCTCCTGGGCTCGGTCGAGGTCGATCTCGGTGCCTACGAGTCGAAGGCCGATCGCGAGGGTGAGCTCACCCTTGAGTCGCCGGAGCGCGCCGACGAGCTCGGGAAGTTCCCAAGACGCCTCGAGCAGCGGCCGGTGTTGGGCTTCGATCAGCGGAACATCAAGGGGCTCTTCGGGTCGAAGCAGCTGATCGAAGTTTTCGGGATGGCGAACCAGAATCCAGGAGAGGGTGGCGCTCGAACCAAAGAGGCCGATGAGTCGGCTCAACAGGACGGGGTCGTCTCGAAACAGCCGTCCATAGCTCCAGTTGCCGCCAAGCCGTCCGAAGAAATGAGCGAGAAACTCGATCGCGATGTCGGCATCTGCCGCCTGTGCAACCTCGGCGAGAATCGTGGCGCCGAGCTTGGGGTATTCGCGTGCGGTCACGGGCCCGAAGGGCGAGCGCGCGCGGCGCCCGAGTCGTGAGAGATGAGAGAGCGCGGCGTCCGGGTCTCCGATCGGAAGGGCCTCCGCGATGAGCGCCCGCAGGTCTTCTTTGTCGGCTCCCGTACCGGTCCCGCCCTGAAGTCGATCCGCAAGGGACACCAGGGGAAGAAGGATCGTATTCTCCTGGGAGGGGGTCGAGACGAGCGAGTCGAAGAGCCGAATCACCGTCCGTCGCGCGTCGCCGAGGGCTTCGCCAAATTCCTCGCGGTCGTAACCGAGAGATCGGGCGAGCGCCTCGACCGCCTCTGGTTTGTCGGGCAACCGATGGGTTTGGTAACCGGTCTGCACATGGATGCGATGCTCGACCCGCCGGAGGAGCGCCCAAGCCCGCTCGAGGTCCGTGAGCTCCTGCGCCCGGAGGTAGCCGGCGTGGTGAAGGCGCCGCGCGGCCTCGATGGTGCCAGGCACCCGAAGCTCAGGGTGGATGCCGCCCCAGATCAGCTGGAGGCTCTGAACGAAAAACTCGGCCTCCCGAATTCCGCCCCGGCCGAGCTTGATGTCCTGGTCGTCGGCGCGATGTTCGCGACGCGCCCGCCGAACGAGTGCCTGCATTTCCTCGGCGATGCCCGGGTCGACACGGCGGGGATAGATGAACGACTGGAGGTCGGCCAAGAGCGCGTCGCCGAAGGCACGGTCGCCGGCGATGGGGGACGCACGAAGCAGGGCTGCCCGTTCCCACGGCGCCCCCCACTCCCGGTAGTATCGGAGTGCGCTCCGATGCGAAGAGATCAAGGGCCCGCGCGTTCCTTCAGGCCGAAGCCGAAGGTCGACCCGAAACACGAACCCGTCCTCGGTCACCGCGCCGATAGTGCGGCTCACCGAGCTCACCACCCGGCTGTAGATTTCGCTGAGCTCGTGTGTCTCGGGAGCGCCATCCGTCGGGTCGCCGTGGAAGAAGCAGAGGTCGATATCGCTTCCGATATTGAGCTCGAAGCCGCCGAGTTTGCCCATGCCGAGACACACGAGGGGCACCGGCGTGCCGTCGGAACTGGCGGGACGCGGGTCGAGCACGCGAAGGGCTGCCGCCAACGCGGTCTCGACTGCGCTGGCCGCGAGGGCGGCGACTTCGGCGCTCGTCTGGTCGATGTCCGCGAGGCCCAAAAGCTCGCGAAGGGTCACCCGGAGGATTTCGGCGTGCCTCAGCTTTCGCAGCACCTTTTCGAGGTCCGGCCCGGGGTCGAGGGGCTGGGTTGCGGCGAGGAACCGATCCCGCTGGACCGTCGCGTCTTCGCCGAGTTCCAGAGGCCGCTGGAGCGCTTGTTGGAGGAGCTCAGGGTGAACCGTGACCAGCGGCACGAGCGACGGCGCCCCGTCGACGAGGGTCCGGAGGTGGGCCAGATAGTGCTCTTCGTCGCTGCCCCCACGTTCGAGGTACGCGGCGATCGCATTTTTCAGCGGGGCGTCAGCCAAAGCACTTCTCGAGGCGATGGTGCCATGGTTGACGGAGGAGAGGCCATGGAGTAGTACTCCCCGGCCTTTTCGGAGCACCGCCCGAGACTGCCGGTTTTCTCACTGATTCCATCGACTTTCCGTTTCGAACGGGCCGCGCATTGCCCCCCTCGGGACCTTCTCTATTCTCCTATCCCCGCTGCGGCTCTCCTTCCCCACCTCAAAACGATGTCCATCCTAAAAAAAGCCACCGAGACGCTTTCCGAGCTCCACCAGTGGCTCTTCGAGATCGGGATGCATTTTCAACCCGAAGCCACCGGCGGTAGCGCCGGTGGCGGAGCCGCCACCGGAGCCGAAGGCGGGGCTCCTCCCGGGGGCTGCGCGGGCGGGGGCGGAAGCGAAACCTTCCTGATGCTCGGCGTCATGATGCTGGTCTTCTATTTTCTGCTGATTCGTCCACAGAAGAAGCAGCAGGAACGGCAGGACGCCATGCTCAAGGCCTTGCGGAAGGGCACGCTCGTGCGCACTACAGGGGGACTCCGCGGCGAGGTGTTTGCCGTGGACGAACGGGACGTGACCTTGTTGGTGGCGCCCAAGGTCAAGATTCAAGTGCTTCGCGCGAACATCGTGGCTGTCGAGCCAACCGAAGAGGAGCTTCGCGCGGCCAAGGAAAAGAAGGCCGGCAAGCCGGACAAGGCCGAGAAGGACAAGGCCGAAAAGGACAAGGCCGACTCCGACAAGTCTGACAGTTCGGCGAAGGCTGAAAAAGCCAAGGCGGACAAGGCTGCTGGAGAGAAGGCGGCTGGAGACAAGGCGGTCGGAGACAAGGCGGCCGGAGACAAGGCGGCCGGAGACAAGGCGAAGAAGGCGAGCTCGAAGGACGCCGACGAGGCGGACGAAGAGCCTTCCAAGAGGGATTCTGCCGACGGAGACGACGCGCATGGATAGGGGTTGGTACTTCCGATTCGCCACCGTGCTGGTTCTGGTGACCAGCGCGGTTTTGGCCTTGTGGCCGTCGCTCGACAACTGGATTCCTGCTCCCCAGTGGGTCAAGGAGACCTTCGAGGGGCGAATCAGCCCCGGTCTCGATATCCAGGGCGGTCTTCGGCTGATGTACGAAGTGGACGTCGACGCGGCGATCGAAAATCGGCGCGACATCATGGCCGACCGGCTCGTGGGTCGACTCGGCTACCTGCTCGGCGAGCTCGAGGAAGACGACGCCAACTCGCCGACCCGCGAACAGCGCGAGGCCCTTCGGGACAAGATCGATATCGACACGTTCGAGCGGAGCGATAGCGACCCGTTTGGTCACATGAAGATCCGCGTCACCTTCACCGAAGCCGCCGATGCGGAGGCACTGACGCGCGACTGGCTGCGTGAGCAAAGCAACTTCCCCGACCTCGTCGAGACGAGCCGGACGCCCGAGGACGGCAGCATGGTGGTGCGGCTCGAGATTCGGGAAGAGCGCATCGAAGAGGTCATGGCCGACGCGGTCGATCGAGCGGTCAAGGTCATCGAGAACCGAACCGACGAGATGGCGATTCGCGAGATGACGGTGATCGGTCGCGAGACCGACGTCATCGTGGAGATCCCCGGCGGAGATGCGGCGTCTCGGCTCGTCACCTGCTTGCTGGGCGCTGCGTCGACCGCGGAGCCGGATGCCGATGGAAAGATCACTTTCGAGTATCCGCGGGAACGACTCCTTCGCTGCTCTGGGCTGACGGAAAGCGAGGCCGATGACGCGCTTCGAAAGCTTGGCGAGGCCACCTACAGCTTGAGCGAGGAGGAGCAGGTCTCGGTCGTCGACATCGAAGGTGACGGATATGTGATCAACGACCTCGAGGAATTCCGGCAGCAGTCGATGTTCGAACGGGTCCGGACGATCATCAGCCGCACCGCGCGTCTCGAGTTCCGGATCCTGCAGGACGAGTCGCAGTTTGTGGCCCAGCTCTCGGACCTTCCCGAAGGCGTCGAAAAGCGAACCGAGGCGACGACTATCGCGCCGGGGCAAGAGGTGATTTCGACGTTCCTCGTCGCGTCGGGCGATAACTCCCAGCGCGTGCTCCGGGACTACGTCGACTCTCTCACCGTGCCCGAGGGTGACGAGATTCTCCTCGGCGCATACAACCCGGCCGAAGAGGGCGACGACGAAGCAGAAGCCGAAGAGGGGTGGCGGACCTACTACGTGCGAGCCACCACCGAGGTGAGCGGCGAGGACGTCAAGGACGCCTACGTGTCGCAGGACGACAAGGGCCGGCCGGTCGTCATCATCGAATTCAACGGTGACGGTGCCGACTCCTTCGGCGAGATGACGGGACAGAACGTCAAGCGCCGAATGTCGATCGTGCTCGACAACAAGGTCGAGTCGGCCCCGGTAATCAACGAGCGGATCGGCGGTGGCGTCTGCCAGATCACCCTCGGTGGCTACCGGGGCTACGACGCGCTCAATCGCGAGGCCGCCGAACTGGTGGTGGTTCTCAAGGCGGGGGCGCTGCCTGCGCCGATCAGCCCCACCAACGAGAACCTCGTGGGCGCGACCCTCGGCCGGGACTCGGTGGAGCGGGGCGCCCAGGGGGCGCTGGTGGGCGTGATCCTCGTCCTCGTGTTCATGCTGCTCTATTACCAGGTCGCCGGGATCGTCGCCGACACGATGGTGCTCCTGAATATCCTGTTCCTTCTCGCGACCCTCGCGTTCTTTGAAGCGACCCTCACGTTGCCGGGCGTGGCCGGAATCGCGCTGACGATAGGGATGGCGGTCGACGCCAATGTGCTGATTACCGAACGCATACGTGAGGAGCTCCGTTTAGGGAAATCACCGCGCTCTGCGGTGGACCAGGGGTTCCGCCGTGCGTTCTGGTCGATCTTCGATGCTCAGCTCACCACGTTCATTGCAGGAGTCGTCCTGTATCAGTACGGCACGGGTCCGATTAAGGGATTCGCGGTCACGCTGATGATCGGCATCGGTACTTCGCTGTTCACCGGAGTGTTCTGCTCCAAGGTGATGCTTGACTGGATCGTACGCGGGCTCCGCGTCCAGCGACTCAGGGTGGGTTGAGACATGGAGTTCATTAGACCCGGCATCTACATCGACTTCATGCGCCACCGAAAAAAGGTGGTGGGAGTCTCCCTGACCCTTGCGGTCCTGAGCCTGATCTCGCTCTTCTACCCCGGTCCGAACTACGGCATCGATTTCCGTGGCGGCACCGAAGTGCAGATGGCGTTCAACGGGGAAGTCGAAGCGAGCGAGCTTCGAGGGACCCTCGAAGGCCTTGGTTACGTCCGCCCGGATGTGGTTCGGGTCGAAGGCGAGGGCAATGAGTACATCGTCCGCGTTCGCGAGGTCACCGCGCTCAGCGAAGAGCAGATGGAAGGCCTCAACGACCGGGTGAGCGGCGAGCTTGGCGACGCGATCAGTGTCGCCCGGATGGAGTTTCAGCCCCGAAAGAAGAACGAAGAGCTCGGAAACTACACGGTCTTTAAGATCGTCCTCATGCTCACCGGCGAGGTGATGAGCGACCGTGAGGCTCAGGCCGAGGCCATTCAGACAGCGCTCGAAAACCAAGGCATCAACATCCGCGACGTGAATCCGTTTGGGTCGCCCGCGGAGAACCGCTACGAGGCGCACCTCGCCGGACTCGAGGCGGACCTCGTTCGTCAGCTCCGGGAGGAGCTTGGTGACCGAGGGCCAGATGCGCCCACACGCGTGGAATGGGTCGGCCCAAAGGCGGGAGCCCAGCTCCGCGACGCGGCGGTGAAATCGCTGCTCTACGCCATCGCGTTCATCATGGTGTACGTGGCGCTTCGCTTCGACCTTCGCTTTGCGCCGGGCGGCGTCCTCGCGATGATCCACGACGCGCTTATCACCCTCGGGATCTACGTGCTGGTCCAGCGGGAGGTGAACCTCACTACGGTCGCGGCGCTGTTAACGATCATGGGGTATTCGATCAACGACACGATAGTGGTGTTTGACCGGATCCGCGAAAACATGGGCCGGATGCGCGACAAGTCGCTCACCGAGCTCATCAATATCAGCACTTCGCAGATGTTGAGCCGGACCATCGTCACCTCGCTGACGACGCTGCTTTCGGTCGGCGCGTTCTTCGTGTGGGGAACCGCGGTCATCAAGGACATCGCGTTTGCGCTGATGATCGGCATCCTCATCGGAACCTTCTCGTCGGTTTATGTCGCCGCGCCGGTGACCGAGTTCATCGACCGGCGGTTCTTTAGTCGCAAGAAGAGCTAGCCTCACTCCATGGGGTATCGAGTCCGCCCCTGCGATCCCACGGCGGCGCAGGAGCTCGGCCGGGCGGTGGGGGTCGGTGCGACCACCGCTCAAGTGCTCCTGCAGCGCGGGCTCGACGAAGCAGAGGTAGTCAAGCGCTACCTGAGCCCCACGCTTCGCGACTTGAGTTCGCCCTCGGCGATGGCCGATCGCGATCGAGCCACCGAGCGGTTGGTGCACGCGATCATCCGTCGAGAGCGCATTGCGGTGTTTGGTGACTACGACGTCGACGGCGCCACCAGCGCGGCGATCTTCTCCGACGTACTCGAAGCGCTCGGGGGAGACGTAGTGGGCCTGGTCGCCAATCGCTTTGAGGGTGGCTACGGGTTTAGCGGGCCCGCGCTGCAGCGCTGCCTCGACGCGGGAGCCAAGCTCATCGTGACCTGTGATTGCGGCTCGAGCGACCACCCCCGCATCGCCGACGCCCGGCGGGCCGGGGTCGACGTGATCGTCGTCGATCATCATCTGGTTCCGCGAGAACCGCTTCCCGCCTATGCGTTTCTCAATCCGCACCGCCCCGACTGTGGTTACGAGTACAAGGGGATGTGCAGTGCGGGCCTCGCGTTCGTGATGGGCGCGTCGCTGCGAACCAAGCTGGGGGCAAAGCTCGATCTGAAGCCCTGGCTCGACCTCGTGGCGCTCGGGACCGTCGCCGACGTCGCTCCGCTCGATGGCGATAACCGCCGACTCGTTCGGGCGGGCCTCACCGGCCTTTCCAAGCCCATCCGGCCCGGGGTGGTCGCTCTTCGGGAGGCGGCTTCGATGTCGGGACCGGTGGGGGCGTTCGATATCGCTTTCCGCCTTGCGCCGCGCCTGAATGCGCCCGGACGGTTGGCGGATCCGGCGGTCACCCTCGCGCTCCTCCGCGCCCGGACCCTCGACGAAGCGCGGCCCCTTGCGGCGCGCATCGAGCAGCTGAACGAGGAGCGAAAGGCCGTCGAAAAGGAAGTCACCGAAGCCGCGGTGGCCCAGGTGATCGACACCTACGGCGAGGATCCGGCGGGCGGTCTCGTGGTGGTTGGCGAAGGCTGGCATCGAGGGGTCGTCGGGATCACCGCGGCCCGTCTCGTCGACCGGTTTCATCGGCCCGCGGTGGTCATCGGCACCGACGGAACGGTAGGTCACGGTTCGGGCCGCACCTTTGATGGTTTCGACCTCTACGACGCGCTCAAGGCGGCGAGCGAAGGCCTCGACGCATTCGGTGGCCACCGCGCAGCAGTCGGCCTGAGCCTGAAGGTTGGCGCGGTGGAGCGTTTTCGCGCGGCGTTCTTTGACGCCTGCGCGCAACGGGGGGCCCGGCAAGCGCGGAAAGCGCCGGTGGCGGATGTTTGCTTGGACGGGGTCGGTTTTCTGCCGCCCACCGGTCACGATCTATGGCGCCTCGAGCCGCTCGGCCATCGAAACCCAGAGCCGCTCTTCTCCGTGAGTCGGGCCAAGGTGATGCACAAGTCGGCGGTGGGAGACGAAGGCAAGCACCTCAAACTTCGGCTCCGCCTCGGTCGGGACTATCTTCCCGCGTTTGGCTATGAACTGGGGGCCGAGCTTCCGAAGATCGGGACCGAGGTCGACGCGATTGGACAGGTCCGCTTCGATCCGTACCGGGGCGGAAACTCCGTCGAGCTCCGGCTCAGCGAAGTGAAGCCCCCGAGCTGAGTTTCGCCCGCCTCAGCGGCCTTTCCACACGGGCGCGCGTTTCTCCATGAACGCACGGAGCCCTTCCTGGGCGTCCTCGGTTCCGAGGAGGGCAAAGAGCTGGTCTCGGAGGTAAGGGAGGGCTTCGTCGAGGGTTTGGCTCTCTTGGTGCCGAAATGCCAAGAGGCCCATCTCGAGCGCCTTCGGGGAATGGGACGCGAGGGACTCCGCGAGGGCGCCGACCTTCACGTCGAGCTCCGCTTCCGGAACGACGTGCGAAAGGAGGCCGTAGTCGAGGGCGGTTTTCGCATCGAGCTTTTCTCCGAGGAGCATCATCGACATGAGCTGACGCTGGGGAACGCAGCGTCGGAGCACGGCCATGATCATCATCGGAAAGAGGCCGCGCCGAATCTCAGGGGTCCCGAACACCGCGGTCTCGCTCGCCACCGCGAAGTCGGTGCTCGCCACGAGGCCGAGGCCTCCGCCCATCGCATAGCCTTCAATGCGGGAGATCGTGGGCTTTCCGAGGTCGCGGAACCGGAGCAGAAGGTCGGCATAGTCGCCCCGGTGCTCGAGGGTGGGCTCGCCTCCCATCTGCTTGAGGTCGCCGCCGGAGCAAAACGTTCCGCCCGCTCCCGTCACTACGATGACCCGAACCTCGGGGTCGTCCTTCGCGTCGTCGAGCGCGTAGAGAAGCTCGTTGACCATCGTCGGACCGAGCGCGTTTCTTCGTTCGGGAAGGTTCAGGGTGACGGTGGCGACCCCGTCGGCGGCGGCGACGCGAATCGCCCGATAGTCGCGCTCGATCACGCGCTCGCCGCCGCCTGCGTGATGTCTTCCTGCGCCTGTCGGCCGGCAGAACGTTCGTCGAGGGCAAGGAGCTTCCGCGCTTCTTCGACGGTAGCGGGCTCTCGGCCGGTCAGCCGGGTAAGTTCGGCGGCTCGCTCGACCATTTCGCCGTTGCTCTTCGCCGGCGTGTTGTCTGGCAAATAGAGATGGTCTTCGAGGCCGGTTCGAATGTTCCCGCCAAGGACCAGTGCGCTTGCAAGCATCCGCCAGTGCCCGTGGGAAATCCCGATGACCTCCCAGGCGTGGCCGCCTTCGGGCATGAGCTGAGTCTGCAGCTGGAGCGACTCCACCCGCGCGGGAATTCCCCCCAGAACGTTCACGATGAAGCTGAACTGCATCGGCGCTTTCAGCGTGCCCATGTCGATGAGCGGCCAAATGCCGTTGGTGTGACCGCTGTCGAAGCACTCGAGTTCGGGCTTCACTCCGGCTTCATTCATCGCCTCGAGGAGCGCGATGATCTTCTCGTAAGTGTTGGGAAACACCATATCGAAGACGAACTTCTTTCGGCTGCGCGAGTACTTGGAGTAGTTCATCGTGCCCATATTGAGAGCCGCGATCTCGGGACGGGATTCTTTGATGTACTGCACCTGCTGGGACACATCGTCGAGGATGGTGCCCGTCGAGAAGTTCAAAATGATCGGGCACCGGGCGCGGATCTCTCGTTTGATCGCGGCGAAGGTCTCGGGAGCAAAGGTCGGTGAGCCATCGTCGTTTCGCGCGTGGAGGTGCACCACGGTGGCCCCGGCGTCGTAGGCCCGCTTGGTCTCTTCGGCGATCTCCACCGGCGTGTACGGAATGGCCGGGCACTGCTTGCGGTTGGCGAGGACGCCGGTGACGGCGCAGGTGATGACGACTTTGTCTTCGAGTCCCATGATGCCGGGAGTGTGACGGGGGCGCGTTTTTGGGGTCAAGGGGATGGCCTCGGGGCGGTGCCGGGACTCTCACCTCGCCCGTGAATCGCGTTGGCGCCCGTCAAAACGAGACTCGGTCTGCCGTTCTACATTGCGGAAATGAATGGGCTTTTCTCCGGTGCGACCATCCTGATGAACAATCCGAACGGGCGCCGCACCTACCGAGTGATGATTTGCAGGGTGCGGGACGAGCACGGGTCAGCCGGTTGCCGCGAACGCGGGTTTCGTGTCATCGTCCGCGGCACCAAGCGCCCCTGGCGACCAGGGACACCAACAGGAGGGTGGGGCTTGTTTAGAAGAATGGGGTCTCTCAAGATCATGCGAAGCATCGCCACGGCAGTGATGGTCCTTTCCCTCGCCGCCGGATGCATCGCGGCGGAAGAAGTCCTCTTTGGCCCCTCGGTCGCCGAGGCGCAGGTCGAGACGAACCAGATCGACTCCACCGCCAAGGGAACCATCGGCTTCGGCATCGTTGGTGCGGAGCTTGGGTTCTTCGTCCCTGCGCTCGTCGGTCTCGAAGACCTCTGGGCGTATATCGTTTTTCCGATCGTGGGAGCCGCCGGCGGGGCGGTCGGCGGCTATTTTCTCTTCGATGAGCCCAACCGGGTGGAGGGTTCGGTGGCGATGTTGGCCATCGGCTTAGCGCTCATCGTTCCAACCCTCGTGGCGACATTGGCACTCACCGCTTACGACCCATCCGACGACGGAGTCGAAGTGGAGTCTGAAGGAGAGCCGCCGCCGGAAGACGAGTCTGGTGAGTCGTCCGACGAATCCGCAGAAGAAGCGGAGGAAACCGCCGAAGCACGGCGGCGACTTCGCGATGCCGCATCCGGCGCCTCGGCGGGCCTCTTTCGTTTGTCGGAGCGCGGCCTCCACCTCGGCGTTCCGGGAATTGCGATCGCCGATGCATACACCGCCGAGGAAGTGCGCCGTTTTGGCGCCAATCAACAGACCGAAGTCCACGTTCCGGTGGTCAGCGGCTCCTTCTAGCGCCCTCTAGCGGCTACTATTGGCCGCGTGCTGAGTCCGGGCACCATCGTCGCCTCCCGGTACCGATTGGTCTCTCCCATCGGAGAGGGGGGGATGGGGTATGTTTGGCGCGCAGAGCGCATCCAGGACCGGGAGGAGCTCGCCCTCAAGTTTATTCGGCAGGATACGGCGAGCGAGCGAACCGCCGAGCGCTTCGTGCGCGAGGCCGAACACGCCGCCTCGGTCCACCATGCAAACGTCATCGAGGTGATCGACTGGGGCCTCCATGAGGGACAGCCATACATCGGCATGGAGCTCTTGAAGGGCCAGGGCCTCGATGAGCGGCTTCAAGACCTGCCCGCGGCCACCGTCGGAGACATCGTCGCATGGCTCATTCAGTCCCTCGATGGGCTGGAGGCGGTGCACAAGAAGGGAATCGTTCACCGCGATCTCAAACCAGCGAATCTTTTTCTTTGCGACGGGGCGGATCGGCCGGTGGTCAAGCTGCTCGATTTTGGACTGTCGCGCAGTCTTCTCCCGAGCGAGGACGGCGCCCCAAGCCTTACCCAGACCCATCAGTTCCTCGGGACGCCCTACTACACGTCACCCGAGCAGATCCGAAGTGCCAAACACATCGATGCACGGGCGGACCTCTATAGTCTTGGCGTGATCCTCTACGAGGCGTTGGCGGGGGAGCGACCCTTCGATGGTCCAAACGCGACCGCGGTGATCGCGTCGGTGGTCGCCGATCCTCCTCCGCCCCTGTCCGACGCACGTCCCGATCTGCCGGAAGAGCTATCCGCGATCGTCGATCGGGCGATGGCCAAGGATCCGGCCGATCGATTCGCGACCGCCAGCGAGATGCGGAGGGCGCTCGAAAAGCTCCCGCGAAGTCTCGCCAAAGTTCGGGCGACGCCACGCCTCTCGGGCCCCTCGCAGCGAAGCGGACGCATTCG
>JBCCZL010000231.1:0-13774 GCA_039187775.1 Myxococcota bacterium
GGCCCCGCGCGTGCTTCGAATCATCGATAGCTCAACGCCCGGAAGCTTCTGCTCAAGGACGTCGACGAATCCCGGGAAGATCTGATCGCCGCGTCGTCGAACGCAGGTCTACAGCAAACCTGGATTGTGGGAGGGCAGTCGAACGCTCTCGGCGATCAGATCTTCCCGGGATTCGTCGACGTCCTTGAGCAGAAGCTTCCGGGCGTTGAGCTATCGATGATTCGAAGCACGCGCGGGGCCAGCCCCATCGAACGCTGGGACGAGGACTTCGACGACACCTGGCCCAGCCTGGTCGACGCCATCGAGTCTGCCGAATCCGAGGTCGCCGGAATGATCTGGTACCAGGGCGAAGAAAACTGCTTCGAGCCCGACGGCTACGA
Organism: Myxococcota bacterium; assembly: GCA_039187775.1. Taxonomy (GTDB): domain Bacteria; phylum Myxococcota_A; class Polyangia; order Polyangiales; family JBCCZL01; genus JBCCZL01. The sequence goes on from JBCCZL010000231.1 coordinate 381, forward strand.
AGACAAGCTCCGAAGCCTGGTGGCACGGCTCCGCGCGGCGGTCGGCGACCCCAACTTTGTCTTCATTCTCGTTCAGCTCGCAAACAACACCGGGAACGGCAAAGCTCCAAACCTTGCGATCCTTCGGGAACACCAGCTGCGCTACGGGGACAGCGATCCTCGCGTCGCCACCATCCCCGCGTTGGACTCATCGATGAACGACTACGTTCACATCACGAGCGAGGCCCGCCAGGAACTCGGCCGTCGCGCCGGCTTTGCCGCGCTCCGCCTTCGCTATGGCCTCGACTGCGCCGCCATTCCGGGACCCCGGCTGGTTCGCCAGTCGTTTCGCGACGCCTCTCGCCGCGAAGTCGTCGTCGAGTTCGAACACGTCTACGGGGCCCTTGAGCTCGAGGAACGGGGTTGGGAGAACAGCTTCGGCGTGCTCCCGGACGGCATGACTGGACTGCAAGGCACTGCCGTTCCATCGAGTGCCGAGTTCTTTTTTGAGAGCCGCTACCTGATCTTTCCCGAACGAATCACCGCCAGTGGAACCGAGGTCACGCTCACGTTCGCTGAGCCGTTGTCGGAGGAGGCGGCCCTTGGCTTTGGCATCGCCGGCAACCAGCGAATCGCGCAACCGTTCGGAGACGATCGGGCGGCCAATACGCCCATGGCGGGCCTCCACGACGCCGAAGGGTTTCCGCCGCCCGCGTACTTTCCACGACCCATCGAACCGTCCATCGACGCCTCGCGCTGACCCCGAGCCCATCCCTCGCGTTACGTATTCGAGCCGCCGATGGCGTCCTACTCGACGCAGCGACCGGTCTCGATGTCGCACCGGAACCGAAAGTCTTCGCAGTGTGCCGGCTCGGTGCAATTCGGGGTGCAGCGGAGTCGCTCGGGATAGGTCTCGTCGGGTAGGCACGCATAGCCATCACGGCAGTCGGTGTCTTCCGCACAGCCATCGAGACAGATGGAATCGCGATAGAAGTCGAACACGCACTGGCCGTCGCCCGGACAGCCGGAGTTCTCGTCCTCGTCGCAGCGAAACAACGTGCAGGTCCCGCCGGGATAGCCGCGATCGCGCTCCCGAATACACCACGCGTCGGCGGGGCAGTCTTCGGGCTCTTCGCAGCGGTCGCCGACGGCCGCGTTCGGGTCAAAGCACTGCCCGGCACCGAGAACTCCATCGGCGGGGTTGCAGTGAAGTCCAGGGGGGCAGTCCCGATTCTGTTCGCAGCCCGGGGCACACACGGCACCTTGCGGCGCGAGCTCACCGCAGCCGTAACCCGGTCGACACGAGGCCTCGCGGCCGCAGGTCGGCAAGCACACGTTGATCATGAACCCGAGGGGAGTACAGCGAGCCGAGTCGGGGCAGCTGGTGGCGTTCTCCGGATCGCAAAACTCGACGCACAGACCCTCGGGAAACTCCGCACCCGTGAAACACTCACCGGTTCCGCAGTCCGCACTCGTCGCACAGGGACCGCCGAGCGTAGGCAGAGACGCATCCGGCGGCGCATCGGTTTGTGCATCCGTACCGTCCACCCCGGCCTCCGGGGCTTCAAAGGTGATCTCGGCATCGGGTTCGCCGGAAGCGGGCGACGTGCACGCGGCAGGTACGAAGAGGTTCAGAAGCGCAAAGGTTCGTAACATCGACCGGGGGCCGCCCCCACGGCCTATCTAGCGCGTCACCTCGCAAGCGCACGCAAAGGCGTCGGACACCGTATGATTCTAGAGCTCATCTAGCTCATCTCACCACTCCTTGGGGCCGCTCCGCGGCTGGAGCACGCCATCGGCTGCCATCCCCTCGGGCTCGAAAACACTCGGGGCCGGTGAGGCCGAGGATCCGGGAGTTCCGTTGGACGAGTCGAACCGCGAGGTGTGCTCTTCAAGTGCGTGGATCCGCCGACTCACGGTCGACTTGGGGACTCGGCTCTGCCGCGCCGCCGCCGCTAGGCAGCCCGGAATCAGATCCATCGAGTGTGAAGAGTGTACAGGCCCTCCGCGCCATATTCTCCTTGACGGTTCTCCCCAAAGCCGCAGAATCGTCCAAGTTACGAATTTTGTTATTTCGTTACTGTGGTTTCGCTACTCTGCTACCTCGCTGCTTCCTGTTTCCGGAGGTTTCATGGCTCGCGTTCTGGTCACCGGCGCATCTGGTTTTATTGCGCAGCACGTGATTCTTCAGCTCCTCGAAGCGGGGCATGAAGTTCGAGGTACCGCTCGGTCCGCGACCAAGGGCGAAGCGCTCAAGGGGCACTTGGCGGCACACGACCCGAGGGGGCGGGAGCTCCAGGTCTTTGAGGCGGACCTTTCGCGGGATGCGGGGTGGGCCGACGCGGTCGCCGGGTGCGACTACGTGCAGCACGTCGCGTCTCCGATTCCTGCAACGCTCCCGAAGGATCACGACGAGCTCATCAAGCCGGCCCGCGATGGGGCTCTTCGCGTGCTCCGGGCCGCCTCCGACGCCGGGGTCAAGCGCTGCGTGATGACTTCGTCCATGGCCGCGGCGGCCTACGGGTGGGGAGATGCGCTTCCCTCTCCCATCCACGAAGAGCACTGGTCGAACCCCGACAACCTTCAGGACAACACCGCGTACACCCGCTCGAAGACGATCGCCGAACGGGCCGCCTGGAAGTTCATCGAAGAGAGCGACGCCGCCCTCGAGCTCTCCGTGATCAACCCCACCGCGGTCCTCGGACCCGCCCTTGGGCCGAGCGCGTCGGTGTCCCTCGAGCTCGTGGGCTTTCCGCTCAAGGGCAAGCTTCCCGCGGTGCCGGACATTGGATTTCCGATCGTTGACGTCCGAGATGTGGCAAGGGCCCACGTGCTCGCGATGGAAGAGAACGCGGCCGCCGGCGAGCGATTTCTCGTGGGCGAGGAATACCTGAACTTCGCCGATGTAGTGAAGATTCTTCGACAAGAGTTTCCGGACTATCGCGGCAAGCTTTCGACGCGGCGCATGCCGTCGTGGCTTCTCCGCTTCATGGCGCTGTTCAGCGGGGAGCTCAAACAAACCGTCACCGAGCTCGGAAAGCAGCGGCGAACGACCAACGAGAAGGCCAAGAAGCTCCTCGGGTGGACGCCTCGGCCGGCCCGAGAGGCGGTGGTCGCAGCCGCGCAGAGTCTCATCGACTACAAGCTGATATGATCGGCCAAGGTGCAATACGAGAAGCGACGCGCGCAGATTCTTGAGACCGCATTCGAAACCTTCCTGAGCTACGGCTTTCGACGAACCAGCCTCGAGCAGATCGCAGAACAGGTGGGAGTGAGTCGGCCCGCCCTCTATCGATACTTCGACAGCAAAGAGAACCTGTTTCGTGCGCTCGTCGATCGGTTCCTCGGCGAAGCGCTCGCGCGGGTCGAAGTCGCAGCCAGTCGCTCGGAAGGCAAAGCGGTGGACGAACGGCTCCTCTCGGTGCTTCAGGCCTGGTACGAGGAAAGTGCGCAAATCGTGCTGTCGTCACCCCACGGCATCGAGCTGATGGAAGCCGATCGGGCGCTCTGCGGCGAAGTCGTCGAACAACGGACCGAATCACTCGTCGCCATCCTCACTCGAATACTTCGCGACAGCCGACAGCCCCAGGCCAAACGAACCGCTCGCATGCTCTTCGCCGCCTCGAAAGGCTTTCTCACCCACGCCAGGAGTGAAGCCGAGTTTCGCACTTATCTGCGCGACCTCACCCGGCTTGTTCGCTAGTACTCATTTCTACTGCGGCGCGCGGAGGGAAGTCACGTAGCGCCCGAGTTCCTGGGTGCACTGCTCGAGGAGCCCCTGGTCCTGTGCGTTCTTGGTCAGGGAGAGCGCCCCTTCGAGGCTCGCTACGATGAACGTTGCCGCAGCTTCTGGATCGATGTCTCCCCTCACCCGTCCGGCCCCTTGGTCTCGCGCCAGCATCAGGGCGATGGTGCGGCGCCACGTATCGAAGATCGCTTTGATTCGAGTCCGAAAGCCCGAGTCCAGGGGCGACATTTCCTGCGAGAGATTGAGGAGCATGCACCCACGTTCGAGCGTGACCGAATACGACCCGATGGGCTGAAGATCGGTGGTCGTTGTGGTGTGGAGCACCCGAAGCACACCATCGACCGCGGACTCGCTCTCTTTCAGAGGCTCGACCCAGTGAGCGATTGCCCAGGGCCCGACGATCTCGTCCAACACCGCGTAACCCAGCTCGGTCTTGGAGCTGAAGTGGTGGTACAGCGATCCTTTGGTGACGCCGGCTCCGGCCATGATGTCGTTGAGCCCCGTGCCCTGAAAGCCCCTGAGGTGGAACTGCTGAAGCGCCGCCTCCAAGAGAGCTGCCCGCGCGGAGCCACGCTTGATGATGCGAGGTCCCATGCGAGGAGACCATAACATACCGAATGGCATGCAATCATGGACCCACAGATGTCCAATAATGACCATGCGATGCTCGAATCTGCTCCTTGAAGCATACCAACCGGTCTGTATTTTGAGTTCATGCCATTCAATCCTCTCGGATTCCGGGTTCTCGGGGTGGGGACCCTGCCTCTCGTACTGGCGCTCCTCGGCACTGGATGTCGCTCGGAGACGGCCAACGCCGCGCCTGGGCCTCGCCCTCTTCCGGTCAGAGTCGCCGTCGTCAAACTAGAGCCGGGGTACACCCACGACCGTTGGTACACCGGCTCGGTCCGAAGTTCCCGTGCATCAGCGTTGGGATTTCAGCGCGGCGGCGAGCTCCTGGAAGTGCGCGTCGATGAGGGCGACTCATTCTCTCAGGGGCAGGTGGTCGCTCGCCTGGAAAGTGCATCGCTGCGGGCGGAGCGACGCCGTCTCCAGGCTCAACTGCGGGAAGCCGAATCGCAGGTTGGACTTGCCCGCGTGACGTCCGATCGAATCTCGGTGCTCGCCAGTTCCCAGCACGCATCGCTCCAGCAGCGGGACGAAGCCGCGTTCGGGCTTCAGGCAACCGTTGCGCGCGAAGATCAGCTGCGGGCGGCGATCGCGCTCATCGATGTCCAGCTGCGCCAATCCACCCTTCGGGCTCCGTTTTCGGGAACCGTCGCCGAACGACTGGCCGACGAAGGCACCGTAGTGGCGGCAGGAACACCCGTGATCCAGGCGCTCGAAAGCGGTCCGATGGAGGCGGTGATCGGGATCCCGGTGGTCCTCCGCAGACTCCTCACCACTGGCACACACATCGAGCTTGAAGCGGACGGGCAACGGATCCACGGCACGGTCACGGGATTCGTGGCGAGCCTCGAGCGTTCGACGCGCACCACTCAAGCGATCGTCGCGCTTTCCGTGAACGCAACGCTGGTCGAAGGCCAGGTCATTCGGCTCAATCTTCCCAAACCGGTTGATTCCCCCGGCGCCTGGCTTCCCCTCGGGGCGATGACGCGGGGCACCCGGGGACTCTGGACGGTCTACTCGATGGCGGAAGTCGAGGATCACTTCATCGCGGAACGGCAGCTGGTAGAAGTTCTCCACCTCGGTGAAGACCGCGCGTTTGTCCGAGGGACGGTGATCGACGGGCAGCGGGTGATCGCGGAGGGCCTCAACCGCATCGTCGCCGGTCAGCGGGTCGAGCCGGCGGATGAGCGCGAGGCGACACGATGACATCTTTGTTTCTTCGCAATCGGCGCCTCCTCGGTTTGGTGATCGCGGTGGTGTTCGTCGCAGGGTCCTCTTCCCTCGTGACCATGCGCAAGCAGGAGGACCCGACGATCACCGATCGGATCGCGGTCATCGTCACGCCGTACCCAGGAGTGAGCGCCGAGAATGTCGAAGCTCTGGTGACTGAGCCGCTTGAGAACGAGCTTCGAGAAATTCCCGAGGTCGAGACGCTCACCAGCTTCTCTCGGGCCGGCGTCTCGGTCGTAACCGCCGAGGTGAACGAGAACCTTCGCGGCTCCGACGCCTCCGACGTGTTTTCTGAGATTCGCGATGCGCTCGCGGACGCCCAAAGTCGCTTTCCTGAAGGAACGGGAACGCCGTTCTTCGACGATCGCCGATACGGCGCGTATATGTCGATCACTGGGCTGACCTGGACCCGATCGAGTCCCCCGCCACTCGCCATCTTGAGCCGGGTGGCCGACGACCTGCAGGACCGGCTCCGCGATGTCGACGGAACCAAGCAGGCTTCGGTATTCGGCGCGCCCCCCGAGGAGATCCGCGTGTCCTTTGACGAAGGGCGTATCGCGTCCGTCGGTCTCACGCCGGAGGCGGTGGCACGTGCCATCGGATCGGCCGATTCGAAGGTGGCCGCAGGCACGCTCGATGGGCCGACCCGCAGCATCCTCCTCGAAGTCACCGGCGAACTCGACTCGCTCGAACGGATTCGACGCGTCCCCTTACGGATCTCCGAGGGCGCGTCGCAGCTTCGAGTGGGAGACGTGGCGACGGTGGAACGCGCGATCGCCGATCCGGTTACGGAGCGCGGATTCGTGAACGGTCAGCCGGCGGTCTTCGTGGCCGCACGCAAAGAAGCCGCGGTGTCCTACGACGTGTGGTTCGACGGGGTGGACGACACATTGGACGCCTTCGAGGACACGCTGCCCGGAGGAGTGGCCCTGGTGCGCACCTTCGAGCAGCAGAAGTACACGACGGTCCGACTCCTCGACCTCCTTCGCAATCTCCTTATCGGCATGGGCCTCGTGGTCATCGTGTTGTTCATTTCGCTCGGCTGGCGGTCCGCCCTGGTGGTCACCGCGGCGCTTCCCCTGGTCGCGCTGGCGAGTCTGGCCACGATGAACGCGATCGGCGTACCAATCCATCAGATGTCGGTCACTGGGCTGATCGTCGCGCTCGGCCTCTTGGTCGATAGTGCGATCGTGGTCACCGACGCAGTGCGGGCTCGGCGCCTTCGGGGCGAGGGGGTCGCCGAAGCAGTGCAGGGCTCGGTGCGACGGCTGTGGGTACCGATCCTCAGCTCCACGTTGACCACCATTTTGGCGTTCATGCCGATCGTTCTGATGCCCGGCCTCGAGGGCGAGTTCACTGGAGCGATCGCCCTGAGCGTCATCGCGGCATTGGTGTGGTCCTATGTCTTGTCGATGACGGTGGTGGCCACGATCGCCGGCCGCTTCGTGCCCACCTCCGGGCAACCCGACTCGCTTCTCGCCACCGGGTTTCGTTCACCGCGCTTAGCGAATGCATTTGGCCGGTCCCTCGAGTGGAGCCTCCGGAATCCCTGGAAGTCGATGGGTCTGGCCGCGCTCCTGCCACTGATCGGATTCGCCTCGGCCACCACGCTCGCGGAGCAGTTCTTTCCCGCGGCGGATCGGAATCAGTTTCACGTCGAAGTCCGCCTGCCCGAGGGAGCGTCCATCGAAGAGACGACGTCCGCCGCCCACGAAGTAGAACGGGCGCTTCGGACTTCCCCGGAGGTAACCGATGTGATGTGGACCGTGGGTCGAAGCGCCCCGCCGTTCTACTACAACCTAAAACAGGAGCAGGAGGACGCCGCCCACTACGCGCAGGCGCAAGTCGATCTCCGGTCGGTCGAGGCGGTAGCCGAGGTCATGCCGATCCTCCAGGAGCGCGTCGACAGGGCGGTCCCGGAAGCCCAGGTGCTGATTCGCGAGCTCCTTCAGGGGCCTCCGGTCGACGCGCCGCTCGAACTTCGACTCTACGGCGACGACCTGGACACGCTGCGAGAACTCGGCGAACAGGTCCGAGTACGCATGGAAGAGGTTCCGTCGGTGACGCATTCGCTGGCGACGCTAACCGCGGGCACTCCCAAAGCGTGGCTGGAGGTCGACGAGAGCCAAGCCAACCTCGCCGGCCTCCCCCTCCGGTCCGTCGCCGCGCAGCTCAACGCCCGCACCAACGGCGTTCGCGCGGGAAGCGTGATCGAGGGCATCGAAGAGGTGCCGGTTCGCGTAAGGGCCGCCGCGGGACGCACCGATCTCGACGAAGCCCTATCTACGACGCTTATCTCGCCGCTCGGCGGATCCGACGCCGCCCCCGGAGTTCCGCTCTCGGCGCTTGCTCACACCACCGTCTCGGCGGAGATCGACGCGATCCCGCGCCGCAATGGCCGACGAGTAAACATCGTCCGGGGATTTACCCATGCCGGCGTGTTCCCAGAGACGGCTCAGGGAGCCCTCGCCGAAGTGCTCGAAGCCGACCCCGTGGTGATGCCGCCGGGATATCGACTCGAGGTCGGCGGCGATGCGGAAAAGCGATCGAAAGCGATCGGCAAGCTCATGTCGAGCATGCCCCTCCTGCTCTTGCTCATGATCGCAGTCGTCGCCCTGAGCCTCTCTTCGTTCCGGCTTACCGCGGTGGTGTTCGCGGTGGCGCTCCAGTCGATCGGATTGGGTTTGCTCAGTCTTGCGGCGCTTGGCTATCCACTTGGATTCATGACCATCCTCGGCCTGATGGGCTTGGTCGGGGTGGCGATCAACGCCGCGATCATCATCGCCTCGGCCCTCCGCGCGAACCCCGACGCGGTGGCGGGCGACCCAGAAGCGATCCGGGCGACCGTCCTCACCGACACGAGTCGTCACATCATTTCGACGACGATCACCACCTTCGGAGGCTTCTTGCCGCTGATCGTGGGCGCGGGCGGTTTCTGGCCGCCGTTTGCGAGTGGAATCGCCGGAGGAGTGCTCCTGAGCGGCGTCCTGTCCTTCTACTTTGTCCCGGCGGCATTTCTGGTGATCACGCGACGAAGACCCGTGGTCGACACCGCTCCGACCCGAGGAGCCCGCTTCGTCCCGACGGGGATCGTTGGATTCCTCGCGATCGTGCTCACCGCGACGCCCGGCCTCGCCCAGGACGGCGCCGAGGTTCCGCTCGCCGACATCGACCGTGCGCTCGCCGAAGGGCAGCCTCGGCTATCGCTGTCGCAAGTCGCACGACGGGGCGCGGACGAGTCGCCGCGCGTGGATGAAGCGAACGCGTCGGCGGACGAAGCGTTGGCGGCCCGGGACGGTGAACTCGTCGAGCTCTTTCCTCGGCTCTTGGTATCGGCGCAGTACACGCGGGTCTCGGAGATCGATAACCCCCCCCTCGTTCCAGGCATGGCGAGCTCCAACATCCGCATCCCCCAAAACCAATACGGAGTGGGCGTCGTGGTGAGCTACTCGCTGACCCGAACCCTGCTGGAGTCGCTCCGAGCCGTGGAGTCCGCAGACTACGCCATCGATGCGGCCCGACTGCTCGTCGACGCGGCCAAAAATGCGGGAGCGCTCGAGGCGACGGTTATGTTCCTCGACTACGTCGCCGCACGCGGACGCGGACTCGTCGCGGCGCAACGGCTGCGCGAGGCCCAAGACGACCTGGTTCGCGCCGATGCCCGCCTCGCAGCCGGCGTCACCGCGGCCCCCGACCCCCTTCGGTTTCGCGCCGAGGTCGCCGCCGCGGAGCAGCGGCTCGCGGAGTCCGAAGCGGTCGAGCGCGCCCGTCGCGCCGCATTGGTCGCCCTTCTAAACCTCGAACCGCGTCCGGGGTCCATCGGAATTGGGGAGCCGATGACCACCGCACTCACCCCGCGCGCGACTTCTTCCGACGAAGAGCTCTTCGAGGCCGCGTGGGCGAACCGTCCAGAAGTCGCGGCGCTCCGCCGGTCGCTCGATGCGCGACGCGCCATCGTCCAAACCGCGCAAGTGCAGCTCGCACCGTCCCTCGAACTCTTCGGCCAGCTCGACTACGCCCGCCCCAACTCCCTCTATGTGCCTCCGAACGACTCACCCGAGACAAGTTGGATCGCAGGCGCCCGGGTCCGCTGGTCTCCTGACGGCTTCGCGCGAGGGATCCAACGGCAGCGACGGGCAAGCGCAGAAGTCGCGAGGGTCACCGCCGCCCTGCATCGGTTGGAAGACGCCATCCGCGCGGAAGTGGCGCTCGCGTCGTATACCTATCGGGCGACGTTCCCTCGGCTCCGGGCGGCGCGCCAGCAGATCGATGCGGCCGAGCGTGCCTATGCCGCGACGCGCGCCGGATACGCCCAGGGACTCACCGAAGTCGTCGACGTGATCGACGCCGCCCAGGCCCTCAACCGTGCTCGCTTGGCCTTGCTCCAGGCTGGAGTCGACATGCGCAAGAGCGATGCACGCCTTTGCTTCGCCCTCGGTGAGCGCCTCGACCATCGTTAGTTAGGCAAGCTTCGAGAGCCAGGCACATAAAAAGAAGGGCGGCCAAAGAGGCCGCCCAGATCGACGTTCGCGGTATCGTCGGCTCAACGCACAAGACCCACAACGACGTTCGTCGCCGCGGCCACCGCGGCCGGTTCGAAGTAGAGATCCGCCTGGGTGTAGTCGTTGAGCCACTCGATCGACTTCTCGCCTCGTAGTTCGGCATAGAAACGTTCGGTGCCCGGCGGAATCGCCCCCTGCTGGCTGTGAACGATGTGCACCGGCTGTTCGATGTCCGCCGCGGCCGCGATCCCGTCGAACGTGATCCAGGGCTCCCAGCTCGCCACCGCAAAGCGGTTGTCATAGTGGGCGCCGGCGCCCTTGGTCGGATTCAGGTAGTAATCGAACGCGTTGTTGGGCACGTACATCGCGCTCAGCGGATCGAGTTCGCTCGCCGCCAGCACGTACTCCATCTGTCCCGTTTCGGCATAGCGGCGCTCGGCGGTCTGACTCGCTTCGATGAGTGCGGTCGAGCCGCCCGGCCGGCTGTCGTAGATTCCGCGCGCAAGCTCCTCGTTGTGCAGCCATGGTGCGATGAGCAAAAGGCGGGCAAAGCGCGACTCCTCCGCCACCGCGTGAGCCATGTAGCCCGCCCCGGCACAGACGCCGAGTCCCGCGATCGCCTCGGCGTCCACCCCGGGCTGCGCCCGCAGGAAGGCGAACGCAGCGCGGATATCGCGGATCTTCTTTTGCGGAGCTTCGAGCTGTCGAGGCATCCCTTCGCTTTCACCGAAGCCTGCGAAATCGAAGGTCAGCGCGACCAGTCCCCGGGCTGCGAACTGACTTGCGTACACATCGGGCATCTGCTCCTTCACGCTGGTCCAGCTCCCCGCGACGAGGACCGCGGGCGATGGCCGATTTGGATCGAAGTCCGTGGGAACAAACATCCGGCCTACGAGCGTGTCGCCGCCGCTCTCAAAGGTCACCCGTCGCGCGGTGACCGCGTCGGTGGAAGCGCCCGCCGGATGAACCGAATGATGCCGGCGAAGACCGGGCCAGTCGCGAAGGAGCGTCGTGGGATCGAAATGCTCCTCGATGCGCTCGATTTGGCCTTCGGAGTCCAGGACAAACAGGTTCACGTAGCTATTCCGGTATGGGCCTTCTTCGAGCTGTACTTCGCCGTCAAAGCTCGCGACTACGAACCGCGGGTTGCCCGTCGCGTGATACACCCGACGGTAGGACTGGCGCTGATCGATGACGTTGTCGAAGAGCGCTGAAAGCTCATCGATGCCGCGGACCTCTTCGGGGAAGCCGTCCGGCGCAAACGGCATCGCTTGCACCACTGTCGGCGCGAAAGTGGCCCGAAGCGCAGCGCGGTCGTTCGCCTCGAGCGCGGCAAAGAACCGTTCGACCTCGGGCGAGGGGACGCTCGCGGACGGCTCTTTGATCGGCGCCGACTGCACGAGCGCAGGAAGCTCGAGATTGCCGGCTTGACCGCGAAGGGACAGATCGATGCGGGCCATTTTCCACCGACCCGCCTCTCGAACAAACTCGGTGTCATATCCGGCGAGGACGGTCCACGTGTGGACGTCGTCGTCGACCTCGAGGGTGTGCATCGCGATCCCGGTGAAGGTCGCGGTCGCCCGATCTCCGACGGTGTGAATCGCGAGGTCGTGGAGCTTGTGGACGGTGCGGTCGAAGCGCGGAAGGAACCCGGCCCAGCCATCGACGAGTTCGGCCGAGGGAACGACGCCGGCCGCTCCCCCAAGGTCCGAATAGTTCACTTGAATCTCGGATGTCATCGCCGACCGCACATCGTCCCAGCGATGCGCGTCGACCCCGGAAAACACGGCCATGATAGTGCTTCGCACCGCCTCCGCGGCGGCATTGGCATCGCCCCCGGTCGCGGGGGGCGCCGACGACGAACCTCCCGTGGCGGATGCGGCCGTCATCGGAGCTGGGGTTGGCCCCGAGCAGGCGGTGAGGGCAAGGGTGGCGGCGGTAGCAGTGGTGTTGAAGCGCATAAGACTCTCCGTGGTTGTTTCGTGGCGTCTGACGACAGCTTGCGGTCGTCCCACTGCTCAAAAAAGGAAGAATTCGCGACATTATTTGTCTAAATTAAGACAAATGAAGACCAAAGTGGGGACAAGGCCGCCATGACAGCAGACATCGACCGGGTGCTGGTCTTTTGCGACGTCGTGGAGAGTGGTGGGTTTGCCCAAGCCGCCGTCCGACGAGGCACCGTCCACTCGACGATCAGCCGCCAGGTGCGCGAGCTCGAGCGGAGCCTGGGCGTGACGTTGATGACCCGCACCACGCGTCGAAAGCAGCTCACCGCGGCCGGCGAGCTCGTGTTTCGGCACGGCCGAGAGATCGGCAAACGCTACCGAGAGCTCCTTCATGACTTGTCGCGAATGGAGCAGATCGTCGCCGGCGAGCTCCGAGTGCAGTCCCTCGTCCATGTCGGCGCGGCGCTTGTGATGCCGGCGGCGGAACAGTTCCGAACGCAGTTTCCGAAGGTGGGCCTCCGCCTCCACTTCGACGACGGCCCGCTCTCGTTCCACCAGAGCGGCCTCGACCTTGCGATCACCGTTGGGCTTCCGTCGGCCGAGGATCTCGTCGTACGAAAACTGTGCGACAACGAGGTCGTGCTCGTCGCCGCGCCTTCGCTGGTCGAACAGTTCGGCGCTCCGCAGGCGCCGACCGACCTCCTATCGTGGCCGGTGGTGGCGTACCGGAGCGGCGCCGCTTCGCTGACCTCCTGGGCCTATGAAGTCGACGGTCAGATCCACATCCTCGAAGTGCATCCAAGCCTGACCGTCAACGATGGCGTGTCGCTCCACGCGATGGTTCGTCGGGGCCTCGGGGTCGGCTATCTCTCCCGGTTCTCGGTCTCCGCGGACCTCGAGAACGGGACCCTCGTCGAGCTCCTCCCCACGACGAGACTCCCTCCCTACAATCCCGTCTATACCGTAAAGGCCGACCTCGAACTCGTCAGCCCCGCGGTCGAAGCGTTCGAACGCTGCCTCCTCACCGAGGCCAAGCGCGTCACCGAAAGCTGAACGCCCCGAGCGTCAGCGTTTCTCAGCGGTTGGCGAGTCCTACATCCCGGGCATGCCGTCGCTTGGAATGGCGCAGACGGGATCGGTGGCCCCAAGCGGGACGATGCACGTGTTCACGATGCAGCAGGGAAAGTCATCTGGCCGGGTCTCGCACGGGGCTCCGGGCATCAGACAGATACCCGCGTCTTCCAGAATCGTGCCGGGGGCCGGCCCGTCGGGCTCGGCGTCCGCCGAAGCGTCGGAGACCCCACGGTCGACGGTGGCATCCGTTACCGATGCATCCCCTCGCCGGTCCGAGTCATCGCCGCA
>JBCCZL010000232.1:0-13751 GCA_039187775.1 Myxococcota bacterium
CCAGATGCCAGCCGGCAGGCGCTGAACCTCACCAGTTTTTACGTCCAGCTCACTGGAAGCTTTGACGGCGCAGATTTTTAGGCTTTAGGAGATGAACTACATGAGAACGTTATCGATCGCTCTGGTGGGCGCTCTCGCGGTGCTGAGCGGGTGCGCTCAGGATGTCGGCGAGATCGACCGTACCCAACCCAACCTTTTGCCCAAGGCGATGTTCGCCGGCGACTGGTTCGTTCGACAGACCGTCGTGGACGTTCCGGAGACCAGCACCTTCTCCTTCGTTGGTGACACGGGCGATATGGAGCTCATCAACTGGGTCTTCGAGGAGAACTTCCTCATCGGCTACCGGGCCTACGAGAAGGTTCCCGGCGCCGACCCCGCTGCCGATCCGGAGCGAACAACGTTCGGAGACGTCATCGTTCGCGAAGGCCTTCAGGAAGGTCGGAACCCCGATGACTTCCAGGGCCAGCCGATCGTGGCGTACCCGATCTCGCACGTCGATGTGTTCCGGGACTACAACCCGCGCACCGGTGAGCAGACCAACACCCTCCGTGAGGACACCCAGGACCGTCCCTGGTTTGAGCGAGAGTTTGTTCGCGTGGACTGGAACAACCCCCAGATCGCGAACTGGTTCTTCAAGTCCACGCCGAACTCGGACGATGCAGTCCTGCAGCTCTACGGGCAGGCCACCGAGGGCGGTCCCGATGCGTTCCGGGTCTGCCACGATGGTGACGAGGTCTGCACCGACGGCCGGTTCTCCGACGCGAGCGAGCACGGCGACCCTTACTACTTCGACTTCACCGAGCGGATGGCGGTTTCGCCCGACATCTTCGACTGCATCCTCGACCTAAACAACGTGATCGCCGGCGACTGCACCGCGCAGGAGGTCAAGGTTCGCACCTCGTTCCTCAAGGTGGACCCAGAAGCAGAAGCCGAGTTCATCCCCGTCGTGTACAGCGACCAGCGCCAAGGGGAGTTCGGCTTCTTCCGGACCGAGCGGAAGAGCTACGACCGTCAGCGCGGCGTGCTCAACGAGGGCCTCATCTTCCTCGCGAACGTCCACCAGATCTGGACGAACACCCTCGATGCCAACGGCGAGCGCATCGTCGACGCCGCGGGGAACCCCGACTTCTCGCAGTACACCCTCAAGCCCGTCGTCTACACCCTCTCGGCGAACTATCCGGAGTCGCTCCGGCCGGTGACCGACGAAATCGTCGCCGAGTACGACCGCTCCTTCAAGGAAGCCGCGGCCGCCCGTCTCGGTTTCAACATCGAGCAGGTCACCGCGAAGATTCAGAACGACACCGGCGGCACTTGTCTCTTCTGCATGGAAGAGAACCCCGAGGGGGAGTTCCGCATTGGCGACCTTCGGAAGAGCTTCATCTACTGGGTCGACCATCCGCAGCTTGCGAGCCCGCTCGGATATGGCCCCTCCTCGGGCCACCCCGAGACGGGCCGGATCGTGGCCGGCATGGCCTACGTGTACGGCGCGGCCGTCGACACGTATGCGCAGACCGCGGCGGACATGGTCAACCTCATCAACGGTGACCTCACCGACGAGGATATCCTCGGCGAGGAGTACATTCTCAATCAGGTGGCGGCGCGTCGGGCGCCGACCGACCCGCGCTCCCTCGCCCGGATCGACCGAATCGACGGAGCCGAGAACCCGATCGAGGAAATGCTCGGTCTCAACTTCGACCGGGTCGAGTCGCTCCTCGGCGCGCCGGACCAGAACGGCAACACCTGGGTCGACCTCGACAACCTCCAGGAGTCCCGCTTCGGTTGGGATAACGCGCGCCTCAACCGGGTTCGCGGCACGGAGATGGAAGCGATGATGATCAACGACGAGGTGCTCCGCGCGCACGCGCCGCTCCTCGCCGCCCAGGGTTATCAGGACTTCAACATCGAGGCGCTCACCCCCGAACTCATCGAGACGGTGAGCCCCCTCAACATCGGCCGGGGCCAGGTCGACGAGCGCGTCGCCCTCAAGCGGCTCCGCGCCCAGGAGAACAATATCTGGCTCGCCGACTTCACCGACCCGACGATCATCGGCCTCGCGCGTGAAGCGAAGGACGCGGGTCTCACCGGTCTGGACCTCTGGCAGTATCTCCGGGAGCAGATCTACAAGGGCGTGCAGCTCCACGAGATCGGCCACACCATCGGTCTTCGCCACAACTTCGGCGGCAGCGCCGACCCGCTCAACTACTTCTCGGAGTACTGGGACTCGCGGCGCATCACGCTCGACCGGGTGCCGACGAGCCTCGGCGAAGCGCTTCGCTCGTCCTGTCAGGTTCGTGACGCCACGAACGCAGCGACCTGCGACCAGCAGGACCTCGAGAAGATGCGCGAGTATCAGTACACCTCGATCATGGACTACGGGGCGAAGTTCAACTCGGACTTCCACGGCCTCGGCCGTTACGACGACGCCGCCATCGCCGCTGGCTACGCGGACATGGTCCAAGTCTTCGAGGACAACGTGACCGCCGCTATGGTTGAAACCGACGTTGACTTCATGCGGACCATCGGTTCGTTCCGGAACCCGCTCTTCGGCATGAGCGGCGACTTCCTCCATTACACGCAGATCCCCGGGCTCTTCTCGAGCACCGGAGACATCGACGAGGGCATCGCGGCGATGCAGCAGCGCCGATACGTTCCGCGCGAGACCTTCGACTTCAGCGACGAGGCGACCGGTCCCCTCCGCGTTCCCTACTACGCCTGCTACGACGAGTACCGGGATTCGACCGCCCAGTGCCACACCTGGGACGAAGGTGCGGACCCGTACGAAATCACGGAGAACTGGATCCGGACCTACCGCGAGTACTACGTCATCAACAACCTCGCGCGCGACCGGCTCGGCTTCAACCCGAGCAACGTGGGCGCCCGTGCGGAGAGCCGCTACTTCGCACCGATGATCAACATGTACCAGCACTGGATCTTCGACTTCCGCCAGGACGGTTCGCTCCGCGAGGCGGTACAGACCCAGGCGATGGTCAATGGCTTCCAGCTCTTGAGCGAGGTCATGGCGACTCCCCGCTACGGATCGTACGTGATGGGTGAGCCGCCGCTCGGGAGCACGACCGGAACCACCGGTGAGTACCAGTGGCGCCGCTACGACATGGGCGATGGTGAGATCGACATCCCGCAGGGCGTGGGTCGACGAACCTTCACCCGTTTCGATACCGACACCGGGTACAACTTCTTCAACTTCGTCAGCGAGAGCGGTCACTTCTTCGAGCGCTTCGCGGCGATTCGCGCCATCACCGCCAGCGACGCGTCGGTCATCGGTATCGGCGCGGGAGATGCGCAGAACTTCCTCACCTACCGAATCCCGCTCTATCTCGTGTTTGAAAACCAGATCAACGAGATGTTCGGCGGCATCATTCGCGACGACAACGCGATCTTCGCACCGCGTTGGAACAACGGCGAGTTCGTCTATCGCGACTGGAACAGCACCGCTCAGCCCATCGGAACGCCGATCGACGGCAACCTGTCCTTCACCGACTGGTTCTACACCGCGCTCTTCGGGTCGGCCTTCCTCTCCTCGAACTTCGACCTCGGGTTCGTGCAGCGGATGCAGGTTGCCCTGGCCGGAAGCGGCGAAGAGATCGACATCGCGCCGAACTTCGAAGAGGTTCGTCTCGAGGATCCGGTCAGCGGTCGTGTCTACATCGCGTACCGTGACCCGGCGCGTGCGAACGAGGGTTGGGTTGCGGCCGACAAGATCGACCAGATCAACCAGCTCATCGCCGACGGAGCGCAGGACTTCCAGATCACCCGCGAGGTGAACGACCTGGAAATCTATCGCGCGCTCTACAACATCTTTGGCATGTCTCCCATCTGACCTGAAGATTGAACGATGGGGAAGCCGCGGTCTTCGGATCGCGGCTTTCTCAATTGTGCCCGTCCGTGGTTGACTGCGGCCAGACCAATGGACAAGAAGAAACCCCAGAGCAGCGGCGTCGAGTACGAAGCCGTCGAAGACGGCTACTTCGAACAGCGCGGCCTTCGACGCCATGCACGGGTTTGGTCGCTGTGGGCGCTCGGAGTCGGCGCGGTGATCAGCGGGGACTTCTTCGGTTGGAACTTCGGCCTGGCGTCGGGAGGATTTGGGGGTCTCCTGGTAGCCACGGTGATCATCACGGTGATGTACATCGGCCTCTGCTTCTCGATCGCCGAGATGTCACCGGCGCTTCCGCATACCGGCGGTGCGTACTCGTTTGCCCGATCCTCGATGGGACCCTGGGGCGGCTACGTGACCGGCCTGGCGGAGAACATGGAGTTCGTACTGACGCCGGCGGTGATAGTGGTCGGCATCGGCGGCTATCTCGGCGCGATCTTTGGAACTCCCGACTGGGCGCAGCCGCTGTGGTGGCTCGGGGCCTATGCCGTGTTTGTGGGGCTCAATATTTGGGGAGTGGAACTCTCGTTCCGAGTGACGGTGGTCATCACGATTGCCGCACTCCTGATTCTTGTCGTGTTTTGGATATCGGCGGTGCCCCACTTCAGCCTTTCAAATGCGCTCGACATCGAGCCTGACCCCGGAGGCAGCACTTGGTTTCCGAAGGGCTGGATCGGCGTTCTCGGCGCGCTGCCCTTCGGCATCTGGTTCTATCTCGCGATCGAGGAGCTGCCGCTCGCCGCGGAAGAATCGCACGACCCGAAGAAAGACATGCCGCGGGGCATCGTGCTGGGCCTGTTCACGCTGATCGTCGCGGCGTTCCTGACCCTCGTACTGAACTCGGGGGTTGCGCCGGGGGCGGATGAACTGAGCTCATCCGAACGCCCCCTGCTGGATGCGTTTCAGACGATCTTTGGCGCGGGAACCAACGCGCAGATCCTCGCGCTCATTGCGGTCACTGGGCTTGCGGCGAGCTTTCACAGCATCATCTTTGCGTACGGCCGGCAGGTCTATTCGCTGTCGCGCGCGGGCTATTTTCCCCGCGTGCTCTCGAGAACCCATCCCACGCGAAAGACGCCAGTCGTCGCGCTCATCGTGGGGGCGGCGATCGGCTATGTGGTTGCATTCGTCATCCACTCGCTCGGACAGGATCATCCGGTGGGGGCGGTGCTGCTCAATATGGCGGTCTTTGGTGCGGTGCTGTCGTACATGCTTCAAATGGTGAGCTTTATCCTTCTGCGGGTTCGCTTTCCGACCATCGAACGACCCTACCGGAGCCCCTTTGGAATTCCCGGCGCGGTGATCACCTTTCTGATCGCGCTCGTCACTCTGGTGGCACTGTTCGTCGTCGACCCGGTCTACCAGAAGGTCGCGGTCGGAGCGGCGATCTGGTACGCCCTCGGGCTCCTGTACTTTGCGCTCTACGCTCGTCACCGTCTCGTGGCCGCTCCCGAAGAGCAGTTCGCTCTCGACCAGCGCGCTGACCCGTAGCGTCAGCCGAGGTCCCTCGGAAGCCCGACGGAGCGAAGACCGTTCGCCCCATTCGAATGTTGGAAGGCTCATGGGGGGACTGCATCGAGGGGCATCCTGACTCACTCCGCTGGAAACTCGAGTGGCCGCTTCGACCGTGTATGCCGACAAGGGCCCGTCGCACTTGGTTTGCGCTTTCGTTTCCTCGACCGACCCAACAGCGCGAGCGTTTTTCGGGTCGATGCGCCCCAGGCGAACCATGGCGCGCTGATTCAAGGCCTCCGCTTCGAAGAACAGGGCACGGTCCTCGATGCGATCGAGCGTTGGATCGGCTATCGGCCGCAGATCGACAACGGCTTCCAAGCCACCGGCGCCCAGCTGCCGCCGCGGCTCCTTCTCGAAGGCGACACGTTTCTAAGGTGACAACGTTTCGTTCACCTCGCGCTAGCTGTCCCGATCGGCGTCCAGTTCTTCGCGCTCCCGAAGCCGATCCCGCATCCAGTCGACGAACGCTCGAAGCCGGGCCGACATCAGTCGGGCCTCGGGGTAGATGATCTGGACGGGGATCGGCGCATCTTCAAACTCCCGGAGCACCCGTTCGAGGGTTCCGCTGCGCAAGTGCGGCGCGACCTGATAAGACAGGAACCGACCAAACCCGAGGCCTTCGGTACATGCGTGGATGGCCGCGCTCGCATGGTTGGCGCGAAAGCCCGTTCGAGGTTCGACGCGGAGCGTCTTGCCATCTTCGCGAAACCGCCAAACGCCCCGCGTGTTCGTGGCGTCGAAGCGTACGGTCGGTCGGTCGCGAAGTTCTCGAGGGGTCTGAAGGGGCCCGCTGTCTCGCAGGAGGGCGGGGCTTGCGACGACGACCTGACGTACGGTGCCGACCGGAATCGCGATCATCGCGGAGTCCGCGAGGTGTGCGATCCGGATCCCCACATCGATCCCTTCATCGACCAGATCCACCACGCGGTCGAGGAGCATGAGGTCGACGTCGACTTCTTGATGCGCCTTGGCAAAGGCGACGGCTGCCGGGGCCACGTGCATCTGACCAAACAGCACCGGTGCGGTGATGCGAATGCCTCCGCGTAGTTCCCCGCTCTCGCCGAGCAACCGCTCCGCTTCATCGATGTCCGCCAGAATCTGCCGGCAGCGCGCGAGGTATTCGTGACCTTCGGGGGTGAGGGACATGCGGCGCGTCGTGCGCCGAAGCAGGCGAACCCCCAGGTCTTCTTCGAGAGCCGCCAGCGTCCGCACCATGGTGGGGAGCGACTTGCCGAGAGCACGCCCGGCGGCGGTCAGGCTTCCTTGGTCGACCACCTCGATGAAGCCACGCATCGCGGCAAGTTTGTCCATCCTCCCAATGTACTGATTCGTTCAAAATATGGATGAATGAACTCTAGACGGGGGTACTTATCTATTATTCAGAAGGTTTTAGGTTCTTTGGCGAGGCCGGCATGGCCAGCCATGCCTCGAAAGGACGAATCCATGACGACACGAACGAGCGGGATCCATCATGTCGGGCTCACGGTTCCCGACCTTCCCGCCACCCAGCGGTTCTTCGAGGATGCTCTCGGCTTTTCCACCGTGGGGGGCCGCCCAGACTATCCGTCCGTGTTTCTCAGCGACGGCACCGTCATGTTGACCCTTTGGCAGGCGGCGGATCCTTCCTTGGCGACGCCTTTCGATCGTCGAAACAATGTGGGGCTTCACCACCTCGCGCTTCGGGTTCCCGATCGGGCCGCGCTTCTTGCGCTTCACCGTGAGCTCGCGGCTCGGGCGGACGTCAAGATCGAGTTCGAGCCGGAGCCACTAAAGGGCGCGCCGGCGAACCATCTGATGTGTTTCATTCCGGGAGGGATCCGAATGGAGTTCATCGCCTTCGAGGCGTCATGAATCCGCCGGTGGGTCACGAACTACTCTCCGCGACATTGAGCTCCGTTCCAGGATCCAAGATGGAAGGCTCTCCGTTTCACTCCGGCGAAAAACTGGCCCAGCACCGCGTAGGTCAGGATGACGTGGAGCGCTGGGCGACGAGGATGATCCGACCCTTCCTTCCCGAGCAACACCGGGAGTTCTACGCGCAGCTGCCGTTTTTGATCGGAGCGGCACGAGATGCGGATGGACGGCCCTGGGCCACGGTGCTCAACGGCGAGCCGGGGTTTGCCCGTTCGCCCGAGCCGACAACGCTCGACATCCATGCGCGGCCGGTGCCTGGAGATGCGCTGGAGGCGGCGTTGCGACCGGGCGCCGATCTCGGGGTTCTCGGCATCGAGCTTTCGACGCGACGGCGCAATCGAGCGAACGGCCGGCTCGGGGACGGTGCCGCGCTTCGGCTTCGGGTGGACCAGAGTTTTGGAAACTGTCCGCAGTACATCCAAGAGCGAGAATGGACCCGCGTCGCGCCGAACCCGGAGCCGGCGCGTCGGAGCGCCGAGCTCGACTCAAGGCAGGAGGCCATGATCCGCACGGCCGACACGTTCTTCATCGCCAGCGGCTATCGGGGGGATGGCGAGCACCCGAGCTACGGCATGGATGCTTCCCACCGCGGCGGCCAGCCCGGCTTCGTGCAGGTTTCGAGCCCCCGTGGCCTTGTGTTTCCTGACTATTCCGGCAACAACCTCTTCAACACGATCGGCAACCTGGTGCGGGATCCACGCGTGGGGCTCCTCTTTCTCAACTTCGCGGAGGGCACCATGCTTCAGCTGACCGGCCGGGCGACGATCCTCTGGGATGGGCCGGAGGTCGACCGGATTCCGGATGCACGGCGACTAGTCGTGATCGAACTCGACGGAGTGGTGGAGCTTCCCCATGCACTTCCTCTCCGGTGGAGCCGCCCGAATGGCGCGGTGCGATCCCTCCGGCTTGCGCAGAAGCTTCGGGAGTCGGCCGATGTGACGTCGTTCGTGTTCGAGTCCCGTGACGGGGGACCGTTGGCACCGTTTCTTCCTGGCCAGTACCTTCCGCTCAAGCTCGGTCCGGATCTGGAGCGAAGCTACTCGCTTTCGAACGCACCGACCGACGGGCAGTACCGCATCTCGGTGAAACGAGAACCGAGGGGGCGCGCGTCCCGGTTCCTGCACGACGAGGTTCAGGTGGGAGCGATGCTGGACGCAGGGGCGCCGAGTGGTGACTTTGTGCTGCAAGACACCCCGGGACCGCACGTGTTTATCAGCGCGGGGATCGGTCAGACCCCGGTGCTGAGCATGCTTCATGCGCTTTCCGGAAGTCCGCGTTCTGTATTTTGGTTTCACGGTGCGCGCGACGGCGCGCACCACCCGTTTGCCGGCGAAGTGAAGGGCCTCGCGCGAACGCTTCCCCGGCTCCATTCCGAGGTTCGCTACAGTCGGCCGAAGCCGGAAGAGATCGAAGGCCAGCATTTCGATCGAAAGGGGCACCTTCGGAGCGAGGAGATCATGGACCAAGTCAACGACCCCCACGCCGAGTACTACGTTTGCGGACCCGACCGCTTCATCGCCGAGATCGTGGAGGGTCTCGAGTCAGCGGGCGTGTCGTCTACTCGTATCCACGTCGAGAGCTTTGGCTCGTAGAACGGCTCGTAGTGACTGGGCCGGGTTGAACAGCCTAGGGTGAACAGCCCGGAGTGAATGGCTTGCACGGCGTAGCGGCGCTATCGGCTCACAGCGTGGTGGCGACGGCGCCAAATCCGTTGACCTGCGGTGGAAACTCTACCGGCACGGCGGTCCATGTTTGTCCGTCGGGAGACGACCAGAACCGCTCGCCGACCAAGAGAAAGCCATCGCCCGGCCGGAACGCCACGTCGAAGGCGGCGATCTCGGGAGCGCTCACGTTTTCAAATGTCAGTCCATCCGTCGAGCGCCAAAGGGTTCGCTCGCCAACGACGACCCACACGCCGTCGCCGTAGGCGATGCCATAGATATCGGGGGTGCTCGCCATCGGTGGGGTGCCGCTGGTCCAGGTGTCGCCGCCGTCGGTCGAGCGAGCGACTCGCGCGATGATGCCGTCGGTGGCGGCCATGACAAACGTTCCGTCGCCGTAGCCTACGATTTCGGAGCGCCCCGTCGGGTTCGTGGCCTCCGTCCAGAACGCGGGCGGAGTCGTCGCCGCGACCCAGGTGTCACCGTCGGTCGAGCGGGCCCCCGAGCTCATGACGAATGTGCCATCACCAAAGGCCACGCTGAGGCCCAGCTCGTCGAGCGGCGGAGCGGTGGTGGCTTGGGTCCACACCGTTCCCCCGTCGGTGGAGAAGAAGGTTCCCGCGCGATCGATCGAAAGAACGTAGGTGCCTGCACCGACGGCGCCGTGTTGCGCCAGAGATGGTTCGGCCACGATGTCGGGAGAGCTATCCGTCCATCGAACTCCGTCGGACGACGTCACGACGGTGACCGGGACCGAGGACCTCCCCCCCAACGCCAGATAGCCGCCAGGGCCGGATCGAATCTCGGCGGCCACGCTCACCCGTTGCACGGGGTGGAGCATCGTCAGGTTGCTGCCATCGAACGCGAACACGCCTTGAGGGGCAAAGAGCACTACGCCGTTCGGAGGAACGGCGGCATCGCCCGCATCTCCGGCATCGACCATCGCATCCCGCATGTTCGGATCGATGCAGCTCACCGTCAGCGGCGCGCTGTTGGTCGTAGGGCTGGTGCACGTGTAGGCGTTGACGCCGGGAGTATCGCAACGACCTTCGACGCCCCAGGCGTGGACCACCGCCGGGCTCGCGGTCACCGTAAACGCAGCGCCGTTGGTGTCGATCGACTGGGCGGTAGGGCTGTTGGGAAAGAGGCTCCAGGTAATGGTGGCGTCGCTCGAGGACGGCGTACACGTAACTTCAACCGCCTCCGATGACCCAAGCTCGAGGTTGAAATTGATGAGTCTGTCTTCCCCCAGCTCTTGCTCAACGCTCGCGGGATCCACCCTCAAGGACGCATCATCTCCGCACGCCGAGAGGACGAAGACACAAGAACCAACAAGCAACCCCAAGACCCGCATCGGGCCAGACTACCAGCCCGAAACAAATACAAGTCGGGTCAACTCCCGGGGACGAGGTAATTCGTTGCCTCACCACGATGGCGCCAAGACACATTTCGGGGACGAGGTAATTCGTTGCCTCACCACGATCGCCAAGTCCTTGAATTTACTGCACCACGACTTTGGGTTATTCCGAAATCACATTTGACCACAGGAGAGGCAGATCCAGCGCGAATCGCCCGCCGAGTTCTCGAGCGGTGAAGGTATTTGCTCATCCGGGCGAGTTACTGCTGTGTGAATGAATTATTGCGCTATAAATGGAACGTGCTGTGGCGTCCGGCGTTGCCCCACGTTGTCTGGGTTGTCCTTGTTGCTCTCGGTTGTGGTCAGGGGGACGCCGAGACGGAGGGAACGAACCCCGCGGGGGATGAGACCCCGGTGAGTGAGCGTTCTTCGGACCGGGGCGAATCTACGCCGTTGCAAGCCGAGTCTGCGGCGGAAGAAGCCAGGGTCGAGGACCGTCGAGCCAATGAAGTCGTCGATCGAGAAGTCGTCGATAGAGAAGTCGTCGATCGACAAGTCACTGATCAAGAAGTCGATCTGGAAGAGGAGTATCCGCCCGGGATGGACGCGCCGGCGCCGGGTTCACTCGAAGCCTTCGTCTATGCCAACTATCAGGAGGGGGCCTTCGAGGAGCCGTTCTACGACGAGGGCGAAGCGCTGGGTCCGCGAGGAGCGTTCGAGAAGGTGCTCATGGTGAAGAGCGGCATGGCGGGGGCATGGCACTGCCAGGGGATCTATATCGTGGCGAAGATCGGGTCCTCGTGGACCGAAGTCTCCGATCTTGGCGACGCATGCGAGCGTGGGACCGAGGGACGGTCGACCGACTTTCGGGACATGGGTTTCGCGGAAGCTGCCGGCAACATCTACCTGTGGGTGCACTACTCGCGGGGCGGTGGCACCGGCGAAGCGACCCACGACGACACCGTGACCAAGCTCTTCGAGGTGCGCGACGGTCAGGTGTACGAGTTTGCTCATCTGCTCCTGAGCCGCCGGACCCGTCGTCAGGTGATCGATGAAGACTGCTACGAAGATACGCTCGACCGTGGGGAAGGCGAGTACAACGCGTACAACTTCTGCGACTTCGAGGAAGCGCTGCTCTCCGAGTGGGGTACCCGCATTCGCTTCCGGAACCAACGGCTCGAAATCCGACCCGCCGAAGGCACCCCACCAGGTTGGCTCCTTGGCGACCACTCCATGGAAGACCTCCGGCGCATCTCTTCCGAACACGCCACCGAACTCCAGAGCAGCACAACCAGCTAACCCCTCGTCCCCCTCGTTGTGTTGTCGGACCGAACTCAGGCGAGAATACCTACAGTGAGCTGGTTCGATCTCCGGTCATGTGATCTCAGGGGTTTGGACGACGTGGTGAGGAAAGAAATTACCTCGTCCCTACGAGTTGCGGGAGAAGGTGTGTTTTAAGAAGTCCCGGAGGTATTTGGGTGGATCGTCGCTCTCGGTGCCGGTGAGGAGTTGGCGGACCCGAAAGGCACCGAAGCCCATGATTTGGGCGGCGTTGGTTGCCCACAGGTAGCGGCTCCCGTGGTTCTTTCGAAAATAGTGTCGCCGAGAGTCGAACCAGTATTGGGGGCGCCGTCGGGTTTGGTCTTTCATTCCGGTGGACACCGAGCCGATGTGGGTGACGGAGCTTTCGCGTACGTATACCGTGGGCCACCCCGCGAGCGCCGCGCGCCGGCATAGATCGGTTTCTTCGAAGTAGAGAAAAAAGGTCTCGTCAAAGAGCCCGACCTCCCGGAGCACATCGGCCCGAATCATCATCGACGCGCCGGCGAGCCAGTCGACCTTCTGCGTTCGATCGATCTGTCCCAATGGGACCACCGCGTCTTGAAAGACCGAGGTGAGGGCGCCGATGCGAACCGTCGATTCAATTTCGCTCTGAAGCGACGGGAAGCGAAATGCGGTCACATGAGGATCGCCTTCCGGTCCATGAATGTAGCTTCCTGTGATCCCCACCCACGGATGCTCGTCGAGGTAGGTCACCAATGCTTCGATCGCCCCCTCGTCCACAAACGCATCCGAGTTCAAGATATAGAAGTACTCGGGGGGATGTTCGCGCCCCAGCCCGTCCCGGAGGCCTACATTGTTGCCGAAGCCGAACCCGCCATTCTTCGGCGACCGGACGACGCGCACCCTCGGCCCCCAGTCTTCCTCCTCGCAACGTGCGCTCAGCGATTCGAAGGACCCGTCCTGGGAATCGTTGTCGACCACGAGGAGCTCCCAGCCCCCGTCGCCGAACCGCCGGAGCTCCCGAAGCGCTGCCCGAACGGCGTCCGCCGTCATGTCCGCGGTTTTGTAGTTGAGGATTATCGCCAGAAGACGCATCGGCGGGATGATGCCACAAAGCGTTGAGTCGAAAACCGTTTCTCCGCCCTCAGCGTTCAAACGGAATCGGCCGGTCGAGCCTCGCCCGAAGACACCACCGTGGCCTTATGCTCCGGGGCGCGCGTCTCCGCGTCGTCGATCGCTTGGCGCAGCGACTCCGCGAGCACCCGAACGTTCGGCTCGAGCACCATCGAGTCGTGGTTGCCCGGCACTTCGTGCACCATCACTTCGGACGCATGGGGCGTCCAGCCGTTGTCGTGCCACTGCCATTCCATCTCTTGGGACAGGATCCGGTCTTCGCCAAGAACGTAGTGCTCGTCGAGCCGCGGTCGAAATAGGGTGATCCGACCGTCGTAGCTTTGCAGGGCATAGTGGTCGAGCGCTCGACGGAATGCCGCTTCGATCGCCTCGTTGTGAAACTCGCCTTCGCCACGCGTCTCGGGCTCTTCGAAGCGAGCGCGAAGTTTGCCGACCTCCCACGCCCAGCGGTTCTTTGCCCACTCCCCGACGTATCCGGGCCCGCGGTCACGAAGGCGTTGAAGCTGCACCTTCACGCGATCGGAAGGAGTGAGCCCTGGCCGCACCGGCACCGGGGTGTCGAGCATGACCAGAAGGCCGACTTCCTCGCCCGCGCCCTTGAGCTGCTGGGCCATTTCGAGGGCGGTGATCCCGCCGCCGGAGAATCCCCCAAGGAGGTAAGGTCCCTTCTCCTGCACGGTTCGCAGTTCCGCAATGTACGCCGCGGCCATCTCCTCGAAGGTCTCGTGCGGCTGCTGATCGCCGTAGAGACCCAGGGCTTGAAGGCCATAGAACCGACGCTCGCCCCCCAGCAAGTGCGCCACGACGGCGTGGCCGGCTTCATGCCAGGCGCTGGCCAAGGGATCGTCCGGCTCGGGAGCTTGTCGACTGCGCATGATCAAGCGCTACGCAGGTGAGCGTAGGTGCCTTCGGCCAATTTGGCGTGCACCGCTTCCAGCACTTCGGGCGGGGCATTCTTGAACGTCGGATGCGTCCCGAGTCCCTGGGGGCG
>JBCCZL010000233.1:0-13689 GCA_039187775.1 Myxococcota bacterium
CCCGGGAGGAGCCGAGGTTACTTGTGGTGATGTCACCTGGAGATTTTACCAAAACGGTGTACTGGTCGAGACTCGTCAGTCCAACACGTCCCTCGAGCTGATCCAGCGCGTCTGGCCGCAAGCGGGCACCGGTCGGATCGAGGTCGAGGTGCGCCAATGCGGCTTTCTGACCACCGGCAACAGCACCGCCATGAACCTGACGATCGGGCCGGTGCCGCCGGGACCGATCAACGGGCCGGACGCCCTGTGTCCCGGTGAGACCGGCACCTACTCGATCCCGGCGCTCGGCGGCGCCAACCAGGACTACATTTGGAACCTGCCCGACGGCCTGCAATTCCACGGCATCGGTAGCACCTCGATGACCGTGCCCTGGCTCGTCCACCTCATCGATGCTCCGTTGTCGACCAGTGCCAACACGGCCAGTGTGCAAGTCGCCGCGGAGTATCCGAACGGCAGCACCTTTCCCAACTGCGGCAACAGCCCCTTCGCCACGAAGACGGTGACGCTGCTCAAGAACAGCCTGTCGACGCCGTTCGGCATCAGTCCGGCCATGGCCGACGTCTGTGAGAACGGCATGTCGACCTTCACCACCAGCGCCGTGCCCGGTGCCGACTCGTACGAATGGGAAATCCTCGGCGGCTTCTTCCCCGTCAGCTACACCACGGCGGGCCCGAACTGGAGCTTCGCTGGCATCTCGCTGGACGGACCGGGGAGCTACCAGCTACGGGTGCGCGCCAAGAACCGCTGTGGCGCCGTCTCGGGCTGGCGCAGCACGACGATCTTCGTGCTCCCGTTCTCCGACCCGGATTGCTCCAGCAACTGCAATCCCGGGCCCTGCATCATCATCTGAAGCTGGCTCGAGCGGCTGGATCTCCGAGCTTCATCTCGGAGATCCAGCTTCGTGCCACTCAAAGAGCTCGATCAGTCGCCGAAGATCATCTGTCTCATGCCCTGGCGGAAGGCATCGGCACCGACCTCCCGACGTTGCGCGAAGAACTCGGCTGCATCTTTGCCCGCGATGTACGTGACGCGGTCCTCGCCATCGGTCGCGGCCTCGAAGACGACCTCCGCGATCTCCTCGCCAGTCGAGTAGGCGGCGGCGCGTTCGGGGGCGGTGAATACCGAGAACACCTTCTCCACGTCTTCGGCGTAAGCGGGGTGCTGACCCATATCGAGCGAGCGGCCGAGGAAATCGGTCTTGATCCCGCCCGGGGCGACGGTTTTGACGCGAATGCCGTAGCGTTCCAGCTCGAAGCTCAGACTCTCGCTCCACCCCTCGAGCGCCCACTTGGTCGCGTGGTAGAGCGAGTTGAAGGGCAGCGTGATGTGACCGCCGATCGACGTCGTCGTGATCATCACGCCCTCGCCCTTCTCGCGCATGTGTGGAATGAACGCCTTGGTGACGCGGAGCACGCCGACCAGATTCGTATTGATCTGGCGCATGATCTGCTCGTCCGAGATGCCTTCCAACGGCCCCGCCAAGCCATAGCCGGCATTGTTGAAAAGCACATCGACCCCACCCAGCTCGAGTGACTGCTTCACGGCGGCCTCGATCTGCTCGGGTACCGTCACGTCGAGCGGCAGCACGGTGATGCGCTCGTGGGTGGCGAGATCCGCGCCCGCCTCGGGCTTGCGCATCGTCGCAATCACGTTCCAACCGCGCTCCGCGAACAGCTGCGCCGTGGCGCGGCCGAGCCCCGTGGATGCGCCGGTGATGAAAATCGTCTTCGCCATGTCTGACTCCTGCTCGTTGGTTGGGTTCGATTTCAAACTGGGTCATCTGCTCTCGACACGAGAATCGTAGCGGTGGACGAGGTGCGACTGCACTTGCCAAGCGCGCCAATACACTTGGCGATCACGCCACGGGATACGACCTGTATCGAGCGAGGAGGATGTCGAAGACGATTTCCGCTACGGTCAAAATCGTTTCGCGAAGCTACGGAGCCAAAGGTGTATCGGTCTTTGCTCTTTTTCTCGCGTTTGAAGATGAGCGTGCGTGATTGCCGCTGAACATTGAACTTGATTTGGATCTGGACGCATGACGTTGGACCTCGAGCTCGAGATCACTTGGAAGCGAGACTCTCGTTCCGCACGATTCGACTACCTGCTTCATGGCGACCACAGCTGCCGAAGCTTTGTGGGGCCACGGCTCCGCACCGATCTCGTGGCCTACCAGCGACGGATTCTGGCGGTGGTAGAGGGATTCAACCGGGGGCGTGGGCCCGGGTCCGAGGTCATCTTGCATTCCGAGGTCAGGCGAAAGGCTCGTCGACTCGGGCAGGATCTCGGACGCCAGCTGCTCCCGGAAGCGCTCCAGCGTTGGTTGTGGACACACCGTTCCGACCTGGCTTCACTCCAGATCCGATCCGATGAACCCTCGATTCCCTGGGAGTTGCTGGTTCTCAGCGATCTGGAGACCACCGATCCCGAGGCTAGGGAAAAGCCCTGGTGTCCGGCGACGAGCGTCCCGACCACCCGTTGGCCGCTGCAGGTTCCCTGGCCCCGGCAGCTCGAAACCAAACCGATTCTCTTTCTGCTGTGCGCTTCCGACGCGGTGCGGCCACGGCTGGGAGGGGTCGAGCAAGAGCTGGCGGCCCTCACCCGACTCGCAGACCGGCTCGGTGTTGGCCTCGAGGTTCTCGCGAATCCTTCCGTCGACGAGATCGAATCCGCTGTTCTCGATGGCGATTGGGGCGTCTTCCACGTCAGCAGCCACGGAGAGTTCGACCCCGGAGCGCCGGTTGCCTCTCCTCTCATCTGTGGGGGCCTCGGCTCGTTCCAACCTCGCGACCTCACCCGTGCTTGGAGGGCGAGCCTCGGACAGCAGCGACCCTTGGTATTCCTCAACGCCTGTCGGGCGGCCCGGCAGGGAGCCTTCCTGACCCGATTCGAAGGCTGGGCGCCGCGCTGGTTGCAGAGTGGATGCAGCGCCTTCGTCGCTCCGCTTTGGTCGGTCCGATCATCGCTGGCGGCGACGTTCGCGTCGGTTTTCTACGAGTCCCTCGGCCGAGGTGAGAGTCTGGGGGAAGCCGCCCTGGCGGCCCGCTCAATCACCCGGAAGGAGACGGCGGGTCGGCTCGATTGGGCCGCCTATCAGATATACGGTCGGGTGAGGGCCCGCTACCGCGGGGAACCCACGGGGCCCGACCGAGCCGCCGAGCCCGGAGCCAAAGCTCGAGCGACACATCCTGGGAGCGAGCCATGAACCAGAAGACCCGATACTTTCTGGCCGTTTTGGAAATCTGGGACGAGCTGCCGCGACTCGCCGGTCGTGGCTATGCCGCGCTGCATCCTCGACTCCTCGCCGCCCTGGCCGCCATCGACGCCGCCGAGGGACGGTTGCGGGACCTGCGGGTGTTGGATCTGCTCGACTTGCTGCAGCCCATTCCAGGGGTTTGGGATCGCATCCGAGCCAGTCATGCTGGCCCGATCTCTTACCAAATCGAAGCCTTGGCGCGCTCAGAGACGACCTCGAGCTTCGACGATGCGATCTATGGTGACCCGCTACGGGAACGCCTACAGCCTCCCCGGATCCGATGTCGAACCGACGTTGCGGCGCCTCGTCGGATGTGGGTGGGGAGTCGGGAGGTCGTAACGGTGGGCCTGGTGGAGCGGGGAGTCGCCGACAGGATCGCAACCCACGGGCTCGAGCTCCTCTTCGACCGTGAGATCGAGGTGCACCTCTTCGCGTTGTCACCCGGGATCGAGGTCCTAGAAGGTGGCGTTCAACAACTCGCGGTTCCCACCCCTCGGGTTTCGACCCCGCGGACTGCGTTCTTCTTGCGTGGTCGCGAGGCGGGAGTCCAAGACCTCTGTCTGGAGTTCAGCCAAGCCGGCGAATCAGTCCTCACGATTCCGTTTTCAGTCGAAGTCGTGCCGGAACGGAGCCGGCTGGAGGTCCAGAAACTGGTTTCCGAGGAGCTCGTCTCCCGAGGTCTCGAGGTTCCGCCGGCCGATCTAGAGTTCCGAGTGACGACTTCGACCCGTGACGGCTCGACTCGATTTCATTTCACACTCCACTCTCCGACGGCGGCGCTGGAGGCTTTCAACTTCAGTGCCCGGGCCGAGGAGATCGCCGTCGTCTCTCCCGAAGAGTACCGTCGGCGACTCTTCGACGGCGCCGGGCTGTCGACCGACGACACGTCCCCCGTGACCGAGGCGACGGCGAAGCGACGGCTCCTATCGCTCGGGGAGACGCTCTTCGACAAGTTGCTGCCATCGGACATCCAAGACCTGTTCGACAAAATCGATCCTCAACAGGTCGAGACCGTCCACATCGCCTCGGACGAGCCGTGGATTCCGTGGGAGCTCCTGAGGCTTCGTAGCGACTCGGGCGACGATCACGGGTTTCTGTGCGAGCGGTTCGCTGTCACCCGATGGCTGAAGGGGAAGCGAAGTCCACCCGGCTCACTGCGGGTCGGCCAGGCCGTTTGGTGCGAACCGCGCCCTCGAACCTCCGAGGCGGATGGAGTTTCCGCGGACGGGCCGGTTTCCGAAGTCCTGTCGACGGTCGCGGCGGCCGAGGGTGTCCACCTGCGGCTCGCGCACCCCGAGACGCTCGACGACTTGGACCGGATCCTCGCCGCCACGCCACCTCAACTGTGGCATTTCGAGGGACCGGGGGAGTTGTCGAGTGGACAGGACAGAGGCCTGAAGCTCGGGTCAGGGACCTTGTGGCCCTTGGATTTCGACGACGAGCGCTGTTCGCATCTCGCGCAGGGGCGACCCCTGGTGGTCTTCAATGTCGGCGCCGCCGGGGAGCTCAGCTGGGGTGCGTCGCAGCTCGAAGGCTGGGCCCCGACCTGGGTCCTCGACTGTCGCTGTAGCGGCTTCATCGCCCCCATCTGCCGAGGCGACAAGGCTCTCGGACGATACTTTTGCGCTGCCGTGTACCAGCATCTCGCCGAAGTTCCGCTGGGGGAAGCCGTACGTCGGGCGCGACAGGCGACCCGGGCACAGGGCGAGGGCGACCCGACATGGGCGATCTACAGCGCTTACGGTCATCCCAACGCAAAAATCATCTTTGGACCCCCGGAGCCTGATCCTCCGAGACGTTGAAATGACCTCGATCCAGGCTCGTGCATCGACAGGGAGCGAGCATCAAAATGATTCGGAGAACCCACCATGATTCCGACATCCACGGCTTCCGAGCTCGTCGTGACGCTGACCGAACCGAGCTTGGAGGATGAGGCCGGCTGGAGGCAATCTCGCGCCGCGGCACGACTGACTTTCCATGCACCGGATGGCGCCGAGATCGTTGGCGAGCCTTTCGTCCTGAAGGCGCCGCTGAGGCCGAGTGAGATCGAGGACCTGGGCCGCTACCTCGAAGTTTGGGGTCTCTGGCCCAGCGAGCATCTCGAAGGTCTGGCTGAGGCTCTGGAGGGGCGGATGATCGAGTGGGGCCGCCGTCTCGAAGCGTGTCTAGACGTCGCGGCCGGTCGCCGGCCGATGGCTGCATGGCGTCGGGCGTTGGCCCACGGCGGGCCTTGTCGATTGACTCTCGAGATCGGCGACTCGAGCAGGGATCCGGCGACCGCCGCGGCCGCGGCACGACTGCTCACCTTGCCCTGGGAGCTGATCCATGATGGATCGTCACCTTGGCTGTTGCGCGATGGCGGCGTTCATGTCCGTCGCCGCAGGGCAGATCGGCGGGCTGAAGCTCTGCGTACACCGGAGCTACCGATCCGAGTCTTGATGGTGAGCCCGAGACCTTCGGACCTCGGCGACTTCGACCATCGGATCAGTGCCAGGCCAGTGGTCGAGGCTATCCGCCCGCTGGCTGGGCAGGTGGTCCTCGAGCTACTCGAGTCTCCGAGCTTCTCCGCTCTCCGCCAGCGGCTCGAATCGGCGACAGAGGCGGGTCAGCCCTACCACATCCTCCATTTTGACGGTCATGGCGGTGTGGATCGCGACGGTCTCGGATGTCTCGCCTTCGAGCGGTTGGGTCTGTCGGAAGAGATCTCGGGTAGCGAGCTGGGAGCGCTTCTCGCCCGACACCACATTCCCGTCGTGTTCCTCGAAGCGTGCCAGAGCGCCACGGCCATTCATCGTCCGGACGCTTCGGTGGCGATGCAGCTGTTGGCCAGCGGCGTCGACTCGGTCATCGCCATGACCCATAGGGTGCTCGTCGAGACTAGCCGTCGCTTTGTGACGGCTTTTTACCCTGCCCTGATGGCAGGCGGTTCGGTTGCGGTGGCGACGCTCGCCGGGCAGCAAGCTTTGGCGGCTGATCGGCGACGTGGCTGGATCTTCGACCGGGAGCGTCAGCTCTCGGATTGGTTCGTTCCCGTCCTGTACCAACAGGGAGATGTTTCGTGGCGGGTCGAGGACCTTCGCTCTCGACCCGAGCTCGTGCCGTCTGCCGAAACCAGTGCGGAGTCGTTCTTGGACGAGCCGCGTCACGGGTTCCACGGACGCAGCCGTGAGCTGCGATCGCTCGAACAGCGGCTCAGTCGCGACCGCTATGCCGTCGTGACGGGTGAAGGTGGTGAAGGCAAGACGGCACTTGCCTGCGAGCTGGCGCGCTGGCTGCTCGCAACCCGAAGGACGAATCGAATCCTATTCGTCAGTCTAGAGTCTCACCGAGAGCCCCGCGCCGTGATCGAGGCTCTCGGTACTCAGCTATCTTCAGAGTTTGTCGTGACTCTGGCTCAGGATCCCGAGAAAGCGCTTCGGTCCGTCGAGCAGCGCTTGATCGAAGATCCCACCGTCGTGGTGATCGACAATTGCGAGTCGCTGTTGCCGACGGGGCCGGGCTCGAGTCTCGATCGGTTCACGGCGCTCGACGACAGTGGTGTCAGGACGTTCGAGCTTCTCGATCGGCTCGTTCGCGTCGGGGCGACCCGGCTGATTTTCACCAGTCGGATCGCCCTGCCCCCACCGTTCTCGGAACACGCCCTCGAGCTGGATCGGCTGTCCAGGGAATCCGCCAAGGAGCTGGTGGCCCGGGTCCTCACGGCAAATCGCCAGCGGCCCGCCCACGAAGTAGGAGAAGGCAATCCAGAAGCGGCTATCGAGGACTTGATTCAGACCGTCGGTTGCCATGCTCGCAGCCTAGTGCTCCTCGCCGCCGAGATCGCCATTCGAGGTGCCCGCGCAACCTCCGCCGAGATTCGCGCGTCGATGCAATCCCTCGCCGCTCGCTATCCCGACGAAAGAGAGCGTTCTCTCTTCGCCAGTGTCGAGCTCTCACTCCGCCGATTGCCGACCGATTTTCGGTCCCGGTTGGGTCCCCTCGCGGCTTTTCACGGTGGAGCCAGCCTCCTCCCTCTGGCCACCGCTCTCGGGCTCTCGCGACTCGAGGCCGCGGACCTGATGCAACGTCTGGAGCGGGTGGGCCTCGCCCGCAAGCTCCGTTTCGGTTACTTCTCCATTCACCCGGCCCTGGCGCCATGGCTCGCGACGAGCCTCGACGAAGAGGCCCTTCAGACGGCGCGGCGAGGTTGGCTGGAAGGGATGGCTCGACTGGTCGCCGAGCTGCACTTTTCGCCGTACGCCGACCTGACCGCGCGTCTGGCCCGGTACGAGCTGCCCAATCTCTTGGCCTTTCTCGAGACCTTGCCACAGGCTCCCGACCGAGGTGAGGCCCTCGAAGCCATCCATCGTCTCGAAGTCTTGTTGGCGCCACTGGGCAATGCCCGGGTTCTCGACCAGGTGGTCCAGATCCGTCATCTCCTCGGAGCCGGGCCGACGATCTCGAATCACGGGCGCTTCATCGTCGAAACCGCGGCCGTTCAGCGATTGCTCGATGCTGGTGCCCTCGAAGAGGCGATCGAGCAAGCGCGCCGGCTGGCTTCCGTCGTCGACGAGGTCGAGGAGTCTGTCTCGGTCACCCCGTACGATCAGGCGATGGTCCTTTCCCTTCTCGGACGAGCCTTGGCTTATGCCGGTCAGTGCCGCAAGGCCTTGGCACCCCTCGAACGATCGCAGCGAATCTTCGAGAGTCTCGGGGCTTCGGAGGGGCGCTCCGCCGAGCGCATGGCGGTGGTGTGTCGGATCGAAGTGGCCGAGTGCCTGCTCGAGCTCGGTCGGCTCGAGGAAGCGTCCGACGCGATAGGCGAGGCCATCGACCGGGCGGCGTCGTTGGGCGAGGAGCGGGATCTCGCGGTGGCCGAGGGAGTGTTGGCCGACGTCCGCCTCGCGCAGGGTCGACGGGGTGGCCGCAATGCCCGCCGTCGGCTCGAGGAGGCCCTACGGCTCAGCCACCGGTTGCGAGACGTCTTCATGGCGCTGGACGAGCCCAAGCCGACCGGCGGCGTGCTCTCGACCCTCGGAGCTTGTTTTCTCGCTCTCGATCGGGCCGATGATGCGGAAAGAGCGTTCCAGCAGGCCCTCACCTTTTTTGTCCAGGCGGGTTTTCGCCGCGGAGAGATCGATGTGTTGAGAAAGCTCGGCCAGCTTTTCGGAGATTCAGGTCGATTCGAAGAGGCGGCCTCGATCTTCCGCCGGGCCGCCGAGCTGGCCCAGACCTCGTCGGACCCCTCGCAGCGGGGCGTACTGCGATACAGCCTGGCGCTGATGCTGCGCCGCCTCGGTCGATTCGAGGAAGCTCGCCGGGAGATCCTGCAGGCTATTGCCTGCGACGAGCTCTGTGACGCATCTGTCGAGCCCTGGAAAAGTCACCATCTGCACGCTCAGATCGAACAGGACTTGGGAGATGATCTGGCGGCAACGAAAGCCCGCCACCACGCCATCCGTGCGTACCGTGCCTTTCGCATCGACGGTGGGGAAGGCGGTCCCATTTTCCAGCGGGTCGCCCAGGACCTCAACCAAGGTGCTTTGGGCACGGTTCGCCAAGGCCTGGGTCTGCTGCGTCGCGAGCTGGAACGCACGCCCGAGCACGACGCTCTGCTCTTCGCCCTCGACCAGGTCGCCGCGGGTGCTCGTGATCCCGCCATCGCCGACGATCCCTGGCTGCACTTCACCGATGCGGTCGATCTTCGACTGATGCTCGAGAACGATCTGTACGGATGAGCCGCCGACCGCCTTCTCCCGGTAACGACCCGGTTGCTCGACCGTTCGCCGACTTGAGACTCCAGTTCGGAGAGGACTCGGAGGGAGCCGAGGAATCCGAGGATCGGGTGTGGGCACGGCTCGAGTTCCGCCCGCCGACTGGAGAGGTGTCGCGAGGTCCACGGTTCCGCTGGCGGCCACCCGTCACGCCAATGGTGAGCGAGGCGTTGGGCTGGTACCTCGAGACATGGGCGCTCTGGCCCAGCCCCTACCTGCGACCCCGTGCCGAGGCGATCGAAGAGGAGCTGGTTGCCTGGGGTACGGAGCTTTGGAAAGCTCTCGAGCCGGCGGTCCATCGGGACCTTCTGGCCGCCTGGTACGGCGCCCGGAAACACGGCTGGCAGCGGCGTTTGTCGGTCGAGGTCCGAGAGCGATTCGCCTCGACTTCGAGCGCCCAGGGCGCCGACCCTCGACACGCCAACCAGCTGTTGGCTCTGCCGTGGGAGCTGCTCCACGACGGTTCTGCATTTCTCCTCCAGGGCCCGGACGCGGTGGCGATTCGGCGGAGCCGTGGTTTCGGAACGAGGTCCGAGACGGAATGGGTCGAGGCACCGATCCGCATTCTGTTGGTCAGTCCGCGTCCAATCGACGAGCAGACCGGATATTTCGATCACCGGGCCGCCGCGCTTCCCCTGGTCGAAGCCGTCGCTCCCTTGGGCGCATCGGTGGCGCTCGACCTGCTGGATTCGCCGACCTTCCCCGCCATGGCGGAGGCTTTGGAACAGGCCTCGCGGCAGGGCGCTCCGTACCACATCCTCCACTTCGATGGTCACGGGGTCTTCGAGGCGTCGGTCGGCGGCATGCTCTTGTTCGAGCATGCGATCGATGATGACGAGCTGTGGTGGCGCATGCCGGCCCCGGTCGACAGCTCCGACTTGGCTGAGCTGCTGCGGATTCACCGGGTTCCGCTGGTGTTCCTCGAAGCATGCCGGAGCGGCCACGGTGACGAACGGCCCGAAGCCTCGATCGCGACCCGGTTGTTGCAAGGTGGGGTGAGCTCGGTCGTCGCGATGACCCACAATGTGCTCGTCGAGACGACGCGCCGGTTCGTAGCGGTTTTTTATCGTCAGTTGGTGGCGGGGCAGAGCATCGGCGGCGCTGTCCTCGCCGGACAACGAGAGTTGGCCCGCGAACGCCACCGACGTCCGACCTTCGCTGGCGACCTCGAGCTCGACGACTGGTTTGTGCCCGTTCTGTTTCAGCAGCGAGACGACCCACGACTCATGGCTCGGGTCGAGCTCGAGCCGTCTCCTCGGTTGCCCGACGAAGACTTTCCTGCCGCGCCCGCCCACGGTTTCTGGGGCCGCAGCCGGGAGCTTCTGGCTTTGGAGAGGTTGTTGCTGAGGCAGCCCTACGCCGTCGTGCTGGGGGAGGGGGGCGAAGGCAAGACGACCCTGGCTTGCGAGCTCGCCCGCTGGCTGGTCACGACGCGGCGCGCGGCGCGCGCGGTGTTCGTCAGTGTGGAGATTCATCGGACTCCAGGCACGGTGATCGATGCCTTGGGCGCGCAATTGGTCGAGGGCTTTGCCGCCCTGGCGGCGACTCACCGAGAGACGGCTTGGCGAGCCCTGGAGCGTTCCTTGTCGACCACGAAGACGGTGATCGTGGTCGACAATTGTGAGTCTTTGCTCGCGCTGGAGCCGGAGAACGAATCGTTGGGGAGGACGCTCCAAGATCTCGCTCGCTGTCTGAAGTTCGGCCGAACACGTCTCGTGCTCACCAGCCGCAGCGCTTTGCCGGAACCGTTCGCGGATCATGCGATCGAGCTCGGTCGACTCGCATCGGCGGCGGCGATCCGTCTCGTCCACCGTGTGCTGATGGCCACCGATCGGCAACCCGAGAGCCGAGACGCGGGACGCCTCGATGAGATCGAGACCCTGACCGAGACCGTGGGTCGCCACGCCAGGAGCCTGGTGTTGCTCGCCGGAGAGATCGCGGCACGGGGCGTGCGTGCCGCGACCGTCGATCTCGAGGCCCTCATGGTCTCGTTGGCGGAGCGGTACCCCGATGAACGTGAGCGTTCGTTGTTCGCCAGTGTCGAACTGTCGCTCCGGCGTTTGCCACCGACCCTCCGGCAACGGCTCGCCCCGCTGGCGGTGTTTCACGGCGGAGCCCACCGTTTTCAGATCGGCTTCGTGCTCGATAGGACACGCGACGCCACCGAGGAAGTCGTTCAGGAACTGATCGCGGTTGGGCTCGGTCACGAAGGAGGGGCTGGCTATGTCGGCTTTCACCCCGCTCTGGCTCCTTATCTTCGGCTCGGACTCTCCGATGCAGAGCTTGATTTCGCTCGGGAGCGGTGGGTCGAGACAGTCCTGCATATGGCGGCTCAGCTTTATCGGCAGCAGATGAAGCACGCCGCCATGGCTGCCCACCTCACTTTGCAAGATCTGCCGAATCTCCTGGCGTGCCTCGATCTGGTGTTGGATTCGGCGGAACCCTGGATCGTCGTCGAGTTGGCCGATTGCCTGGAGCGTCTACTCTCGGGGCTCGGGCTGCGGCACGCCCTGGCGCGGGTCGTACGGGCCAGGGAAGTTGCCGCGCAGCGGCTCGGGTCTTGGAGTCACGCTCGCTATCTTCACGAAGTCGGAACCATCACCCGGCGCCTGGAGGACGGACGCATCGCCGAAGCTCTCGAGAGAGCCGAGAGCTTGGTCCGCCAGCTCGATTCCACCGAGGAGACTTTCCCTGAGATCGCGTTCGACCGAGCCGATGCGCGTTTTCACCTCGCCGAGGTTCTTCAGGAAGCGGGCCAGCCCCAGCCGGCGATCGAGCTGTTGGAAGGTGCTCGGAGTGATTTCGAGAAGCTGGCGGCGGAGGGCGACGCGCAAGCGGGGCGCTCGGTCTCGATTTGTACCGCCGCGTTGGCCAACTGCGCCATCAGTCTCGGTCAGTTTGAAAGGGCGGTCGAGCAGTTCGAAGTGGCGATCGAGCAAGCGGAGGCGATCAGCGACTCACGACAAGCTGCCGCCTGCCGAGCCGCGCTCGCTTCCGCCCGCCTCGAGCAGGGACGATTCGTCGAAGCTCTGGTGGTCTTACGGCAGGCCGAACGAGCGTTTCTCGAGCTCAACGACCCGCGGGCGGTTGCCAACATTCTCGATCAGACCGGGCAGGCACATCACATGGCCGGGGACCTCGACGCGGCCGAAAACAACTACAGCCGCTCGCTCGTCATCAAAGCTCGGATCGGTCACCGAAGAGGTGAAGCCCATACCCTCGTCCAGCTGGGAAACTTGATGGATTACCGCGGCTCCATCGAAACCTCGATCCAGTACTACCGTCGGGCCGCCGAGCTCTACGAAGCGTTGCCGGATCGGCTGAATGAGGGGCGGAGCCGGATCAACCTGGCGGATGGGCTGCGCAAGCTCGGTGATCTCGATGGGGCCCGGCGTGAGCTCGAAGTGGCGCGCGCCCATCACGCCGAATTTGGTGATCTCGGAGAGCCCTGGAAGCACTTGGCGGCGCTGGCTAGCATCGAGGCCGACTCCGGGCACCCGGTGAAGGCCGAAGAGTCTCTCCGATTGGCGAAAGAAGCCTACCTGTCGTACCGCCGCAACGGTGGTGAAACCAAGTTCCCCGGTGGACGTCTGTGTCATGTTGTCTTGCAGAGCCTCATCTCGGGAACCATCGACCGCGAGTCCGAAGCGCTCGCCCAATTGGCCGCAACTTCTGATCTTCCGACCCATCTCAGCGTTCTGATCCCGGTCCTCGAAGCCGTTCTGGCCGGAAACCGAAATCCTGAGCTGGCGGCCGATCCAGCCCTGTTCTATGCCGATGCGGTCGAGCTTCTTCTCTTGTTCGACGCGCTAGCCCGTATTGCTCACCAGACGCCGTAGCCGGCGGGCTGGTGAGCAATACGGGCTAGGTGAGTACGAATTCACGCCCCGACCCTCGGGCGATAACCTCCCGTGAAGCCAGGTACGGTTGGCTAGGTTCGAGCGCTCGCGTATCCGCGCCGCGTTGCTTCGCGCCGAGAGGTGCCGTGCGAGCGTTGCCGTGATCAATCTTGTGAGGTCATGCGATTTTTTCTTTCCTCGGGTTCCTTGTGCTCCTAGACTTGGTCGGTCGAAGAAGCGCACCCATCATCGTTTGGGAAACGTAGAAGCCATCGTCGAAGATGCGCATGACTCGACACGGCGAGCGGGCCCGCTTCGCCGTCGGAACGACTCGTATCGAGAAGGAGGATCTCCGTGACGAGAAGCTCTGTTGTCACACGCCTCGGTCAACCGTGGCTGCTCATAGCCTTGATCGTGGTCGGGACGGTCGCGTCGACCGTGGTTTTTGCCGACGACGGTGCCACACGCACCACCCAGCCGTTGTTTCGTGAAGCACCGACCTTGCGCGCGGGTCTAGGTGTTCCCATTCAGCTCAACGCGGTACAGCGCATCGAAACCTCGGGTGAACGCAAGCTCACCTACAACGGTTCGTTCCCCGGGCCGGTGATCCGGGTCGCGCCAGGCGCGCAGTTCAGTGTCCAACTGGTGAACTTTCTCGAGAACCTGACGGTCGAAGACCTCGAGAGCTTCCAGCCCAGCGTGGTCGGAGCCAACGACTCGCAGGCGGTGAAAGATTTCCTTTCGTCCAAGTCGGCGATCACCAACTTGCACACGCATGGTTTGCACGTCTCGCCGCGCGGTCGCGCCGACAATGTGTTGGTCAAAATCAACCCGGGTCGGC
>JBCCZL010000234.1:0-13682 GCA_039187775.1 Myxococcota bacterium
ATCTGAAATATAGGGCCCTTGTTTTCTTTCCTGAACTTTGCTTTCCATTTTTTTCTAATAATATTGCACGCTTGTTATCTTGATACACAATGTTTCTTTTTAGTTTGTATCCCTGTTCTTTCAGAAATAAAGGTGTCCAACATACCATTGCTAATACCTGATCAATTGCTACTAGTTCTGCAGTTGCTGAACTTGTCGAGTCGGATGATCGGCAAGCGCCCACCGATGGATCTCGACGTGGATGCGATCCTCGACGCCGCGGCCGAAACGGGCACGGCCATCGAGATCAATAGTGCGCTTCCGCGCCTCGACTGTGCAGCGGATGTGCTTCGCCGCGCGCGCGAGCGAGGGGTGACGTTCGTGATCAGCACCGACTCGCATCATGTGGACGAATATGCCCGCATGGAGTGGGGAGCCCGCCAGGCCCAGCGCGGTTGGGTGGAGCCCGCCAAGGTGGCGAACACTTGGGACCTCGAGCGGTTCTACGCATGGACCCGCGAGAAGCGGGAACGATTCGCGTGAAGGTCGCGGTGCTCGGGGGCGGCCGCGTGGGCGCGACGATCGCCCAAGACCTCGCCGATGACTTTGATGTGACCGTGTTCGACCACGATTCGGACACGATCCATCGGCTTCGGGCGAGCGGTCTTCGGGTCGAAGAGAGGGATCTCTCTAGCGAAGCCGCAGTTCGCACCGCCGTCGCGGACTTCGATCTGGTCGTCGGCGCGATCTCGAGTGTCCTCGGCTTTCAAACCCTGAAGGCAGTGCTCGAAGCGGGCAAGAACTACTGCGACATCAGCTTTATGGCCGAGGACTATCGAACGCTGATGCCGCTGGCGATGGAACGCGGCGTGACGGCGATCGTTGACTGCGGGGTTGGGCCGGGGATGACCAATATGTTCGCCGGCTGGGCGGCAGAGGAGCTCACACCCTGCGACCGGATCGAGATCCTCGTCGGCGGCATCCCCGAGACTCGAAGCTGGCCGTTCGAGTACAAGGTGGCGTTTGCGCCGTCGGATGTGATCGAGGAATACACGCGACCCGCACGATTCGTTTGTGGAGGAAGAATGGTCGTCCGCGAAGCGCTGAGCGACGTCGAGCGCGTCGAGTTCGAGCGAGTGGGGACCCTCGAAGCGTTTAACACCGACGGGCTCCGGAGCCTCCTTCATACTCTCGACGTCCCCGAGATGACCGAGAAGACGCTCCGCTATCCGGGCCACGCGGAGCAGATGCGGGTCTTTCGAGAAGCCGGTTTTTTCCAAGAGGCCCCGCTTCGACTGGGCGACGTGGACGTTCGGCCCGTGTCGGTCACCGCGGCGCTCCTTTTTCCACACTGGTCCTACGAAGAGGGCGAGGTGGATCTGACGCTCCTTCGGGTAACCGCCGAGGGCGGTCCCGAAGGTCGGCGCGAGCGGCTCCGCTGGGAGCTCTTCGACCGCTACGACGAAACGAGCCACACCCGGAGCATGGCCCGAACCACCGGATTTCCCGCCGCGATCATGGCGCGGTTCCTCGCCGAGGGCCGCTTTGCCAAACCGGGGGTGTTCCCTCCGGAGATTCCCGCACAGGTTCCCGGACTCCTCGACGCGATGCTCGACGCCCATGCCGCGAGGGGCGTGCACTACCGCTTCACGCGCTCGACCCGCACCGAACGTCGATCGGCATAGCGGGTTGCTTCGCGGGTGAAGGACTAGCTTCGCGCTTGATCGATCATCTCGCGGGCGGCGGCGCGGGTGCGCTTGGTGATCGTCTTTCCGCCGAGCATTCGCGCGATCTCTTCGCGGCGGTCCTTTTCGGCGAGGCGGTGAATCTGACTCCGGGTGCGGCCACCGTTCACGGACTTTTCGACCCGATAATGGTCGTCAGCAAACACCGCGATCTGGGGAAGATGGGTGATGCAGAGCACCTGGTGGTGTCGGGCCACATCGCGCAGTTTGTCTCCGATCGCCTCCGCGATCGCGCCGCCGACCCCCGCGTCGACTTCGTCGAACACATAGA
Organism: Myxococcota bacterium; assembly: GCA_039187775.1. Lineage (GTDB taxonomy): Bacteria > Myxococcota_A > Polyangia > Polyangiales > JBCCZL01 > JBCCZL01. The sequence goes on from JBCCZL010000234.1 coordinate 1,996, forward strand.
GCCCCGCCGGCCGAAGCCCCGCGAGCACGCGTTTGATCGCAAGGAGGGACCGCGAAAGTTCGCCGCCCGACGCAATCTTCGAGAGGGCCTTGGCGGTCTCTCCCCGGTTCGGCGCGATCAGAAATTCGACGCGGTCGATCCCGGTCGCCGAAAGGCGAGCTCCGCCCACCGATAGTTCGTCACTCTTGCCGTCCAGGGGAGCGACCGCGACTTCGACGCGAGCGTCGCCCATTCCGAGCGTCTGAAGTTCGGTGCTGATCGCCGACGCGAGGCGCGCCGCGGCCTTCTGACGAGCCTCGCTCAACGTGCGCGCGGCTTGCTCCACCGCTTCTTCGGCGGCCGCCCGGTCCGCCTCGAGTTCGGCGCTCTTTTCTTCGCCGCGGGAAAGGTCCTCGAGCTCCTCTTCGGCCTGGGTTCGGCGCTCAAGCACTGCGGCCACCGAGCCGCCGTACTTTCGGCCGAGGTGGCGGAGCAGCTCGAGCCGCTCCTCGACTTCGGAGAGCCGTGTAGGATTGACGACCACCCCCTGGGCGTAGCCGGTGACGTCCCGAGCCGCGTCTTCGAGCTCCGCACGGGCGTTTCCAATGCGCTCCGCGAGCTCCCGAAGATTCGGGTCGAGCGTCGCCGCTTCATGAAGCGACTGGCCGATCCGGTCGAGGCGGGAGCAGATCGCATCGTCGCTCGAGTACAGGGCTTCCTCCGCGGCCTGTGCTACGCCGGCCAGACGCACCGCGTGGCGGAGGCGACCCCGCTCGGTGTCGAGGCGTTCGTCTTCGCCGGCTTCCGGTGCGGCGGCTCCGATCTCGTCGATCTGATAGCGGAGTAGGTCCGCCCGTTCGAAACGCTGGGCGACCCGGGTTTGGTGCTCGGTGAGCTCGCGGTCGACCTGAAGCAGACGGTGATAGAGCGCCGAGACTTCATTTCGTCGTTCGCCGAGCTCGGCAAACGCGTCGAGGTATTCCATATGGCGCCGCGGCGAACCCAATGTGTGATGCTCGTGCTGCGAGCAGATGTCGGAGAGGCCCGACGCGATCTGTCGAAGCTGCGCGGCGGTGGCGAGGCTGCCATTGACGTAGGCTCGGGTTCGTCCCGAAGCCTGTACCACGCGCCGGATCACGAGCTCGTCTTCCGGATCGAGGCCGAGCGTGGCCAGGCGCTCGGCCCCGTCGGGGGCGCGGGTGAGGTCGAAGAGCGCCTCGACCTCGGCCTGTTTGTGGCCCGCGCGCACCACATCGGGCCGGCCCTTCGCGCCAAGGACGAGCTCCAAGGCGGCGACGACAATGGACTTTCCTGCGCCGGTTTCGCCGGTCAGAACGTTGAGTCCTGGCCCGAGCTCGATCTCGAGCTCGTCGATGATGGCAAAGTGCCGAATGCGAAGAAGCGAAAGCACGGGAAGAGAGACGGAGCGGGCGGACCGATTCTGACAGAACTGGAGGCTGTGTGTTTAGGCTCTGTCTGTGGGAGGCGTGTCGGTGGGAGGCGTGTCTGTGGGAGGCGTGTCTGTGGAGGCGTGTCTGTGGGAGGCGTGTCTGTGGGAGGCGTGTCTGTGGGAGGCGTGTCCGGGGGAGCTCTGCCTGTGTGGGCTCTTCCACTTCCGCTGTCAACGGACCGAACTGTCAGAGCGGGATCGTGCGCCAGTTGCGGATCGTTTCGTTCTTTCGGTAGGCCTCGATGATCGCCACGACCTCCGCAATCGTCTGGGTGTACCGAAGTTTCTCGAGGTAACGGACCCGGTTGGCGAGCGGGTCCAGCCGGTAGGCAAAATACTGGCTCATCAAGGGGTTGATGAAGAGCTCGCTTCCCCGGGTGCGGTCGGTGGAATGCACATCTCCAAAGGCCCCTTCGAGGGCCGACAAAATGGACGCGTTCACGATGCTCGGGCGCTTCGGTGAGAGTCGACGAACATAGCTCACGGCATCGATGTACTGCTTGACTTCGGGCATCTCGGGCAGCAGCGAGAACGCCCCGAGGAACCCGCCGTCCCGCTGGAGCTCCGCGGTGGCTTCGAGCACCTGCGCATGGCTGACCCCGTGGTAGGTATCGACGCCAAAGCCGAGGCAGACGAGCGCTTTGGTGTCGAGGTCGATGTTCGTGGCCGCGGCAATGCTCGCCATGTCTTCGGCCGGGGTGCCGAGGCCGGCTTCGTCCCCGCGCATCAGGCTGTCGGTGCCTCCGTCGATGAGCACCAGGGCGTCGATCGAGTGCTCGTCGATCACTGCGCGGTAGGCTTCGGTCAAGGGCACCACGCCTGTCTTCTCGAAGCAGTAGATCGACACGTCCCGGCCTTCGGTCTCGAACCACGCGGCGAGATGCCGCTCGGGGAAGTACCGCTCCGATCCTTCGGAAAGGCGATTCACGGTGGCGACCGCGGGGGCGAGTCGACGCGCGCTCACTCCTCCGAGGTTCGAAAACGAAAGGTTGGCGAGAAAGACCTGTTTTCCTTCAGCTTCGAGCGCGAAGTAGAGCGGGAGACCGCAGAAGATGTCGTAGCCGCCGCCCGCCCCGGCGAGGAGCACCCGCGCGCTTCTCTCGAGGTAGTCAAAAAGCGGCGGTCGACCGAGCTTCATGAGGAGGGCATAGCTCACCCACCTTCGAACGCCAGTCCTTCACCCGCGTGACATTGCTCGCCCTCGCGACGGATCCACCACCGTCCGCCGCACCGATCGCTTCGCTGCCTCCTCGAAATACCTCGGGTATTCCTCGTCGGCTCGGCACGACGGCCGGTGGCGCCTCCACCCCGATCATCGAACAAGCTCACGCGGGTGAAGGACTAGCGGGTGCGGATTGGACTGGCACCGCGCGTCGACCTTGCTAGCTTTCGCTCCGGGGTGTCGTTCTTCCGGAGTAGCTCAGTAGAAGAGTGCTCGGCTGGTTACCGAGTGGGCGCTGGTGCGAATCCAGCCTCCGGACCCACCCAGATTCTTCCATCTCGATTGCGCGATTCGAATCCACACGTTCCGGGGTAGCTCAGCGGTAGAGCGCTCGGCTCCTCACCGAGTGGGCGCTGGTTCGAATCCAGCCCTCGGACCCATCTTTGGCCCCAGCCCGAGGGCCCTTTGAATGTAGTCATGACCGAGCAAGAAAAAGATGATCCTCCCGTGGAGGTCTCGCTTGGGTATCCGGCGCATCAACTCGCCCGCGCCCTCGCGACGGCGAACGAGCATCCGGACCTTCACAAGCGCGCCCGCGCCGTCGAAAAGGCGGCGTCCTGGGCCCGCGTATTCGAAGGCATGCTCGACGGAACCCTGAACGTCGGCTCCCGCTCGCCGCTCGCCGGGGTTCCGATCTGGGCCACCCCCAAGGTGGTGACCGGCGGCTTCGTCACCGGCGATCTCCTTGCCGGTGGCCCACTCCAGGATCATGAAACCGCGGCACAACGAGCTCACGATGTTCCCGAGCCGGTGCGGGCACACCTTCACCGGGCCGCGCTCACCGACCCAGGCATCGCGGAGCTCCAAGCCCAGCTCCAATCGGGCCACTATCGCGTGGGGGTTCCCGAAGAGGGAGCCCTCCTCGCGGTCGCGTGGCTTCTCGGGGCTGGCGACCGCGATCGTGCGCGGGCCATCCTCGACGAGATCGGCGCCCACTTTTCTACACTTCGGTTCTATCCGATTCCCGCCGATGGACCGCCTCCGGAAGGTCCCGCGGTACATCGGGCAACCGTGAAAGACGTTCGGAAAAAGCTCCTTTCGGTCGTGCCGCAGGCCCGAATTGAACGCCAGCGCGAAGCGGTCGAACACTGGGGGCCGCTCTACGACAAGATGATCGCGATCTTCGCCGAAACAGTGGTCGGCGAACTGCCCAAGCTGGCCCTCGATCCGAAGGGAAAGCCGGCTCGCGGTCCGGGTGGCAACTACACCATCGAAGGCGGCTGGCCGTGCCAGACCTACCCGGACGGCTGGATCGAACGGGCCCGAGCTCTCCTCCGCGCGTACCGGGCCCTCGCGAGGCACCGGCGACTGGGCGGTCGCCATCTTCGCGCATCAGACGCGCGCTACCGCATCCGCGCGTACCTTGAACGAGCGGTGAGCGACCCGCGGGCCCTCACCGGACGCGACGTGGGAGCGATCCGTCTCATCGTTGCGCGTTCGCTCAGCGTGCACGGCGCGCCGGAGAGCGATCAGCGACGCGCCTTCCGCGCGCGGCAGCTCGCCGATGTGAGCGGCCCGTCGCATCCGGCGATCGGCGCCCTCCTTGCCGAGCGACTGCGCCGGATGCCGGAGGACGAAGGACTCGACGAGCCCGACGCGTTCCTTTCGAACGCCAGCGAAGAAGAGGAGCTCCGCTTTCGGGTCCCCGCGGGAACTCCGATTCCAGTGCCGCTCGCGGACCGCGTGTTTCGTGCGTTTCGCGCGACGGTCGAAGAGCTGGTCGAGCGGGGACTCATCACTTCGGGCGACACCCTGGCGACCCTCCTGCCCCAGGTGACCAGCGAGATCGCTGCCGCGGGTTTCTCCGACCCGGCACTCCGCCGTCTCTACGCGAGCCTCTACCGTGCGTTTCGGCGTCGTCGGTCGCTCTTGCTCGTGAACCTTGCGCACCAGGTCCGATTTGACGAGTTGCCATGGGTGGCGGCGCTCGAGGCGCACCGTCGGACCGACCAAAGCGAAAAGGAACAGAGCCTCGACGCGCTCCGACGCGCCGCGCTTCTCGCGCTCGGCGCATTTCCCGAGGCGATCGTGCCGAACACACTGCTTCAGGAGTTTCGTTCCCTCGCACGCCAGGCCGGTCGACCGATCGACTTCGTCGACGAAGTTGCGGCGGACATTTTCATGGGCACGTTTTCGGCAAAGTTTGTCCGCGCGGCGCAGGAGGCCGGCCGACTGCTGCAGGGGACCATCTACGCCAACTACTACGGCATCGACTACGAAGCGGTACTTTCGATCGACGATCTCCGCGAGTCGAAGTACGGCCCATCCACCTCGCCGCGCTTCGACGCGTTGTGCCGTAAGCGCGCGCTCCGGGGCACCGGGCGGGGCGTCGCTGCCAATGGCGTAGTCATCGAGCAGCAACAGATTCTCACCACGCAAAACCTGGCTTCGCTGGTGGCGGGGCTTGGCATCGAAGCGCTCCTCGCGCCGCGCGCCCGCGAACTCGCGGAGCGGTGTTTCCGGTTCGTGGCTCGGCGAAACTGCCGGAAGCTCTCGGGCTACGCTCGGCTTCGGATGCTCAAGAACACCGCATACGCATTCCGACAGATGCTTTTTTGGCTTTCGATCGCCGAAGACGCCGAGGACTTCGTGCCGTGGGCGCGGAGTCTGCTCGCGGAGGAACACTCGGAGTTCGCGGTGCGTTTTGCCCCCGTGCTCTTCGACGTCGAAGCCGCAAAAACGACGCGCCTCGAAGTGCACCGCGCCCATCAGTTTCTCGGCTGGACGTTCGGCCCCCACTGGCTGGCCGCGTAGTTCGCTTCGCACCTGCGGTTGGGGTGGTGACTTGTGCCGATCCTCCTTTCGTCGACGGCTTCCGCGCCGCTCCGTGGATGCATTTCCGCCGGCAATCTCCTACGATTCTGAGCCGTCCTCCCGCCCCCGCAGAAGCGAATGCGTGTCCCCGTACGAGTTCTTCGAAGCGCAGGATTCCTGCTCTTCGCCCTGGTCGTTCTCGAGCCCATCGCTGCCGAGGCGCAGGTACGCGTCGCGGTGCTGCCCTTTAGCGGGAACCAAGCCAACCGGGCCCGGTCGGCGATGTTTCAAAACCTGCAGGAGCAGGGCGGCATCCAGCTCGTTTCGATGGAGGAAGTCGACGGCGCGCTCGCCGCGATCGGGATTCGACGCCCGCGGGCAGACTCGGATTTTGTGCAGTTGGCCGAGCGCCTTCAGGCGGGGGCCCTTGTGGTGGGCCGGGTCAGTCGGCGTCGTCGCCGCTCGTCGGTGACCGTTCAGGTCCGAAACGGCGGGGACGGGCAAGTGGCGGGAAGTGCTACCTGGTCGGGGCGGCGGAACTCCGCGGTCCTCGGGCCGCGGCGCGATGGATTCGAGCGTCTTGCGGAAGCGATCCTGGGAGGGCGAGCACCGGCCGCGGAGACTCCCACGGGGTCGGGGTACCAGGTCAGTCAAGACTCAGGTCGGCCGTGGTACGCCCAGGATGAGCCCGAGCCGGAGGAGCCTCCGCAAGAGCGGCGCCCGTCGTTTCTTGGGGATGCGGACGAGGACTACGACGACGACGAGTACGACGGCGACTATGAGGAAGACGACGAAGACGACGACGACTATGAGGACGACGAAGACGACGAAAGCGCGAGCCAGCGCCAGGACTTCTTGGTCATCGGAGTCCTCGGCGGGACCCTCCACCGGTCTCTTGCGACCACCGCGATCGTCAACTCGCCCAGCGGTGGCGGCCCATCCACCGTGCCGGAAACCCGCACCTATCAGAGCGGCGGCATCGGGCACATGGAACTCGGCCTCGGGGTGGAGTTCTACCCGGGTGCGATCGGCGAGGAGCAGGGCTGGCCGTTCCTCGGGTTGATCGGGCACTTCCGCCACTCGTTCTTTCTCAACTCACAGAGCTGCCCCGAGGGTCAACCCACTTGCGGAGCGGCCGACAAGCTTCAGCTCGACACGCGTCAGCTCGAACTCTACGTCGGCGCCCGCGCCCGCTATCGGTTTGGCCCGGAGCGGCGAAGTCCACAGATTTGGGCCGATGTCGGGTATGGACTCTTCAACTTCACGTTCAACAAAGAGCAGCTCATCGAGTTTCCTCGCTCGAGCATCATTCCGCCGATCAGCTACAGCTTCATTCATCTCGGGGCCGGGGTGAGCTATGGATTGGTGCCCACCTACCTCACCGTAGGCGTGCGGGGGGCGTACCGGCCGGGGCTCGGCGTGGGGACCGACGCCCTCGCGGTCTGGGGCACCAAGACGGGAGCGCCAAGTGGCTTTCAGCTCGGAGCCGATGTGACGGTGGAGATCCCCGAGATCCGCGAAGGGGTCTTCGTCCGGGCTTCCTTCGAGTACTTCCAGTTCTCGACGCTCTTTCAGGGCCAGACGGCGTGTGCATTTCCAGGCTGCGGTGAAAACGACCCCTGGGAACAGTGGCCCTCGGAGGGGGACCGGGAAAACGTGACCGGCGGCATTCAGAGCCCTGTCGTCGACGAGTATTTCCGGCTCGGGCTGACCATCGGCTACGCCCTTCGCTGATTGCTCCAGCCTGGGCTTCGCTTTATACCCCCGGAACTCCAATGACTTTGAGCTCCCGCGACATTCGCCGAACGTTTCTTCGCTACTTCGAGGAACGAGACCACGCGCTCGTCCCGTCGGCCCCGCTGCTCCTGCCGAACGATCCCACGTTGATGTTCGTCAACGCCGGCATGGCCCAGTTCAAGGATGTATTTACCGGGCGCGATCGGCGCGACTACACGCGGGCGACGTCGTCGCAGAAGTGTCTCCGAATCAAGGGCAAACACAACGACCTCGAGAACGTGGGTCAGACCGCTCGTCACCACACCTTCTTCGAGATGCTCGGCAACTTCTCCTTCGGCGACTACTTCAAGGAGAAAGCCATCGGCTATGCCTGGGAGTTTCTCACCGATGTGATGGGCATCGAAAAAGACCGGATGGTGATCACCGTGTTCGGCGGGGAAGACGGCATTGCGGCGGACACCGAGGCGGAGCGGCTCTGGGCGGAGATCTCGGGGTTTTCCAAAGACCGCATCATCCGCTGCGGGGCCAAGGAAAACTTCTGGACGATGGGTGATACTGGTCCGTGCGGGCCCTGCTCCGAGCTGCACTACTTCATTGGCGACGGCGATCCCGATCCAAAGCGCTTCGGCGAGGAACCGACCCCGGACGGGAAAGGATGGACCGAGATTTGGAATCTCGTGTTCATGCAGTTCAATCGGCACGCCGACGGAACGATGGAAGACCTCCCCGCGCCGAGCGTCGACACGGGGATGGGCCTCGAACGCCTTTCCGTGTTGATGCAGGGGGTGCACAGCAACTACGACACGGACCTTCTTCGGAGCATCGTCGACCTTGCGGGGGAGATCGCCGGCAAAAAATACGGCGGCACGATGGCGAAGGACGACGTCTCCATGCGGGTCATCGCTGACCACGCCCGGACCACCGCGTTTTTGGTTGCCGAGGGGGTATTCCCCGACAAGGGCAAGCGCGAATATGTCCTCCGGCGGGTCATTCGGCGCGCAGTTCGCCACGGCGACCGGCTCGGCATCCACGAGCCATTTCTCCATCGCTGCGCCCTTCAGGTCGTCGAGATCATGAAAGACGACTACCCAGAGCTCTTGGAGCGTCGTGATCTCATCGCTGACATCACGCGCTCCGAAGAAGAGCGCTTCCGGCGCACCCTCCGCGCGGGGCTCGAGCTTCTTCGAAAGAACGATCAGTGGATTCCCGAAGCCGACGGAGGAGCCGCTAAAAAGATGCTTCCCGGTGCCGTCGCGTTCGAGCTCTACGACACCCACGGCTTTCCCTATGACCTCCAGCAGGTCATCGGCGCGGAGGAGGGTTTCGACATCGACGAAGCTGGGTTTGAAGCCAAGCGCGAAGAAGCTCGGCAGCGGAGTCGCGACGGTTCGAAGCTCGATGACCAGGTCGCGGACAGCTACTTCGCCCTGCGGCAGAAACTCGACGCGACGGGATTCACCGGTTACGAGCATGAGAGAGGCCGCTCGACGGTGACCGCGCTTCTTCGAAACGGCACAGAGGTCTCGAGCCTCGCCGAAGGCGAAGACGGTGAGATTATCGTTGCCGAGACCCCGTTCTACGCCGAGAGCGGCGGCCAGGTCGGCGATCAGGGCGTCATCGTGACCGAGTCCGGGCTTGCCTTCCGGGTGACGGATACTCAACGGCCAGTGGATGGATTGTGGGTTCACCGCGGCTCGGTTAAGAACGGCTCGGTGCGTATCGGGGACGAGGTGGATCTCCAAGTCGACGGAGATCTTCGAAGCCAGACCCGACGCAATCACAGCGCCACGCACCTGCTCCACTATGCGCTTCGGACGGTCCTCGGATCCCAGGCGATGCAGAAGGGGTCCCTCGTCGGTCCGGACCGTCTGCGCTTCGACTTCAGTGCGACCCGCCCCCTTACCGCGGAGGAGATCCGTCGCATCGAGGATTTGGTGAACGCCAAGATCCTGGAGAACGCACCGGTCGAAACCGAGGTCCTCCCGATGGCAGAAGCCAAGGAACGAGGCGCGATTGGCATCTTCGAAGAGAAGTACGGCGAAGTCGTTCGAATGCTCACGATGACGTCGGATTCGGTCGAGCTCTGCGGTGGAACCCACGCGTTGAGAACCGGCGATATCGGTCTCTTTAAGATTCTGTCGGACGGCGGTGTCTCTGCGGGGGTTCGCCGGATCGAGGCGGCCACCGGGCTTCGCGTGCTCTCGCATGTCCGCGAGATCGAGCACGAGCTCCAGGAGACGGCGGCGCTGGTGAAGGCGCCAGCCCTTAAACCCCGAGATAAGGTTGCGCGCCTCCTTCAGCAGCAGAAGGACCTCCAGAAGGAAATCGAGCGGCTTCAAAAGAAGCTCACGTCGGGAGGGGACCGCGACCTTTCCGCCGACGCGCAGGACATCAATGGAGTGAAGGTGCTCGGCACTCAGGTCGACCTCGGGGACGCGAAGGCGCTTCGCGAGCTTGCCGACCAGCTTCGAGACAAGCTCGCGCCGGCGGCGATCCTGGTCGGAACCGAAGCCAAAGGCGGAAAGGCACTCCTTGCCTGCAGCGTCTCCAAGGACGCGACGGACCGATTCAACGCCGGCAAGATCGTTCGGAAGGCCGCCCAGATCGTGGGCGGCGGCGGCGGAGGCCGCGCGGACTTCGCGCAGGCGGGTGGAACGGACGCTTCGAAGCTTTCGGAAGCCGTCCAGTCGATTTACTCGTAACGCAGCGTACCAACTTGCGCCGTTCCGCACGGCAAACCTGGACTACTCTTAGATGGCATGGGTCGGTTGGCGTGCCGCCTCTTTCTGATCGCGATGGCTGGGTGCGGCCGTCTCGGGTTTTCCTCGGCCTCGGAAGATCCGGGGGCGGACCGAGCCGATGCGCGAGTTCTCTTTGACGCCGCACTGGACGCGAGGTCGTCGTCCGACTCCGGTCGACTCGATGGCAACGACGATGAGACGGTCGGTACCGTCGATGGAGAGGTTGTCCGCGACGCGAACCCCGACGCCTCGGTGGCGTTTGATGATTTTCGCACGTGCTCCGATGGATGCTTCCCATCCGAGGAATGCTGGGGGGCGTGGTGTGTTTCGTCCTGCCGCGTCGATGCCGACTGCGCATCGGGCACCGTCTGCGCGCCGCCTCCGGAGTCTGCCGACCAACGGTTCTGCTTGCCCCCCTGCGGGGCTGGCGTAGCTCCGTGTCCCAACGGGTCGCGCTGCGTTCGGTCCATCTGCCAGCCGCTCTGCAATCCGGGAGCTTGCCCCGGGACCGCTCCGGTTTGCGACGGTACGGTCTGCCGCGCCGATTGACCCGCCTGGTCGCCGGAACACGAATATTGATATTGCGACAGGATCTTGAGAGCCTGGACGCCTTGACCGTGACCGCAAACAAGCTGGCCGAGATCGATTCCGAACTCGACGCGCTCGAAGCTGGCGTGCGCAATCTCGAGCTCGTGCGGACCCGGGCTCGGGAAGCACCCACCGCGATCGCCGAGGTCGACGAAGCCCTTCAAGACCTGGGGGTGAGTTCTGACGACCTCGCGGCGATTCGCGAACGCGCGGTGAAGCAGGCGGCCCAGTCAACGCTTGTTGGTTGGGAGTATCCGGACAAGGTCGTCCCGGAGACACCCCCCGAGGCTGATCCGGCGGAAGCCGACGCGGTCGAACTCGACGAGACTCCGGATCCCGAGGCGGCGCTCCTTTCCGCCACGGAAGCGCTGGCCGACGATGACATCGACCTCCCGATGGACGATGGGGGGACCCGCATCGACGCGGGGCCGCTCCGCGATGTGTCGGAAGTATTGGAGGCGCTTTCCGAACCGGCGCCACCCTTCGACGATGAGGAACCGGAGCTCGAAGGCGCGCGAGACCAGGGGTCGTCGGGGGCGCCGGCTTCCACGACACTGAGCGGTCTGGCCGTCGAGGATCTGTTTGACGATGCCGCGGACGATGAGTTCGGGGAGCCATCGGAGGGTCGGAACTCGGGGGCTGAGATCGCTGCCTTGCTCGATAGCGGACTGTCCGAGGAGATGGCTCCGGAGGACCTCCCAGGGACCGCGCCGCTCAGCCTTGAAGATCTTGAAGGGGATGACGATCAGGATTCCACGAGCGTGTTCTCCGTCGCGGACGTGCATGCCATCGAACGGCAAGCCGCTCAGGACGCCACGGTGCCAGTGGCAACTCATGCGCCGTCCCCCGCGGGGGTCTCGCCGAGTTCGTTGCCTCCATCCATTCCGGAGGGAGCCGTGGCTTCGGGATCGATTCCTCCGCCGAGCTCCGTTCGGCCCGGGCGGCCTCCGGCGAGCGTGACCGCGCCCTCGAACGCGCCCTCGAACGCGCCCTCAAATGTGTCTCCGCCCTCGAACGTGCCCCCACCTGCGAGCATGCCGCCGCCTGCCGAGGAGAGCGTGCAGTCGGCGCCACCCGGGGCGATGCTCGCCGATTCGGTGGATGAGCTTCTGGACGAAGACTTCGAACTGCTTGCCGACGATGACCTGGAGATTCTCGACGAGGCCATCGAGGTAGAGATCCCGGACGGCGAGCTTGGCGACACGGTAGCGGAACC
>JBCCZL010000235.1:0-13677 GCA_039187775.1 Myxococcota bacterium
CGCCGCCGCCCGCTGCGGCGAGCTGGCCAAGGCCGCCCTGCTGTCCGCTTCCGCCGCCGCCGGTCCGCGTCATCAGGGTCGCCTGCGCGTTCTGGGCGACGCCGACGCCTTCCGCCTGCGCGAGCACCTCGGCCGCGTTTCCGGTGTGCGCTCCTTCGGCGAGCACGTTGGCGAGGGCACCGTCACCGAGGGCCCCGAGAAGGAGAGCCTCGGCGCTTTGGCGCGCCTCTTGGGCGATCCGCGCGCTGGCTTCGGCGTTGCTCTCCGAACTCGAGTTGTTGTTGTTGTTTGCGTTGTTCTGGTTCTTGGACGGCGTCTGGGTGGGCGCGTCATCCGCCTCGTCTTCGACGGCTTCGTCGGTGACCTCCTCGGTCGTCTGCTCGTCGGGCTCCTCCGGTGGCGGGGGCGGTTCGTCGAACATGTACATGTACTCTTCGGGAACCGACGCGATGCCGGTGCGAATCGGCCAGTCCGCGCTTTCGAGATACACGATGAAGCCGAAGAAGATCATGTAGCTGAACACCACAAACGCGGTGAAGAGCCAGTCGATGCCCGCGACGAGACCGCCACGCGCGGCGGCAGGAAGCTGCGGCCGGGGCTGGACCGGAGGTGGAACCACGAACTGGAACAGTACGGTGGTTCGTCCGATGACGACTTTGCCGCGGGAGCTATCGGTGAGCTTGACCTGGAACTTGTTCCCCGCGTTTCGCGCCCCGCCACTCTTTCGAAGGGTGTCGAGATCCTGCACCCCGCCCGGAAGAGCGACCTTCCCGGTCATCGCATCGGTGAAGTTCAGGATGTAGTCATTGCCGACGAGCTCGAACACGTCGAAGCGGTTCGGAAGGCCGGGGGCTTGGACGATAAAGTGGTTTCGCTCGGAGGTGCCGACCGAGACGGTCTCGCGGCGTCGAACGATCCGCTCTTCGACGATCTTGCCGTCCTGGATCAGGCCGATGCGAAGGACCTTCGGGCCAGACGGGTTTTGCTGCACGGCCCGCATGGCCATGGTCATCGCGCCGGGCTTGCCCCCAGGGGAGCGGGGTTGCTGCTGGTTTCCGTTCATGTGGCTAGCTCAGAAGGTAGGTCTTGGCAGACGGGAGAAAAGGACAAGGAACGTTGAAAAATCGAGATCTTGCAGGCGCTTTCGGGGTGGAAACGACGGTCTATCGCAGGATTAGACCACCTCTCGTGGACAAAGTTCCGGAACTTCCCGCTGAGCCTATCATATCGACGAATTTCCGGGACCCTCCAGCCGGCAGAGAGGCTGGGCGGAGGGTTCGGATCAGCGCTCCGCCTCGCTTCGCCCAGAGAAGGCTTCGACCACCTTGAAGGCTCGGTTCATGTCCTGAATGAGGCGGGTGGCCGCGCGGCGGAGCATGCCGAGGGCGATAAATGCGACGATCGCGGAGCCGACGCCGAGCACCACCGACTGCATGCCGTCGTTCAGGGCGATCGATTCTACCGCTCCGGCCTTGAGCGGGAGGAGCCCATGGTCGCCCTCGAGCATCCACACCAGCTCCACGATCGCTCCGAGGATGCCGGTGGCGGTTCCAATCCGCCCGAGCACTTTGAGCACCCAGAGGCCCCGAAGCGCCTCGAGCCGCAGATCAACCAAGCGCTCTTCTCCAGCCACCCGGTCCTGGAGAGCCTCGTCGACCACCTGAGGAACGAACGCCGGCTTTCCCGCGCTCGCGAGCGCCTGGGCGCCGGACCGGTCGCCCGCTTCGAGCCGGGCGCGAAGTGCCTTCAGGAAAGGGTTCGTGTCGACCGGCGCCTCAAACAGAAGCGCTCGAGAACGTCGCAGAATAAGAATGAGGATCGCGGATGCGAGCAGGAGCTGCGCCACTCGATAGACCAGCATGCGGCTCTTTCCGGCGCTGCTTCCGGAGCGGAGTGCTCAGAACGGCTCTTGCTGGACGCTTCGCACGATTTCTCGAACGAAGCTCGTCCGCAGGTCGAGCACTTCGTAGCCGAGATTGCTGCGGTTCAGGATGTAGAACGCATTCGGCTTTTGCACTCGCCCTTCGATCCGGATCTCGTCGAGCTGAATCACCCGCGGACTGCCCCGGCGCTCCTGGGCTTCGGCGGGGCTCGGCGCAAAAAGCAGCCAGCCACCGACGCCAAGCGCAACGAGCGAGGCAAGATAAAGCGGGCGAAGGCGGGTCATTCGAAGGCGTCTCCCTGTACGCTATGGATGAGCTCGGGAATGAAGCTCTCGCGGAGGTCTTCTACCTGATAGCGGCTACCGGTGCGAGTCAGGATATACTGGGCCCCCGGCTGTTGCCGCGTTCCCTGGATATCAAACACCGGAAGCTGGATCACGAGGCTTGGCCGCTCTCCGTTCGGGGTATCGTCGGCCGAAGCAGACAGGGGCGCGCCACCGAGGGCGATCATCAGGGCGGCAATCGAGACGGCTTTCTTCATTGTTCCCTACACCTGCTTTCTATATCGACGCAGAACCGACCACGGCCGGAAGATCGTAGCTTAGCCGGTTTCCTCTCCCCGAGCAGCCCGCTCCGCCTCGCGCTGTTGCCGCTCCTGGTCGCGCTGGATGCGCCGCTGCTCGCGTTCGATCTGGCGGTTGAGGTCTTCGAGATATCCTTCGGACGGATCGTCCCGCGGAAGCCGGGGGCCCATCCCGTTTCGGTACGTTCGGAACTCCTCCGCCGCCCGCTGCAACGCGGTCAGCCGATCGAGCCCAGGGAACTCTTCGCCGGCCGCCATATACATGAGCCCGAGATTGAAGTGCGCTTGTGGGAGGTCGGACCGCATCGAAAGCGCTCGCTCGAACGTGGCCTTGGCCTGCTGCCACTGCTTGTTCGCCCGATATGCGTCCGCCAAGTTCAGATGGACCTCGACGCTCATCGGTGCCAGCTGCTCCGCGGCCTGAAATTGCTGGAGCGCCTCCGTGTAGTTCGCCCCGGTGAGAAGCTGAATGCCGAGCGCCATCCGCGCCTCGACGTAGTCGGGACGAAGCTCCACCGCGCGGCGAAGCTCGGCGAGCGCACCTCGCAGCCGGCCCTCCTCCTCGAGGAGCATTCGACCACGGAGATAATGAAGCTCGGCATCGTTGTCGTCGATCCGGAGCGCCTGGTCGATCACCGTTTCAGCGAGCTCGTTTCTTCCTCGTCGAAGGCTTGCTTTGACGATGGCGACCATCGCCGGAACGAATCGCTCGTCGCGTCGAAGGGCCCGTCGGGCCGCGAGTACCGCATCGTCGAGACGGTTGGCGTGAACCAAGGTCTCCGCGTGGAGCGCCTGGAGGTAGAGGTTGCGCTCCCACTGACGGGCGAGCGGCTCGATGAACGAGATCGCCTGCGGCACGTCGCCCCGACGAACATAGATCGCGACGATGCCCTCCGCCGCTCGTTCATAGTCCGCCTGAATGCGAAGCGCCCGCTGGTAGAACTCGAGCGCCTGGCGCTCGTTGCCCGCGCGGTCGGCGAGCACCCCGAGGTTGTAGGCCGCCTTGTACGCATTCGAGTCGGCGCTGAGCGCCGCCTCGAACGACTGCCGAGCCTGGGAAACGCTGCCCGCTTGGGCTGCGTTGATCCCGGACTGGTACGACTGGCGCGCACTCGCGTTCATCGGGCGCCGCGGCGGAAGCGGCCGACCGGTCTCGGCCACCGGCGAGCCCCACGCGCTCCCTGGTTCCTCGGGTTCGGTCTCGCTCCCCCCTTCGGTTCCGCTACCGGTTTCTCCGCCGCCGCCAGGATCGTCGGGATCGCCGTCCCAGCCTGGGTCGGTCTCCGAACCCCCGCCCGCTGCTGGATCAATGCCGGTGTTTTCGCCGCCCGAGGTGGTGTCGCCACCGGCTTCGGCGCTAGTGGTTCCTTCCTCGTCGTCGGGGCATCCCGATAAACCCAGGGCGAGGAGCAACGTGAACGGGAGAAAGACACGCATAGGATTAGAAGGACGGCTCATAGGACACCCGATTCAGCGTCCGTCCGGGTTGGCGAGGGACGGCGGCGCAATGCCGGCAGGGATTTCGAGGTTCTGGCCACGCGGCGACCGGGCGAACTCCCCGGGCGTGTAGGCCTGGAAGCTGGGATCGTTTCGCTGGGCTTCGGCGATGCACTCGGCGATGCGCTCTTCGCCGTACGCCTGCAGTCGATCGACCGCGATCCGCGTGTACTCATTGTCGAGGTTGCCCGCCCGCGCCGCGCGGGCAGCGAGCGCATAGCGCGCCACGGCAAAGCACTCGATGGGCCGGACCCTCTGATCGAGTACTCCCTGAATCGTGGTCTCGACCTCGAGCGTGATCTGATCGCGGTCCTCGGGGGGAAGGCGGCGCATCTGCCGCTGAAGATCCGCCGGGGTCACGAACTCAGTGTTGAGCACCGCGCGGGCGAGAACTTCGTACGTCCGGCCTTGGCGAACGAACGCTGCGATGGTCCAGGTGGGCCGCCGATAGCCCATCACCGGCTCGTAGCCGTCGACGATGTTCTGCGCCTGCGTGGCGCCCGAATCGATCTGACGAGTGATGCCGGAGATATAGTCCTGCATCGTCGACGGGCGGCCTGGATCGATCTCAAAGCTCTCGAACCCTTCGATCTGTCCATCCGCCAGGATGAAACGCGAACGCGCGGCGTACTCCGCCGCGATCGAACCCGGCTGCTGGCCCGAACGGCTGAACGCGTTCACCACCGCTTGGAGGGCCGACTGGTAGTCGCGCTCCCGCGCGCGGGCTGCCTGGCGGGCTTCGGCGATTCGCCAGTGGGCCAGCACCACCTGCTCGCCGGCCTCGGGTTGACCTTGATAGCGGTTGATGAAGTTCTGCATTCGAGACCGAGTCTCGGTCCAGCTCTGCCGCTTGTAGGCCATTTCGGCGACCTTGAACGCGGCGTTTCGCTGGGCCTCGGAGTCGCGAAGGGTGTCGGCGGCACGCTGATAGAACTGAGCCGCCTGCTGGTACTGCTGCTGGTTCTCCAAAATGATCGCCGCGTTGATCAGCGCGCCTTCGCGACGCTCCTGAATCGTTGCGTTCGTCGTGTTCTGGAACCGGCGATCGTTCGCTAGCAAACTGTAGTTTTCGACCGCTCGCTCGAAGTCGAAGAAACGGTTCGCGTTTGCCGCGAGCTGGAAATACGCGTTGGCCAGAATCGCATCGAGCTGCTCCTGCTGCTCTGGCGAATCGGCCTGACGAGGTCCGACCTCGTCGATGATGCGCTGATAGAGGCGTGCGGCGGACTCAAATCGACTCGTCCGCGCAAGGGCCGTGGCCGCGTACTCCAACGCCAGCGGAGCCTGCGCGTCGTTTGGATTGTCGTTCACCGCTCGGACGAGCACCGTCGCCGCCTCTTCGTAGAGCTCACGCTGCTCGTCGCCGGACGACGTCTCGGCCCGCCGATAGATTTCGAGCGCCCGACGGTACTGGATCGCGTTGAGGTCGCCGACGATGAGACACGCCGGTTCGTTTCGGTTCTCTTCCTGGGTGCAGTCGATGTCCGTGGCGCCCGGGCCCTCGGGCGAGAACGTACAGTTTCGTTCCCGAAGGAGATTGCCGAGCCGTTCGACCTCGTCATCCTGGCCAAGCGCCACCGCCATATTGCGGAGGTTCAGCCAGGCCACGCGGCCCGTCTCGTTGGCGATCGGGCCAGAGCAACGCTCATCGAAGATTCGTTCGAAGCGCTCGCGTGCATGGTCCCAGTAGCCGTAGGCATAAAGAAGGATCGCGTTGTTGTAGTCGTAAGCCGCGCGGACCCGCTCCGAGTCCTGCTGCTCTTCGACCCGCGCGAGGTACATCTCTCGCGCCCGCGCCATGCGCTGCACAAGCTCGGGCATCGCCACCGGCATCACCCGCGGGGGAGTTCCCGTCGGCTCGGGCGGGTCCTCTCGGACCGTCAGCTGACCGGTTTCCTCCGCCGACTGCAGGATTCGCTGGAGCGACTCGACGACCCGTCGGGCCGACTCCGAAAGGTGCACGTCGTCCAAGTTTGAATCACGCACCGCGGCGTATTCGCGGGCCGCGTTCTCGTAGTCCTCGGACCAATAAAGCGCGTCGGCCAGGTTGTAGCGGAGCTCATACGCCTGCGGGTTGTTCGGATATCGCTCGAGGTAGCTGCGATACGCCTGCGCCGCGAGCTGATAGTTTTCGGCCGCCTGCTGGCAAAGCGTGAGGTCCTCCTGCGCCACGCACTGGCGACGAAGGCGCTGTGCTTCCTGGTGGTAGTGCACCGCGGTCCCAATCAGAGCGTTCTCGGCGAGCTGCTCGGCCTCGCGAAGTTCGGTTTGGTTTTCGAGGTTCGCGTTCCACCAATCGCTGCCTTCGCCATAGTCACCGAGGCGCGCCCGGTAGTTGATCGCGTCCGCCATCTCCTGGTTCCGCGTGTAGGCACGGGCGATGAGGTTGGTGATCTCCGGGGCGCGACGATGGTTGGGCCAGCGATTGAGCGCGAGCTCCCACACCGCGATCGCCTCGGGAAGCTTGTTTTCGTCGAAGTAGACGTTGCCAAGCTGGAAATAGACGTCGGCTGTCCAGTCGCGATCCTGCGGAAGAAGGTTCAAGTCCTGCACTCGCGTGATCCCGTCGGGGAGTCCCTCGATGGGGTCTGGGACCTGGTTCTCGTTCCAGTCGTCGTACGCGAACGCGATGCCGAGGTATTGAATCGCCTCGGGTCGAAGCTCCGAACCGGCCCGACCCGTCCGTTGCCGCTCGTCATCGCTCCACTGCACCAGCATGCCGAAATGACGGATCGCCTCGGGATAGCGGCTCGCGCGATAGTAGGCCCACGCCACCTTGTAGAGCGCAAGGTTGTAGTTGCGGTCTTCCGGATCGACGAGGATGCGATTGTAAGCACTGATCGCGAGGTCGAGGGAGTGCTCCACGCCGTAGTCGTCGAAGTGGTACTCGCCGATCCGGAACCATGTCTCGCTCACAAAATCGGCATCGGGCCGCACCGGCGTGCAGGTCTCGTAGGGGTCGACGTAAACCTCGGGGACGACTTCTTCCTCTTCTTCGCCATCAAGGGTGAGAGCCGGGGACACCGGTTCCTCTTCCTCGCCCTCCTCCCCTTCTTCGCCCTCGGGCTCCTCGACGATGATGAAGTCCGCCGGGTCGTAGGTGAAGTTGTTGGCGCAGACGAGATTCAGCCACGCCATGCGCGCCTCTTCCGGCTTGCCCATCTCGTTGAGGCAGTAGCCGATCAGGTAATAGGCCCCGTCGCGGTGGCGGTACTCGGGAAAGTTCACTACGAGTCGCTGATAGAGTCCCACCGTGTCGCTAAAGTCGGGAAACGCGCCGATCTCTTCCGGAGTCTCGCCCCGTTCCCGGGCCGCCTCCGCTTCTTCGAACGCGTTCTGAAAGTTGATCGCGGAGCGCTCGAAGTAGAGCTCCCCCAGGCGAAACATCGCATCCGGCGTGTAGTTGGGGTCGTCCGGGTAACGTTGAATGAAGCGTTCGAAGAGTCGGATCGCTCGCTCCCGTGCTTCATTTTGGAGCCGTTCTTCTTCCCGAATCTGCCGGGCATACGACTGGTCGCGTGCGCGGCGCTGGCGAAGATACTCGCGACGAACCAAGGAGAGCACGGTGTCGCGATAGGACGCGCCGACGGTGGCAAAGCGCTCGACCTCGGCCTCTAGTTCCTGCAGCGCGGTGATCTGCTGGGGGGTAGGCGGAGGCCGCTCGTCTCGAATTCGCGTATCCGTCGTGTCGAGGAACGCAGGCGGAGGCACCGCGCCAAAGGGGCTTGTTCCATCCGAGGGCTGCTCGGTGCCGGCGACGGTCCCATCTTGGACGGTGCCGTTCTGCACGGTTCCGTTTTGGACGGTTCCATTTTGAACGCCGTCTTGCGGAGCCGTGCCGTCTTGCGGAGCCGTGCCGTCTTGCGGAGCCGTGCCGTCTTGCGGCGTCCCTTCCGGGGGCTGAGCGGCCGCACTCTCTGTCATCGCGAAGACCAAGACGAGGCCGACCAAAAGCCGCCCCACCAAAAACCGCCCCACCGAAAGCCGCCCCACCAAAAACCGCCCCACCAAAAACCGCACCGTCACTCTTCGCCTCCGGCGCCGCTGTTCTGGATGTCCATGATCTCTTGATACTCGTCGTCGAGGGCTTGGATCTCTCGCGACCGCTCGCGAGTCAGCAGATCGACACGCATCCGGTGCTCCTCTCGGCGCGCCCACGACACATCGATGCGGCCCACGTCGGCGCGCAAGACCAAGTTATAGAAGCGCTGCCGAACGTCCTGGAAGTTCTGATAGGTGACGCCGCCGATGACCTCCTCGGCCTCCACTTCCAGCGACGCGATGGCCTGCCGGTAGCCGACAAGGTTTTCGCTCTCTTCGTTGATCACGACCATCATCTCAGCGACCCGCTCGCGGACCACCGCATCGATCGCGGCATCGTGTCGGTCGAGCACTCCCTCGACCGCCGCGAGCCGCCCAAACAGCGTGTCGATCTCTCGGGGCCGCCGAATTCCCTGGCGTGCAAGTTCGGCCCGTTCGCGCTCCACCAGCTGCGCGTAGGTCGTCCGAAGTCGGTCGTCTCGCTGGTACCGGACGTCGCCCACGCCAACCTGAAGGCGGGCGAGCTCGATCGTCCGCTCGAGCTCGCGGAGTTCCTCGCGATAGCCCTCGATCGCGCTTCGATGCGTCTCGAGCTCGCTGAGCGTTGCATCCACCGCAGCGGGGTCCGTTTGCTGCTCGCGCGTATCCTCAATGAAACGATCCGTCGCGACCACGCGAGCATCCATACCCATGAGCTCTACCTGAAGATCGGAGAGCTCCCGCTCCAGCACCCGGTAGCGCCCGAGAAGCTGATCGTTCCGAACGACGAAGTCGTCGTCGTCTGTAGGCATCCGCCCCAAGAATCGTTCGATTTGGCGCCGCTCTTCGCGAATCGACGTCAGCTCCGGGCTTCCCGCCCCTCCCCGGCCCTCGGCATCGATCAGCTGCCTCCGAACACGCGCGATGCGATTCCGAAGCGCGATCGTGTTCTCCCGTCGCTCGCGAAGATCCGCAAAGACGTTCACCGCATTGGGCGAACCGAGTGCAGCGTTCAGTCGATCGATGAGATCCGACGTCTCCCGAACGAGCTGACGGCAGGTCGCGAGGTCGCTGAGCACGCTAAGCGCCCGATCCATGTCGCCTTCGAGACTCGCCCAGCGGCGGGCCAACGGCGGGAGGAACTGGTTTGCGTCGAAGGTCTCCATGTTGTCGCGAACGAGCGCCCGAAAGAAGGTGAGAGGATCGTCCTGGCCCTCGAGCATCTCATCGAGTTCGCGGCGCACCGGTCCGAACTGATTGCGGACCTCGCGGAATACGCTCTCCGAGTCGTCGAAGCGACCGTTCCGGAGAAGAAGATTGCCTCGAAGGAGCTTGCCGTCGGGAATGAAGCGGCTGTCGGGAGCCGCCACCGTCAGGACTTCCAGCGCCCGCTCCGCCCGGGTCGAATCGCCCTGCCGGATATACACCCACGCGATTTCGTAAAGGGCGACATCGAAGTTGGACGAGGTGCGGGGCACCGCCTGATAGGCCTCGATGGCTTGGTCGAGCTGGTCCGTCTCGTAATAGAGGCGCCCGAGTGCAAGCTGGGTGAGTTCAACGACCTCGCGCTGCTCCGCGGTGGTCGCGCGGGCCCGAAGCACCCGGCGGAATGCTTCGATGCCCTGCGGATACTGGCCTCGCAGGGTGTAGATGACGCCGACGAAGTAGCGTGCCTGCGGGTAGTAAGGGGACCCGTCGGGGACCGCCTCAAACGCGGTTCGCGCCTGGTCCAGGGTCGCCACATCGATCGCGGGAGGTGCTTCTCCCTCTTCCCGTTCCCGAATCACGTCTTCGGTTGGGACCGCGCGGTTGTAAAGATACTTGGCGCGAAAGTAGTTCGTGGCGGCCTCGACCTCGGTCGGGGGAAGCCGGCTTAACTGAGCAAAATACCCCTCGACCCCTTCGAAGTCCCGGGTGTGAATCGCGATCTCGATGAGACGCCCGAGCGCGCGCTGGATGAACGGCCGGAACGCGGGTTCTGCGGCGCGATCGAGGAGCATCCGAAAGCGCGTCCGTGCGCCGAGATAGTCCCCCGCCCGGTAGAGGCTGTCCGCGAGCAAAAAGAGTGCGTCGGGATAAGCGCGGTGCTGCGTAAAGTTATCGACGATGTCGGTAAAGATGATGCTCGCGCGAACGTAGTCCTGAAGCCGATAAAAGAGCTCCCCGTCGGTGAGGCGCTCCTCGACGTGCGTTGGGCTTCGAAGGGTGTTCTGACGCTGGATCGGCGCCGATGCGAGGGAGCGGGCCTCGCCCTCGATGCTCGTCACCGCCCGGCCCATCGCGGCGAGGTCCTGTGCTTGGGCCGAGGAGGACGCGAGAGTGAGGCCAACCAAGGCCAGCACGCCGGCCCATGAACCAGCACCGACCGAGGTTCGGAGGACGAGCGCAAGCAGCGACGAGCTCCGCCCGGGAGGCGCCGCCTGACGCATTACTCTTCCTCCTCTTGGTCGCTTCCTCCGCTGCTGCCGCCGCGGCCCCGACTGGAAACCCGTTCCACATATCGGATGGCGGGCCGTTCTTCGAGCGGCGCGGTGGGTCCGCCCTTCTCGTATCCGACCACGCGAATCGTCGCCGCTCGGCCCTCCGGCGCCGTAAACGAGTAGTTCGATCGAACCTTGAACCGGTAGCCCTTGAGGTAGGAGAAAATGCCGTAGCCGTGACCGCGGTACTCGAGGTTCACGGTGAGCGTGTGCTCGCCGGGGACGATGCTTCCATTGTAGACGTCGAACTCGTCGCGTTCGCCAAGTCCCCCCTCTTCGTCCGCCTTATTGAAGATCGGAGCGCCGTCGAGCGCATACACCGCCTTCACCAGCCGATACGAAGACGACATTCGGTTCTCATGGATGATCACCGCCTGCGCTCCGGCGACCACCCCCTGCAACACCGTCTCCGCGAGCAGTGAAAGGCGCGCTTTGGAGCGGTAGATCTGCTCCTTGAGCTCATTGATGCGCTGCTCCAGGTCGCGCAGTCGCACGGCGTAGGTCCCGGCAGACATTTCCTGGGTCGCGGTGTTGGTGGTGCCCTCCCCTTCGGTCCCCGCGGTCGGCGTGCTTTCCGTGGTGCCTTCGGCTCCGGCTTCGGCCGTCCCCTCGGTTCCAGCTTCGGCCGTACCCTCGGTTCCAGCTTCGGCCGTCCCCTCGGTTCCAGCTTCGGCCGTCCCCTCGGTTCCCGCCTCCGGCGTCTCGGTCCCCTCGGTGGTTTCGGTGCCCTCGGTGCCTTCGGTCGGGGTGCCTTCGCCGTTCTGCGCGAGGGCAGAACTGGCCAGGAGCATCCAAGAAACGACCGTGACCGACAGCGCGGTGGCTGTGCGCATTCTCATCCCCTCGTAATGGATTCTTTCTCGGGTGCGGATTCGAGTGACCTGGCGCTCGAGCGCGTGGATTGGACTGCAAACGATAGCAGGCGGACGGGCGAGCGAGGAGGCCCCCCGGCGAACCATGCGCGGCTTATAGCAAGGGGGAAGAGCCCGGTCAACGCAGCCCCGAGCTCGCCAGATCCCCGGCATCGCGTCGGATTTCTGCCTTTGCCCGCCGAACCGAGAAGCTCTCCGAAAGGGGTGTAAGTAACTATCCTACCTCTTGGCCGGACCGCTATCATTGTGCCGCTCAGATGTGCCCTGTTGTCCGCGTCCTCAAACAAGTTCACGCCGGAGGCAAAAGATCCTCTCGACGCCTGGCCCGTCTTACCCAGTGTGAGTGCAAGTCTCCACCGGTGGAGGCTTCGTGACCTCCGAAAAGCTAGATGATGAGGCGCTCTTACAGAAGTTCAATGACGGTGATTCGGACGCGTTCGCCACGCTCCTCGAGCGATACCGACGGCCTATCTACAATTTCATTTACCGGTCGGTGCGCGATTCCAGCCATGCCGAAGAACTCTACCAGGATGTGTTCCTTCGCGTGGTCCAGCGGTCTCATGAGTTCAAAGGACAATCGAAGTTCTCGACCTGGCTTTACACCATCGCCCGAAATCTCTGCATCGACCACAGCCGAAAGATGGTGTTTCGGCGCCATCGTTCCCTCGACGCCCCGGCGCGCGGCGCCAAGGACGAAGGGGCATCGCTGCTCGATCGGGTCGAAGGGGGCGGACTGGATGCCAATCGAACCGCCATTTCCAAAGAAATCAGCAGCAAAATCGCAGAGGCGGTGGAGCTCCTTCCCGACGAGCAGCGGGAGGTGTTCCTCATGCGCCAAGTCAATCACCTCCCGTTTAAGGAGATCGCCGCCATCATCGGAGTGCCGGAAAACACGGTAAAGAGCCGGATGCGATATGCCCTCGAGCGCCTTCAGGAGGCACTGGCGGAGTATCGAGAATACGCCCAGCAATTGAGCTAATTTGAGACGTGAGCTGAACTGTGAGTGACGACGACAACCTGAACCTCCTCGACGTGCTGTATGGCGAGCACGACGCTGAGCCAGAAGCGCTCGCGCGGCTTGGGCCGGAGGACCAGCGTGCGCTCGAAGGGTTGGAACTCACCCGGCGGATGCTGGACGAGCTCCCTTCGCTCGAGCCTCCCCGCGAGCTCGACGCGGCGATCCTCGCGGCGGCGCGCAGCAAGTCAGGCACGGAATCCGAGGGGGCGCTCGCCGCGGAACCTCACCAGTCCGAGGAAGAAGGCCTATGGGCCACGATCCTCCGCTGGGTGGGCGGAGTGGCGATGGGACCGCAGGTGGCGATGGCCACCATCATGCTCGCGGTCGTCGGCCTCGGTCTTTGGTACTTCCCGAAAGAGTCTCAGGACCCGATGGTCGGAACGACCGTCCTGAGCCCTGACGACGGCCTATCGCAGGGGCCCGTCGAACCCGCCGCGCCGCTGGACCTCGATCTCGACCCGCGCACCAATCGGCTTCGAGCGATCGAAGAAGAAGAGGCCTTCGAGGCACCGGCGGGAGATCCAGAAGCGTCCCGGGAGCTCGCGGGGCGCGCCGACAACGACCGTCGAGTGACCGCGGGTGCGGTCGTTGATGGTGAGTTGGCGCCGGAGGTTGCCGACCGCCCCGAAGCGAACGCGCCTCGGCAGGCCCGGACGCAGGAAATGGCTCCGCTTCCCGCACTGCCGGCCGTTGCCCGGGAGGAAACGGAAAGGGACGAAGCCCTCACCCCGGTCGACGCATACGCTCGCGGAGTTCGTCGCTACAATCGCGGCTCCTTCGATGCTGCGGCCGAGGACTTTCAGTTCGCGCTTCGCGCTGCACCGGGTCAAGGCGTGCAGGTGTCCGAAGCGCTCCATCATCTCGCCAATAGCCACCGCCGCGCCGGGGCATGCCGCCAGGCGATCGGTCAGTACGAGCGCCTCCTCGCGCAGTTCCCCAACTATGGCCGAGCGCCGCAGGCGATGATGGACCTCGCTGCCTGCTACCGGCAGACCGGTCGTATCTCCGACGCGGTGAGCCTCCTGCGTCGCGCCGAACGCTATCAAAGCGTTGCGCAAGCGGCTCGCCGCGAACTGCTTCGGCTCGAGTCCGTGCAGCGCGTCCGAGAACGGCGGCGGAGCCCATCTCCTGCCCCTTCGCCTCCGGCCCAGTTCGACGAGTCGGCGGCAGGCTTCAAGGCCGAGGAATAGCTCGGACGCAGCGGCGTAGCTCTTGGTCAGCCGCGCCCCCGGCGTGCGCTTGCACGCTGCGCCACCGCCGGATAATTCAGGTAGAAACTTGGCTCCCTCAAGCTACCGTTTGTCGGTGTCGACCGGCAGCTACG
>JBCCZL010000236.1:0-13628 GCA_039187775.1 Myxococcota bacterium
CGAAGCTCTCGGTCGGGGCTCCGACCGCCGTCGCGACGGTAGTGAACACGTCGGCGATGGAACGCTCGTTCTTCGGGAACGAGAAGTATCGGCCTGCGCGGACCGTGCCTCCCGCATCACCTAAGAGAAGCACTGGAATTCGATCGACGCCGTTGTGGTGAGCCCCGCCGCCGGCGTTCAGCCACATGACGAGGCTGTTGTCGGCCATCGTTCCCGACCCCTCCGGAACCGCACGGAGCCGTTCCCAGAGCAACCCCACGAGCTCCATCTGATAGCGCGTGATGTTGAAGATCGCGTCGACATTGTTGTCGTGGCAAGCCGTGTGATGGCTTCCGTTGAACCCGGAGCCCGGAAAGGAACTGTGGGTGCCGGAGATCGTTCCCAGGAGGCTGAGGTTCGCCACGCGAGTGAGCCCGCAGGCCATCGCCGAAACGATGATGTTCATGTGCGCCTCCAGTACCTCGTGGCGACAGGTTCCCACCATGTATTCGCGGTTTGAAAACTGCGGATTCACGGTAAACGGCGTACACCCCGCACCTCCCGCGCTCGCGAGCCCGGCGAGTTGGGTCTCGAGTGCGCGGAGGTTATCGAGATACTGGTCGATCTTTGGTCGCTCGTCGGTGCCGAGGCGGCCCCTCATGCGGTCAATGTCGTCCGTGACGTCGTCGAGCAGGCTCCGATCCTCGGCGAGCCGCTGAGCGACCTCCGCGGCGCCATCGCCGCCGATGCCGCCGAGGATGTCCGCGTAGGCGGCCACCGGGTCCCAGTGCACCGGATTCGGTTCGCGGGCGCCGTTGGCCGAAAAGTTTGGAATCCTGTTTGGGTGTCGTTCGTAGTGGGTGAGATTGATCGACGGAAATGGATCGTTGGCGCCGATCTGGCCCGCGATAAACCGATCGATCGAGATGCCACCGGGGAGGTCCTTCTTCTCGTCGGGGGCCGGCATGAACGTCGTCGAAGCCAGCCGGTTCGAGTGAAGGCCCTTGTCCACGGGATTGTGAAACCGCTCGAGCACCGTGACCTTCTCGCGATAGGCGTTGAGCGGTGCGAGCACCGGCGGAAGATCCCAGTCCGTCTCGGAACGAACGGTGGTCTCGTAGTCGCGCACGAACCATCCGTTGCCCGCCATCAGCAGGATGAACCGTTTGGGTGCGGGACCCTGGGCTTCCGCATCGGTCACGAGAGTCTTTGCCAGCGAGCCGAGAAGCGGCGACATCGCCCCTAGACTCAGGCCACCAAGGATGCTGCGACGAAGAAGCCGTGCCATCAGAGTCCGTTCCTTGTGATGAATGCGTCGTGGGTGGTGATCGCCACCACTGCCTCCAGAATGTTTCCCCCGCTCTCGTCGAGCCGCCGGCGAGCGCCATCGACCGCGCAGCGATCCACCGCCTCCTCCATCTGGCCGCGGGCGTATTCGTAGGTGCGCTCGACGAAGCAGTCTCGAAACTGGTCGTGTTCGACGAGGATCTCCGCGAGCCCGTGCACGTCGTTGAACGGAAACGACGCATCGTCGTCTGCGGTAGCCGTTCCATTGCTCACGATGAACTCCCCGGTCGGATCGATCGGCTTGCCCGCTTCCATCGTTCGGTACGCGCCGATCGCGTCGTAGTGCTCGAACGGGTAACCCAGAGGGTCGAGCAATCGATGGCACGCCGCGCAGCTCGGGTCGGTGGTGTGGGACTGCTCGAGCCGTTCGCGTTGCGTGAACACCCCGTCGGGCGGCGGCGGGACCGCATTGACGTCCGGCGGCGGATCGGGAACGGGCTCGCAAAGCAGGATCGTCCGGAGGTACTTGCCACGAAAGACCAGGTCGGACTCTTCCTCGCGCGCTTCGACGGCGAGGAACGCGCCGTGGGTGAGGACGCCCGAGCGTTCTCCAGCCGGGAACGTGACTCGCCGAAGGTCCGTTCCGGTGACGCCTTCGACGCCGTAGATCGGGGCGAGGCGCTCGTTGACGAAGCCGAAGTCCGCGGTGAGCAACGTCCGGATCGTCGCGTCCTCTTCCCACAGCACCGCCTGCACAAAGCGGTCAGTCTCGGCGACCATGTCCTTGCCGACGTCGTTGTTCCACAGAGGAAGCACCTCTCGGTTCTTGGGAACATCGGCCGCGGCTTCGGTGTGAAGAAACTCGCCGAAGAATCGAAGAAGGCCCGTGGCACCTTCGGGGCGTTCCAGAAGCCGCCGAGTCTCGGCCTCGACCCCCTCCACCGAGTCGAGGGCCCCGGAAGCCGCGGCATCGAGAAGCGCGGCGTCGGGAGGCCCGTCGGTGATAAAGAAGCTGAGGGCTGACGCCGTTTCGTAGCTCGTGAGTCGCATCGCGCCGCCTCCGCCCTCGCCGAGCTCGGTCCGATAGAGAAAGTCTGGCGACATCAAGATCGCGCGAATCAGCTGACGAAACGCGACTTCGCCACCAAACTCGGCAGCCTGGGCATCGTAGAGCCGAAGGAGCGTTTCGGAGTCTTCGGTGGTGACGGGTCGGCGAAACGCCTTCGGGGCGAACGTGGCGACAAAGGTCTCGGCGCAACTCCGCTCGGGGTCCGCCCCGGTGCACAGCGGGTAGTCGCCGGCGCCGGAGAGGATTCGGTCGGCGAGATCAGACGCGAGCTGGAAGAGCTGCGATACGTGCTGCTGGGCCATGTCGAGGCGCGCCGCCTCGTTCGAGAAGCGACCCGAAGTCACCGTCAGCGTGCCGCGAAGCTGTTCGGCAACCGGTTCCGCGCCCGGCACGAGCCCCGCCACGGCGCGGTCGAGCTGGGGCGGCGTGAGCTTCCAAATGCGCGCTCGGGGGACCTCGCACCCGTCCTCGCCGACCACCACGGGAGGTGGGGGCGGCTCGTCGTTGTCCCGGATTTCCTCTGGGGCCTCGGTGCCGACGGAGCCGATCGATCCTTGGCAGCCGGCAAGCAGGATGCCGAGGACGGTGAGTCGCGTGATATGATTCATCACCGCCGGAAGTGGGAGGGCCATCCCCATCCGGCTCACGATTCGCTCGACTTTTTCGGCGGAATCGTTCGTTTGGTGGGTGCATTCGGGTTCTGTAAGCGTCTGTGCGTTTCATGACGGGATCGCGGCGAGCCAGCGATGGGTGAGCCATTTTCGAGCCGACCTCCCACTTCCGGAGCCGTGCAGGCACATCTCCGACTTGTGGCAGACGGTGCCCCCGCCGAGCTGAGCTATGACGACACTTTCCGACGCTATGGACCCTACGTCGCCACCGTGGCGCTTCGGCTTCTCGGGAGTCGGGCCGAAGCCGACGAGATCGTCCAAGACGTGTTCTTGGAGGCCCATCGACGCTGGGATCGGATCGAAGACCGGAGTGCGATCAAATGGTGGTTGACCACGGTAACCATCCGGACCGTGAGCGCTCGGCTTCGGTCCCGAAAATGGAAGATGGCGGTCGGAATGTACGCCGAGCCCGAGTACGAGGGGTTGGCGACGAATCGCGCGTCACCGGAGCGCCAAGCGGAGCTTCGGCGGGTCTACGAGGCGCTCGACCGGATGCCGGTCAAGCAGCGGATGGCGTGGACGCTTCGGCACATCCAGGGGGAGCAGCTGCAAGACGTAGCGAAGCTCCTGGGGTGCAGTACCGCGACGGCCAAGCGGCAGATCGGGAAGGCCGAGGCGCGGATCCGAGAGGCGGTGGGGCATGACGCGTAGCGAAAAACGCTGGGAAGCGCTGGCGGAGAATCTCGAGGTCGAATGGTCTCCCGCCGAAACGGATGAGCGACTCCGCTCCCTAAAGGCGCTGCGACATGCCCGGGCGCAGGCCAGACGCCGCCGGTTTGTCGCGGGTGGAGTGATCGCCGGAGCGGCCGCGACGGTGCTCGTCTACTTCGGCGCGTTTGGTTCGACACCAGAAGAGACGATCGCGTCGGCCACCGCCGTCGAGACGTTTGACGACCGGGTCGAGTTTGGCGACGGCTCGCGGGTGATGTTCGAGAGCGCCGACGCGGACGTGGTGGTCGAGCGGGTGGATGAGCAGGCAACGGTGGTCAACCTGATGCGCGGACGGAGCCGATTTGAAGTGACCCGGTCCGACGAGCGGACGTTTTCTGTGATCGTCGGCGACGTTCGGGTTACCGTGTTGGGCACGGTGTTTACCGTCACTCGCGAGGCGGACGCGCGGGTTCGAGTGCAGGTCGAGCGAGGGCGGGTCCAGGTCGAAAGCGGTGGCGCCGCGGTGGAGCTCGCGGCGGGCAATGCGGGGGTGTTTGGAGGAGAGCGGTCAGAGGCCGAGCCTCGGGGGCCGGAGCCGGACGTCGAGGTCACGCCCGTCGAGGCAACGTCGGAACAACCAGATCCTGTGGAGGACACCGCAGAAGTCGCCGAGCCGGAGACCCCATCTCCACCGCGGCCGGCGGGACCCAGCTGGCGGTCGTTCGCCGAGGAAGGGGACTTCGAACGGGCGCATTCGTTGCTCGAGACGCAGGGCCACGGAAACAGCGTGGCTGACCTCCTTCTTGCGGCTGACGTCTATCGGTTCAGCGGACAACCGGCGCGGGCGGCGAGCACCCTTCGAACCCTTCTCGGTCGCTACCCACGGGATGCGCGGGCGCCGCTCGCATCGTTCACGCTGGGACGGATCGAACTCGAACAGCGCGGCCGGCCTCGTGAAGCGGCGCGGGCGTTTGCGGAGGCCCGGCGCCTTCGGCCGCGAGGGTCGCTGGCCGAAGATGCCCTCGCCCGCGAAGTCCAGTCTTGGGCGAGCGCCGGAGACCGAGGTCGGGCGGCGGCTGCGGCGACGCAGTACCTCGAGCTCTATCCCAACGGTCGACGGCGTGAGGCGGTGGAGCGCTACGGAGGGCTGTGAGCAGCGCTTCACTGAAAGACCATCGATGAGGCCCTTGCTCACCAACTCGGAGGGTTGGGGATAGCGCGGCGGCGCAAACTCCTCGTACTGAGCGTGAGCCTTTCGTTGGGGCTCACTCAGTCGGCCTACGCTCAGACGTCGCGTCCACCGGTGGCGGTCGAGATGCAGGGCTGTGAAAACCTCGATGCGGTGACGATTCGCCGAACGCTGCTCGCGGAGGTCGGTGGACGGGGAGTTCGTGAGTCGGCGCCCGACCCAAATCTCACCGAGGTTGCACTCGTCTGCCGCGGAGACGAAGTGCGGCTCCGGGTGACCGATCCGACGACTGGGAAGACCGTGACGCGCGTCGTGGATGTCCGCGAGGTTCCAGGCTCTGCTCGCTCCCGGCTGGTGGCGCTCGCGGGCGCGGAGCTCGTGTTTTCGAGCTGGGCGGAGTTGACGGCGCCGCGCGATCCGGTGCTCCCGATTCCCGCCGCCACCGCTTCGGACGATGTTCGCGCCGCTGCCGAGGATCGAAGCCGAGAGGAGCGCGGCGAGGCGAGCCGGGTCCGGGTACTCGCGCTGGTTGGTGGCGGCGCGCTGAGCTCCGGACCGACGCCGGGCTTTGGCGGCGGGCTTCGGCTGGAGATCGATGTCGCGGATTTTCTGCTGTTGGCCGCGGGGGTCGACGGCTTCGTCGGAGAGGCGTCCACGGTTGCCGGCCGCGTTCAGAACGTCACGGTCTCTGCCTTCCTTGGGCTCGGCATCGGTGGCGACACCGGGGGAGGGCGGCTCGTCGGGCTCGTGGGTTCCCGCTGGGGAGCCGCTCACCTCTCGAGCGCTGACCAGGCGCCCGGCTTTGTCGCCGACGAAACGGTGTTCGGGGCGTGGGGAGGGTTGGCGGTGAGCGCGACCTACTTGTACCCGGTGTTTGGAGCGGCGTTTATTGGAGCCAGCGTCGAGGCAGGGGTGGTGATCGCATTCCCCGACGGGGGCATCGAAGAAGACCCCGTCTACGCCGCCGATGGGGTATGGGTTGTGGGGAGTCTCGCTCTCGGCCTTGCCCTCTAGTGGTTGCCGTCTGGTGTTTGCCTCTCTGGTGGTTTCCGATTCCCATCTTCGTTTGGTCTCGACGCCGAAGGCACTTGGAGTCTGACTTGACACTGTCAATGTTGGGCTCCAGAGGTGTCCGTGGAGATGTGGAACCCGCGTTTTGGTGCTCGCCGAGCTCGTTTTTTGCTGTGTGCGGTGGTGGTGTCGTGCTTTTGGAGCGCCCCCGCTGTTGCCGAGGCACAGCGGGTCTTTCGTGGATACAACGACGCCGAAGTCGCCGATGAACCGCGCACCGGGCTCACGATCCCTTGGGCTCTCATTCAGCTCGTGCCGTCGTTCCAACTGGCCTACGGCGACGACGGCGTCGCTTGGGGCCTTCGCTGGCAAACGAGTCCGTTTCTCATCTCTTGGGGGATCCGATCCCCACTGACTCGGGTTCGCTTGTTCACTGCAGAGCCCCTCGTTCGCTACTCCGGCTCGGCGGAGCTCTTTGTCTCCGGGGAGTATTTTCATCTCGACGGCAACGCACGCGACCGGCTGATGTTTCGTGGAGGCGTTCGCGTGCACGTGCCGGTCCATCATCAAGGCGAAAATGTCGCTTGGTCTTTCGGTGTGGCCTACGCCCGGCTCGGCGAAGACCACGGACCAAGCTTTGAAACCGGGGTCCACATTTTCTCGGGGGTCCTCGGCCTCTCGGTCGTGGTGAATCCATGGCATAGCCGCACCCGCGGGGCACTGGTCTTTAACCTGAGGTTCTTCTAATGCGGCGGGTGAGCGATCGGTTTGCGAGTCCGCCGATAGCGATCGTCGCCATCGTCGTTGGCGTGTTGGGAAGCGGCTGCTTTTTCCCTCGCGTCATCGTGTGGAACACCGGCGAACTGGTGTCGCCAACCGACCCCGCTCCGACCACTCCTTCGGAAACCCGGGTCGAGGGCGCGGAACTGGTGGCGACATGGGTCGGGCACGCGACCACGCTCATTCAGATCCATGACAAGTTCATCCTCACCGACCCGGTGTTTACCCATGCGGTGGGGCAGGTGTCGCCCCGGCTCGTTGAGCCTGGCATCGTGCCGGAGCGGCTTCCCCCGATCGATGCGGTGATCATTTCGCATCTTCACTTCGACCACCTATCGGTCGGGACCCTCGAGCTCATCGAGGATCAGGTCCGGATGGCGCTCGTCCCGTCTCAGGGCCTCGCCTATCTGCCGAATCTGGATTTCCCGGCCCAAGATCTTCGAACCTGGGATCGCTGGGAAGCGGAAGGGCTTCGGATCACCTCGGTTCCCGTGGACCATGCCGGGGGGCGGCTCGGACTCGACGCCGCGTTTTCGTACCGGGGCTTTACTGGGTACATCATCGAGTACCGGGATCTCACGGTGTTCTTCGGGGGCGACAGCGCATATGACCGGGAGCGAAACCTGGCCATTGCTCGCCGGTTTCCCGACATCGATCTGGCACTCATCCCGATCGCTCCGATCACGCCGCGGTCGATGATGAAACCCAATCACATGAACCCGGAGGAGGCACTTCAGGCGTTCGAAGATCTCGAAGCCGATCAAATGGTCCCCATTCACTTCGATACCTTCATCAATTCCTATGACGATCCGGGCGACGCGCTGCGCCTCCTCCGCGAGGGGATGGCGGACCGGGAGCTCACCGAGGAGCAGGTGGCGATTCTCCGCCACGGCGAGCAGCGCCGATTTCGCTGAAACCCAGGAACGGTGGTTCGCCGGGCCCGTCGCTCCGTCGGAATGTGGTCGGAGGCGGGCCGACGGGCTTGATCTCGTCGGGGTCTCCAAGGAACACTGGGTCGTGCTTTCCGCCTCGCGGTTCGCTGCCACGCTGGTGGTGTGGTTGTGCCTTGTGGCCACTGTTTCTTCAGTGGCTGCGCAACCGGCGTTCAACGATGGCGCCGAAGAAGCCGCCACGAACGAATCTACCGCCGAGCCCGCCGACGGCGGCGACCATGCCACGGAGGGCACGCCGGACGGAGAAGCGCTGGATACAGGAGCAAATGAAGGCTCGGACGGAGAGGTGCCGGACGGGCTTCATGTGGGCATCAGTTTGAGTTACGACCTCGGGTTGGGGCAGAGCACCCGGGTGATCCATGGACCGCGGGTTGGCATTTCGTTTCGGCTCCCCGACCTGCCGATGCTTCAGTTGCTCGGCGAGGTGACCTATCGCCTCGGTCCGGTGATCGACGACCCAGGAGGGGACGGCCGCATTGATCAGATCGGGGGTCGGGTGGGTGTATCGCTCGGGATGGAACAGCCGTGGCTCGAAGGCCGCCTCCGCCTCGGGTTGGATGCGGTCGTTCCCTTTGTCGACCTATCCTCGAACTTCGAGGCCGGGGACCGCGCGGCGGTGGAGGTGTTTGTGTCGCTCGCGGTGCGCTCGCACTATCGACTGAGCGCGGACTTTGCGGTGTTCGTCGAAGCGGGTGCCGACCTCTACATCACCCGCAGTCGATGGGCGATTGGCGGCCGACGGGTGTACGAGCCCTGGCCGATCCGACCGTTCATTTCGGTCGGTGCCCGCCTGTTTTAGATTTCCGCACCGCCGTATGTCAGCGCACCGCCGTATGTCAGCGCACCCCCGGTTGGGTTCCCATCCCTTCGTTCATCCATCGTCGAAGCCTTGCCTCGTCGGAATCGACGAGTGAGTTGTCGGGGGCGACCTGGCTGCAGATGCTCTTGAACTGAAGCTGCTGGATTGCGGCCGGTCCCACCAGCACTCCGAGGCGCTTTCGGTGGACGCGAGCGCCATCGAGCATCTTGGCGAGCGATTCCCGAGTGCTCGGCCCGAATACCGGTGGTCCGTCGCGGGCATCGAGGATAAGGCCGTCAAAGGTGCTGGAGGGGAAGATGCGGTACCGGAGGAGTTCGCTCAGCTGTTTCGCCGCGTTGGCGCCGTCTTGGAGGCTCACTTCTGGATGCTGTCCGAGAGTACATGTGACCAACCGACCTTGGGCCACCACACGGAACATGCTCGTCTCGAGAAGGACGGTAGGAGAAGGGTCGCTCATGGTCGGTTCATGGCTGGCCAGTGATCCTGTCCCGTCATCTCCACAAGCGTAAGCCATGGCGCCGACCTGCACAGGGGGGACGGGCGCGAAATGAGCGGAACCGGTCCAACGACCCGACGAGCGATCGCGCCCCCGAGTCAGCTGGCGAAGAGCCCGCGGAGGCTATCAGGTCTTGCTCTTCCCGAATCGCTGCCAGTTTGACAATGTTCGCGCTCCCAGTGGGCACAACGTCAACCGCAACGTTTCGGCAGCAACGCGTCGTCGGAAGTGAAACGGCGCCACCGCAGGTCGGGCGTCAGATGAAGAGCGTTCGCGAAGATAGGCAAATGTCGCGGCACCGTCGCGAGTCTGCCAGCGCCTCTACGGCAGTGGCCGGTCTCGTGTCCTCGCCACTTCGAGCTCGAAGACGCAGGCTCGCGCTCCCGTACCGACGCAGGCGCTTCGGCGGACCGAGCCACCCCCCGCCAGGCGAACGTGGTGCCAGAGATAGGAAAACGCTCCCCAGTTTGCCGCGCACATCGCCCGTGTGTGACCAGGCCAGTGCCGAAGTTCGATGCGAAGACTGTGGTCAGAGAGTTCCGTGGCGAGCGCACCACTGGTGCGCAGTTTCTGCCATTGCTGGTTGGCGTAGCGGGCCACCATCTGCGGCGTAACCAGTACCTGAAGCAGGGATTGGCCGATCCGAGATTGTTGCCGGGCCATCGATCGTTGCCCGACTTCGAAGCAGAACTCCTCGAGGGGTTGGCCCGCGAGCTCTGCGGCGGCCTCTAGAATCTCCTCCGTCGGGCGTTCCGGATACCAGCGGCCGAGGACGATGCGCTGGGTGTGATATTTGCGTCCGGCTGGTGACAACTTAGGAATCAGCTGTTCGGTCTGGTCGATATGGGGCAGGGACTCAGCGAGGGCTCGCCGGGAGGCAAGCATGAGTGCTCCCTTCCACATGGGCTCTGCTCCGTCCTGCGAGCCACCGTGCAATCCCGCGCCGCGCATCCTCGGTTTGGGCGAGACCCGCCGCCCTACTCGATGGTAACGGCGAGGATGGCCAAGGGTGTTGCCCTTCGGCAGTTCTGGTTATCCCGCCCACAACCCACGGCGAGAATTCTGGTTTCGTTGGAGTCCTGCTTACGTCTTTTGTGCGATCGAACCTGCGCGACCGTGTGGCCGCGTGCCCGGTGTGGCCGCGTGCCCGGTGTGGCCGCGATTCCTCGGGTGCGAGGCGGGCGAACCACAGCCGAGCTATCCGCGGCCGCGGCGCATGCGTGCTCGTCGGCGGCTTCCGTGTCTGTGAGCCACCTCCCGCGCTTCGGTTCGAAGTGCGGGCTGGCGGCGAATTTCTTCGAGCTTTCGTCGGGCGCTTCGGTAAGCCGGAGCGAACTCGACGACCGGCGCCGGATAGTCTCGGCCGATGACTACCCCAAACGCCTCCTGCTGAGCGGGGCCAAGAGTCGACGGGCGAAAGATCGCCTCCGACGGGATCGACGCAAGCTCGGGAACCCAACGTCGGATGAACTCGCCGGTTGGGTCCTGCTGCCGGGCCTGTTTCTCCGGGTTGTAGATACGAAGCGCATTGATCCCGGTGGTTCCTGCCTGCATCTGGATCTGGGAGAAGTGAATGCCGGGCTCGTAGTCGAGGAAGAGCGCAGCGAGGTGAAGCGCGGGACGACGCCAGGGAAGCCACAGAAGATGCGTCGCAAAGCTGACGAGCATCGCGCGCATCCGGAAGTTGAGCCAACCGGTGGCGCGAAGGCTTCGCATGCACGCATCCACGAGCGGATAGCCGGTCTCGCCACGCTGCCAGGCGACAAACCGGCCCTCGTCGAACGGCCCCTGCCAGAGCGCATCGTAGCCAGAGTGCATGTTCTCGGTCTCGATCCGCGGTTCGGACTCGAGCTTCTGGATGAAGTGACAGTGCCACTGCAGACGCGATCGAAAGGCGTCGAGGGACTCCGCCCATGCGGGGTTTTCTCGCTGGACCCGGCTCCGGTGCCGTGCAGTTGCCTGAACGGCGCGTCGCAGGGAGACCGCGCCCCACGCGAGGTATGGGCTCAATCGGCTACAGCTCCGTTCCGCGGTCACTGGGCTCGACATGTGCTCGCGGTATGCGGGACTGCGTTCCCGCAGAAAACTAGAAAGGGTGGCGAGACCTAGCGACTCGCCGCCGCGCTGTCGTTCCGGTCGACCGGGACCCGCAAGCCCCAGTTCCTTCGCGCTTGGGATCGGGGCAGCGGGAATGTGGGTGGCGACGATGTGTTCAGGCGCGGGCACGAGCGGTCGCCGCATCCGGCGATTCCAACGCGCGGACCAGCCGTCCCGACTTCCGAGCTTTCGAACTACTCCGTCTTGGCCGCGCTCGGTCCAGGGGATGCCGGCTCCTCGGCAGAACGCGGCGACTCGAAGATCTCGCGCAAAGGTGAAAGCCCCTCCAGTCTCCCGATGGCTCCAGAGGTGCGTGATCGGGCGGCCCCGATGAAGCTCGGCGAGCACTTCGGGCATCTCCCCGACGCGAACGGTCAGCGAGGCGCCACGGGTCCTCAGCGCTTCCGCGAGTTCTTCAAGGCATTCGACGACAAACGCGTAGTGCGCCGAGTCGTGCTCAGCGAGGGCCCAGTACTCCGGTTCGAATACAAAGAGCGGCAAGACGGGCGCGCCGCCCTGACGTGCGCGCTCGGCGGCGTCGAAGAGCGGCGCATGATCGCGGATGCGAAGATCCCGTTTGTACCAGACCACCTGCACCTCGGTGACCCTGGTGTCATCCCGGGTCGGCTGAAAGGGGGCGACCTGTAAAGTGGGCGGCGAGCGCTTCGGCGAGCTCGGTGGCCTTCGTCTTTTGGATGTTGTGCCCTCCTTCGTCAAAGCGAAGGCGCGGCCCGGGGGTGGCCACGGCGGCGACGGTTGAGAACATCTCGTCGGAAATCAGCCGGTCATCCGCGGCCCAAGCGATCAAAGTAGGCACCCGAAGGGCCGCGAGATTGGCTCGATGCAGCGCGAAGTTTGTCGCCGCCGCGTCGAGGGTCGTGAACACCCGCTCGTCATCGTTGAGGTAGCGGGGAAACCCTTGGGCGGCGTAGAGCCGTCGAAGAATCGGCGCGAGCGCAGCTCGGCCGGCTCGGCGTCGAAACACCGGCGCGAGCGCGCGAAGCATGCCGGCGGGATAGTGCGGCCGGAGTCCGGTAGGGGAGACGAGAGCGGCTCGGCCACCAAAAGGAAGTCCGGTGCTCGCGAGATGAGCGACCGTGGTGGCGCCGGCGGAGTGGCCAAGCAGATGAACCGGCCGATGACCCCGCTCCAGCAGATGGGTAAGCACCGCGTGGACCGGTGCCGCGCGGTCGTCGATGCCCATCGGCGAATAGCCTTCGCGTTCAGAGGCCCCAAACCCAGGAAGCTCGACGCGGGCTACTGCGAAGGCCCCTGAAAGGGCCGGCGCTAGCCATCGAAAGTCTCGAATGCGGCCCGGGAGCCCGGGCACTGCGAGCACCGTCGGGCCCGGGGGTCCTTCAAGCGTGTACGCGAGCCTTCGGCCTCGGTGGGAAAGAAAGGTCTTCGTCGGGTCACTTGGCGCGTTCGGACGCACGGCGAGGTGCTACGCCGGTTGCCGGACGATGTCCATGGGTTCTCCTCTTGCGGTTCGCTGCCCCTTTCCCCAGGGTTGACGCGATGAGTAAGCCAGTCTGTGTTGTTTGCGGAATCGGACCGAAAAACGGCGCGTCGTTTGCGCGACGGTTTTCCAAAGAGGGGTACGCGGTGGCGTTGCTGTCGCGGAAGACCGAGTATTCGGAAGAGCTCGCGAAGGAGCTCGGGGACGCCAAGGCCTATGCTTGCGACGTGTCGAGTCCAGAAGCGGTCGAGGCCGCGTTCGCGTCGGTCCGGTCCGAACTCGGCCCGGTGGATGTGCTCGTGTTCAACGCTGGTTCCGGCTCATGGGGAAACATCGAAGAAATCACCCCCGAAGACTTCGAGCGCGGCTGGCGCATCAACGCGCTCGGCGCGTTTTTGACCTCGAAGCAGGTGATTCCCGGCATGGTCGAACGCGCGGCAGGGGCGATCATCATCGTCGGAGCCACCGCATCGCTTCGAGGCAAGCCGTTCACCACCGGCTTTGCGCCGGCAAAGGCCGCACAGCGAAGCCTTGCGCAGGCGATGGCGCGTCACCTTGGACCGAAGGGGGTTCACGTCGCGCTGATGATCATCGACGGCGGTATCGGCAAACCCACGGGTGACGAAGTGAAGACCCTCGACCCCGACGACATCGCGGCGACGGCCTACTATTTGACCACTCAGAACAAGTCAGCGTGGACCTTCGAGCTCGATCTTCGTCCTCATCTCGAGAACTGGTGACCCAGGGTTCGCGGGCTTCACTGAATCTGATACCTTCGAGTCCTAGCTTCGGCTAGGCGTACTTCGCGAGATTTCTTGAACACACTCTCCAATACGGCCCAGTAAACGCCCCGCGGCTGGTCGAAGACCACCTCGGGGACGCAGCGGATCGGAACTCGCCTTCCTCATCCCTTAGGAATGGTGCGCAAGGCGTGTGGCCGGAGCGGCCAACCCATTGCTCCCCGTTTGACGGGTCGAGCGGTCCTTCTCGTTTACTTCAGTTGGAGAGTCAGCATTGAATACAAACCAAGTTCGTTCTGCCGAAGAATCCGATCGGCAAGCTATCGTTGATATCGCGGTCGCCACCGGCCTTTTTCGCGAGGAGGACGTGGGGGTGCTGGGCGACATGCTCGCCCAGTCCCTCGATGGAACCCTCGAAGACCACTA
>JBCCZL010000237.1:0-13624 GCA_039187775.1 Myxococcota bacterium
TGGTGGCGGCCTTCTTCTTGGTGGCGGCCTTCTTCTTGGTGGCGGCCTTCTTCTTGGTAGCGGCCTTCTTCGTCGGCTTTGAAGCTACGTATCCTCGCTTCCGTTTTGCGGTAACCAGTCGCTCCGCATCAAGGCGTGCAGCGGCATTTGAAGAAAACACCTTCTCCTTCGTTTGCCCTTCCGTGCCAACGCGCCCAAAACGAACTGTATGCGTTCGACCTGCGACTGTGATCGACCAGAACTTATCCGATCGACGGTCACGATAGCGAAGGTAGTGTTTCATTGATGGCTACCGTCTCTACAGCGGTTCATCCCCGAGTGAACTCGCTCGCGAAACCATCCTACTCTTCTTCCGGCCTACTCTTCTTCTTCGGGTTCTTCTTCGTCCACTCCGGGGTCATCCCGGTCGTATCGAAGAATCGACTCGTTGACCTGAATCTCGTCCGCGGCCTTCCCCCGAAGACTGTGGATGTAGAGGGCCAGCGCTTCTCGTTGCTTGGCTCGAGAAAGCCCGTCCAAAAGTCGCTGCCGCACCTCATCGGTGAACTCATCCCGCTCGGCGCGACTCCTCGACTCGAGCCGGAACACTACGAGGTCGCTTCCCATCTCGAGGATCTCTTCCGGAACCGGATCCTCGTCGGTCAGCTCAAAGGCGATCCGCACGAGCTCGCTGTTGTCGACGCCGTCGATCGGCACGTCGCCTCGGCCAAAATCGCGGGTCTCGCGAAGGCTGGGGAGAAGAGCATCCGGCTCACGGTTGCTTCGGAGCGGATCTTCTTCCGGCTCCACGCCCTCCTCTTCCGACCTCTCGGCCGGCTCCTCGCCACGCCCCTCGGCCGCCGCTGCCAGCCGCTCGGCGATGCTCTCGAAGTCCGACCCGTTCCGAAGCGAGGCGAGCGCTTCCTCGGCGGCAGTGCGGGCCATCGCCTCACCCTGCTCCTGCTGGTAGAGGGGCATCGCGAGTTCCCGTCGGGCGTCTTCCTCCGCCACATTGCCTTCGCGAATCCCCACCACCTTCACGATGTGAATGCCGTAGCGTGACTCGACGAGTTCGCTCACCTCGCCGACTTCCATCGCGAACTGCGCTTCGTCGAGCGGCCGGACCTGAGCGCCTTCGGCACCCCAGCCGAGGTCGCCCCCAGATCGAGCGGTTCGGTTGTCATCGCTGTAGCGCCGCGCGAGCATGTTGAAGTCGTCGCCCGCTCGCACTCGCTCGAGGAGCGCCGCCGCCCGCGTCCGTGCCGCGGTCTGCACGTCTTCGGACGCTCCTGCCTCGAGCCGAACAAGGATATGTCGCGACCGAACCTGCTTCTCCAAGTTCTCAAACCGATGCTGATTGGCCTCGTACTCGGTGTCCATCCGCTCGCTATTCGCCGCGATCCAGGCGGCGAGCTCTTCGTCGGTCGGCTCGACAAAGTCGCGATAGTAGAGCGGCGAAAAGCGGAGATACTTCACCTTGGCGGTGTCGCGCTCGCGGACGAACGCATCCCACACTTCGCTCGGGCTTACCTCCACCGAGCTCGTGACCGTCTGACGCATCCGGTCCGCGAGCTGCTCGAGGATCTGGTTTTCTGCGAACTCCTCGAGGGACCGACGGAGGCCGTACTGAATGAACCGACGGGCAAGCTCCTGATCGAAGTTGCCATTCTCGTCGCGTACGCCGACCGGCATCTCGCCGGAGGGCATGTTCGGCGGAGCGTCGACGCCCATCGACAGATACACCGTGCCGTCGGCGGCGAGCTTGTCCATCACCTCGTCCTGGCTGACGCTGAATCCAAGCTGGCGCGCCTCTTCGGCAAGCAGGGATCGTTCGATCAGTCCGTTGAGGGTGTGCACGCGAAACTCGTTTCGCTCCTGCACCTCGCGCGGATGGCGATCGAATCCGGCGAGGGAGTAGTTGGCATCAAAGTCGCCCTCGCTGATCACAGTCCCATACACCTTGGCGGCGTAGGTCGGTCCGGTGAGGTTGCAGCCCTCGGCCTGCGGTCCACCGAACTGTAAGGTGAACACCACACTGAGCAGCAAGACGATGCCCGCCAAGAAAATTTTGTAGATCTGCTGACCGATCCGCTCCAACATTCGCGTCGCTCCGCCGTTTGGCACCACCGAGGGGCCGGTGGCGGCGAAACATAGAGTAGGGCCTGGGCTGAGGCAAGCGCCGCCCCCTTGCGTAATCGCCCGAAGTGACGGACGTTTTTAAAGAATGGTCGATGCCGTCCGTTTCCCCGGGCTCGCCCGCTACCTCGATACCCTCCCCGCCGGCCTCGACTCCTACCCCGAATGCGAGACGAAGGGCGTCATTTTGCGTGGCGCGATCGATGGCCATCCCCTCGACGAGGTCGCGGCTGGCCTCCCGGAAGAGCTTCGCTCCGCCCTCGATCAGCCACCCCCAGGAGGCGTCTGGATTCCCGCCGTCCTGTCAGACTGCGCGTTTCACGCAGTCTGTGATCGGTACTACCCGACCGAGTCCGCGATGATCGAATGGACCTACAGCCGGACAAAATCAGTGGCCACGAACCGCCTCTATCGCGGCCTCTTCCGGGTGGCTGGACCCGCGGCGTTCTTGGCGCTCGCCGAACGCCTCCACAACCAAATGTTCCAGCGCGGAACGATCCTCAAGGTGAAGCTAGAGAGACAGCTCGCGGAGTTTCGACTCGGGCATCCTCCAAGACTTCACAGTCGTCTGAACCACCTATCCAACGTGCCGCTACTGCACGCAGTGATCGAACTCGCCGGCGGCCAGAGCGTTCGGGTCGACATGAAAGAGACGGGCGACCAAGGCGCGCTCTATATCGCTCGCTGGGGCTGACCTTTAGTCAGGATTAGTCAGGATTAGTCAGGACTAGCAGGCGGCTAGGCCCTATCGGTAGCGCGACCGCCCCGACCCTTCGACGTACGCCTTGAGCTGCGCGGGAACGCGCATCATCCATTCGTGGACCCGCGGCCGAACGAGGCCGCTGATGAGACCCGATCCGACGTCCGCAAGCACGGCGAATGTGACGATGCACTTCGACTCGCCAAACGGACGGACCGTAAAGAAGCCCCACCCCTCACGAATGTCCCGCGGTCGCGTGGAGTCCACCCGAAACTCCGCCGTTCGCTGATCCTCGGCGAGGGTCAGATTGACATGGTAGCTCGCGGAAACCGGTCCCTGCTCGTGGCGAATGTACACGTTGTGCCGAGGTCCTCGCCGCGAGACCGATCGCGACTCCACCACCTGTGGAATGAACCGGGTGTAGCGCGGGATATCGCTGACCGCACGCCACACCATCTCCGGCGGGGCATCGATGACCTGGTAGGAAGTGCCGCCGATCAATCGCAGCTCGCCTCGCTGACGCATCTCCTCTCGTACGACGAGTTCGCCCTGGGTCAGCGCCCGCCGTTCCTCGGCAGAAAACCCCTGGGCCGACGCCAACGGCAGGCCCGATCCGAGCACCATCGCCAGCGTGAGGAGGGCCCCAAGGCCGGGAACGCACCAAATTTCGAACGAATTGCTGGAGTCGCAGGCCACGAAAGGTAGAGACTGACACGGCGCGACGATTGTTCAATGACCGACTTCCGCCGAGCCCATCCCTTCCCCGCCTCCGCGACGTTTGTATGGATGCTCACCCTGATCGGAATCGCGCCGTCCTTCGCGCAAGCCCAAGCGCCGGTGGCGGTCCTGGTGATGCCCAGCGGAATCGACGACCGGGACGACGCCTGGCGAAGAGCCCTCGCCGATGATCTCGCGGACCGGGAGCGGGCGGCGATCGACGACCTCGATGCCTGGGTGGCGCGGAAGATCGCACGGGAGGCGTCGCTCCCCGCCGAGCGGGTCCGGGTGTTCGCAGAGGTCGCCGACCGACTCGCGCAGGCTCAGGAAGCGGCGGCCCGGTTGGAGTGGGCCCGAGCGCTCCGAACCCTCGCGGTGGGCCTCCGACTGGTCGAAGCGCATGCCGATGTGTCCGGCGCGGCGCTGTGGCTCGCCGAATTGGAAACTCGGGTCGGAATCGTAGCCGCCCAAGCTCGACGCCTAACCTTGTCGGAAGACGCGTTCGCCCGTGCGGCCACGCTCGATCCTTCTCGGGGAGTGCGGGCCGGCGAAGCGGCGCCGGAGGTTGTCGAGCGCGCCACCACGATCTTTCGATCGGTGGCGACGCGGCCCACCGGGAGCTTCGAGGTGCGAGCCAACGCGCCCAATGCGCGGCTCTTCGTCGACGACCAAGAGGTGGGCCGAACCCCCGGGGTGGTGCGGGTTCCCGTCGGACGTCACGTGCTTCGGATCGAAGCCGCGGGTTTCAAGCCTTACGGACGAGTCCTCGATGTGCTCGAGGGCCGCCGTCCGCCGCTGAATGTCACCCTAGCCCCCGACGAGTATGTGGTCGCTCTCGACCGGATCCGTCGAAGCACCGTCACCTTGGACGGCGATGCGATCGGCGCAGCCCTCGAAGAGCTCTCGCTGAGTGAGCTTTGGGTGCTCGAGGTCGGGCGCGGCGAGCAGAGTCGGGCGTTGTTCTCGATCTGCGGCCAGAGAGGCTGCGTGTCACCCGAGCGCCTCGAGGCCGGCGACCGGCTACGGACCGATGGGGCTCCGCACGCCGACGTTCGGAGCGCGGTCCGAAGCGGTAGACGCTGGCTCGACGAGGAGGAACGGATCATCCCCGAGCCACCTCCGCCGCCGATTTGGGAGCGGTGGTGGTTTTGGACATTGGTGGGCAGTGCGGTGGTTGCGAGCGGCATTGCGATCGGAGTGGCGGCTCGGCCCGAACCCGACGAGCAGCGGCGCTTCGTCGTCGACCCCGGAGATCTTGGGACCATTCCCATGGAATAGACCCGTTCGAGGGTCGGATAGACATGCA
Source organism: Myxococcota bacterium (assembly GCA_039187775.1). Taxonomy (GTDB): domain Bacteria; phylum Myxococcota_A; class Polyangia; order Polyangiales; family JBCCZL01; genus JBCCZL01. The sequence continues at coordinate 4,839 of JBCCZL010000237.1, forward strand.
CATCACCGCGGGAACCCTCCGAAGTGGGCGCTCGCCCTCTTCGGCCTTAGAATGGTCCCATGCGCCGCCTCGTGTCGGTCTCCTTGCCTGTCTTGCCCTGTTCCCGTCCCTTCCGCCCGGCCCTTGGCCTCGTCGCGGGTGGGTGCGTTGCACTTCTCCTGTTCGGCTGCGACAACACCGCTCGAGTGAACTTTCAGTCCGGCGAACTCACATTTGCGGTGAGCTCTGCCGACATCGGGCTCCCGCCCGAGCTTCAAGCGATGGACGGCCGGATCGCCACCATCCCGTGTGGCGGAGCCACCCAGTGTCCTCCCTCCACGCTTACGCCCCTGAGATGCGACGGAAGCGGGTGCGACCCCGAGCCGATCGAACTGGTGGCGCCGGTCGGCGAGCCGATCGACGTCGACGCGCTGCGTTCGGGGCTTCCCACGGCGGTCAGCCGAGTCGAGGCCATCGACATTCGAGAGATCACCTACGCGATCAACCTCAACACCTTCACGCTCCCCATGAACGATGTTCAAGTTCTCTGGGCTCCGGAGGGTGCCGCCACTGGAATGACTCTGCTCGGCACGATTCCAAGCATCGAGGCGGAAGCGGTGGAGACGGGGTTGGTGCTCCTCGATGGGGACGGCGAGTTGGAACTGTCCGACTATCTTCTCGGGACATCGCCAAGGGTGCGCTTCTTTATACGGACCACGATCGACCTCAACCCCGGCGACCCGTTCCCCGAGGGAGAGCTCCAGGTGGGAGTCACCGTGGCACTCACCGCATCTGGGCCGATCATCGATTGAGCCGGCGGTCCTCACCACGGCTAGGAAGGGTCAAAGGTGGCGCTTGCATCCTCTGACCTTCAGCGCCCAACCCTTGCTCCGTACACACTCTGGTCGCAATGTTCCATTGGCGGTCCCCCTCGGGTATGCTCGGCCCGCAAACACGAGCGGGAGGGACTTAAGATGACGCATCGCGTATTGGGGAGGAGCCCTCAGCTGTCGAGGGCGAAGCCCTCGACCTTAGAAGACAGCCCTCAGCTGTCGAGGGCGAAGCCCTCGACCTTAGAAGACAGCCCTCAGCTGTCGAGGGCGAAGCCCTCGAACCCAGAACAAAGGAATCTGCGTGGCCAGTGACTCGATGACCCCGCCCACTGGCGGCGGCATGAAATACGGCATCATCGGAGTCGGACTCCTGGTGGCAGCGATCGCGATCATCGCTCTGCTGACGTGCGACGGAGACAAGCCAGAGGTGGCGGCCCCCACCCCGGATGCGGGCCTTCGGCCCTCGACGAAGCTCGCCGAGCCGGAACTGATCATTCCGGAAGAAGAGGATGCAGGCCCCGACGCGGATGCCGAAGTGGTCGCCGAAGCGCCCACCATGAACACTATGCGGACCGTGCGGACCCAGTGGGACTGCAGCGGCGACCTCAACTCCTCCGCGGCCGCGTCGGTCATTAGCCGAAACCGCCGCCAGGTTCGAAGCTGCTACGAGCGAGCCCTGAAGACGAATCACTTTCTTACGGGATCGATCAACCTTCGGCTCCGCATCGGCGCGGACGGATCGGTCACTGGAACCCAGGCCGGAGGATCGCTCAGAGACCCCGCAGTGTTTGCCTGCGTTCGCCAGCTCGCAAGCCAGTGGCGTTTTCCTGCGCCTCAAGGTGGAAACTGCGCGGTGATCAGTGCACCGTTTAGCTTCTCTCCTCGCGAGTAGATCGGGTGGAGTACCTTCGTGGCTATCGGGTCATTCGCAACGACCCCGACTGGATGAGCAAACTGGGCCTCGGCTCACTCCTCCTGTTCTCACAGGTGTTCATCCCCATCATCGGTCCGATCGTGTTTACCGGCTGGGTCGCGCTCATCATGCGACGTGCGGTCCGAGGTGAGATCGATCAGCTTCCCCGCCTCGACTTCGACTTTTCTTATCTCGGAAAGCTCCTCGGGCCCGGGTTCAAAGGCTTCATCGTTCAGTTCCTTTGGCAGCTCCCCCTCGTGTTCCTGTTCTTCGCGCTCTACATGGGTGCCATCGTCGTCAGCGTCATCGCGATGAACGAGTCTCCGTCCCCCGAGGAAACCTCGAAGACGATCATGGTCATCATCGCGCTGGTGATGATCCTGGTCACGCCGGTGAGCATCGTCCTCGCGATCCCCGGCCAGGTCGCCGCCATGCGGGCGGAGCTGACCGACGAGCTCAATGCGGGCCTCCAGTTTGGCGACGTGCTGAAGTTCACGAAGGCGAACTTCGGTGTGCTCCTCAAGGGTGTCCTCATTCTCTCGATCGTGAACGGATTTCTCACGCTGCTCGGGCTTCTGTTTTGTTATGTCGGCGCGTTTCCGGCGATGGTGGTCGGAGGCGTCGCACGGGCCCACTTTCTCGCCCAGGTCTACGAACAAGCGGTACAGAAGGGCGCCAAGTCGCTCCCCATCGCGTCCGACGATGTGATGGGCGTCCCCGGAACTTCTCCGGCCCCTGGCTGATTCAACGGCCCCGGCTGATTTACGGCCCCCGCTGATTTACGGCCCCCGCTTCGTCCTCGGCGTCGGCGGTACTTTCGAAGACATCCATCGCCTCGGGCGAAGGTTCCGGTCTAAACTCGGGCTCCGCGGTGAACGAAGACGTCGGAAACAAAGCCACGCTTCCCAAAGGCTCGCAGGGCGCGAAGGCGATCAGTGCTCAGGAGGACATCTTCCAGCCTGGGGAGGTCCTCGGCCGTTGCTACGAGATTCAGCGCGTCCTCGGCGCCGGCGGCATGGGCCAAGTATTCGAGGCCTTTGACATGCCACTCAACCGAACCGTGGCCATCAAGGCGGCATGGCCGCAGCTTCCCGGCCCCCCGCTCCGCGCCGAAGCGCGGGCCCTCGCCGCATTTCGCCATCCCTCCTTGGTCACCGTTCACACCATCGGTGTCCACCGAGCCATCGACTACATCGTGATGGAGCGAATCTACGGCGTATCGCTTCACCAACTCATTCTCCAACGTCGAAGCTCGAAGCAGCAGGTGTCGATCGATGAGGCGATGCACATCATCACCGCGATCGCCGAAGGCCTGTCGGTGGTCCACCAAGCGGGGATCGCTCACCGCGACATCAAACCAGGCAACGTCATGCTCACGCCCGACAAACGGGTCGTGCTGATGGATTTTGGGTTGGTGCTGCCGGAGTTCGACATGGCGTCTCAGGAGTTCATCGCCGGATCTCCGCCGTACATGGCTCCGGAGGCCCTCACCAACGAGCTCGCCCCGGGGTCGGGACCATTGATCGACATCTACGCGCTTGGCGTGACCGCATTTGAGCTCATCACCGGCGAGGTTCCGCGAGATGCTGAGAGCCTCGATTCTCTTCTTGCCCTGTGCGAAGAGCCCCCACCACCCACCGCTGAGTTCCGCGACGACGTGCCCGAGCCCCTCGAGAAGCTCATTGGTGAAATGCTCAAGTCAGACCCGGCGGAGCGGCCCGCAGATGCCGAAGCGCTGATCTGGCAGCTCAAGGCGATCCAGGAAGGCAAGGTCGCGTCCCCGGACCGGAAACCCACCATTCTGATCGTCGACGATGACAAGGATCTTCGGCGCGTACTCTCCTTCTATGTGCAGAAGACGTTCCCCGATGCGAAGACTCATACTGCGGAGGACGGTGAAGAAGGACTCGCCTTGGCGCTCAAGCACGCGCCCGACGTCATGCTTCTCGATCTTCACATGCCCAAAATGAACGGCATGGAAGTGTGCATGTACCTCCAGGGGACGGAGGTCGGAAAACGGTGCTCGATCGTCGCCATCAGTGCGGGCGCCCAGGAGCACGACCGGCAGCTCCTTCACAGCCTCGGCATCCGCCACTTTCTCACGAAAGGGCAGGATCTATCGGCGCGGATCTCGGAACTCCTAGCACAGCTGCTTCACCGGACGGTAGAGTAGGCCTAGAGAAGCGAGCCCGCTGTCCTCCTCACTTCTCGCTCCGCGTACCACAAGCACGCCTCGCTCCGAGGGCGCTGGAGTTTTGAGATAGCCCGAGGACAGCGTGGGCTAACGGACACTCACCGTCGGGGGGTCGGTATTGAGGTTGACCACCACGCGAGTGTGACGACCCGGAGCGATCCGAACCGGCACGCGAGCGGAGCGCCCAAGCGGAGGGCAGTCGAGCCGAACGATTTGCGATCCCGCGGGCACGCTTTCGCTTTGGATCGGAGTGTTGCCGAGACTCCTACCGCCGACCCGCACGGTTCCCCACGGGGTCGCGTTCACTGTCAGGAGCCCGGTCTGGGCAACCACCATGGTTGGCGCAACCTCTTCGGTCATCGCCGGAGCCTCCACCGTCGTCGCTTCTTCGTTCATGGTCCCCTCGGGGTTGGGCTGCTCCGGGGGTTCCTCCGCCTCGACTCTTTCGACCACCGCGACCTCGGGCCGCGGTTCGGGCTCGACCTCCAGTGGAGGTGGATCCGCGGTGGCACGCAGAATCCCCCAGGTGGCGAGACCGCCAATCACGAGCGCGCCGAGGACCGCCAGCCAGGGACGCCGAGCCGGCGGAGTCGTGCTCGGCGGCGAGAATTCGGAAGCCGACGCAGGGGCTGCCGTCTGCGCAGCACTCGGCACATCGGAGGATGTCGGAGAGCTGCCCGACTCGGGAATGTCGTCTGGTTCGGCCGCATCTACCTTCGCTTGTTTCGGGGGGCGAATGCGCTCCGTGCCGGGCTGGTCCTCACGTGGCCTCCGACCGGGAATCTTCGCCGTCCCTTCCTGAGGGTTGGTGGTCTCTCCCACCGGCCGGGTCTTGGCGCTCCCCGAGTCGCTCTCCTCGAGGAGGCGCTGGAGGGTCACGCTCGTCGCCAGGGTCTGAACGTCGGTGGTCTTTTTGCTTCCCGCCGACGGCGGCGGCCGCGAAGACGGCCGACGATCCCGCTCGGTCTTTGCCGCCTCGATTCGTGCGGCCAGCTCCTCGGCCACGCCGGCCGGTGCCGCGCCCGAAAGCCAGTTGCGAAGCGCGCTCTCGACGTCCTTGGCCGCCGCGGGGCGGTCTTCGGGATTTCGTTCGAGCAAGCCGTCGACAATCTCGGCAAGCAAAGGAGGAACGCCGTCCACACGCAGGCGAGGAGACTCGGCCTCCAGGAGCGCCTGGCGCGTCTGGCTGACCTTGGCCTTGAGGAACGCAGGTTCACCGGCGAGCGCCTCATACAGCACGGTGCCGAGCGAAAAAAGATCGCTTCGGGCATCCACCGTCTGCCCCCGGGCCTGCTCGGGCGACATGTAGCCGTGCGATCCGAAGACCTCGCCCTCGTGCATTCCTTCGGCCCGCGCCGCGATCCCAAAGTCGAGGAGGCGCACATGCCCCAGCGAATCGATGATCACGTTGCGGGGTGTGACATCTCGATGCACGAGCTCGAACCGCTCGTGCGCATAGCTCAGCGCATTGCACACGTGCACGCCCACGTGGGCCGCGATCTCCGGACTGAGCGGTCCCTCGCGAAGCAGTTCCGACAACGTGGCCCCATCGACAAACTCCATCGCCAGGAAGTAGACCCCATCGACCACCCCAAGCTCGTAGACGGGAACGATGTGGGGATGACTCATCTGAACCAGAGTCTTCGCCTCCTGAACGAACATCTCGACAAAGCGAGGATCGCTGGCCAGCTCGGGCAGGACCTGCTTGACCACCAGTCGCTTTTCAAACCCACCGAGGCCCCGGAGCCGCGCCAGGTACACCCGGGCCATCCCTCCTCGGGCGATCTCCGCGTCGAGCAGATATTTGCCGAAGGGCACCAGCATCGAGGCGGTTTGCACCGGCGGTTCCATCTGGGGAATCATAGTAACCTGGAAGAAGAGCTTGAACTCGCAAAGCATCCGACCGTTTGTCATCGCGCTTCCATGGGTATTTGCATGCTGCGCTGCCCCCGACCCGCGGATCACCACCGACACGCTGGAGCTTCGACTGCCTCCCACCGCAGAGTGTCGGCCCGAATCGTCGGTGGAGCTTCGGGTGCAGGCGCTCGGGGACTTCGCCCCGGGCGACACCCGGGTCGAGCTGTTCGACTCGGCGGCCGGACCTCAACCGATCAACAGCTTTCCCAACCAGACCCAGCTCGTGATGATCTCCGGCACCGATGCGACCGGATACGACGCGGTCGGTTTCGCTGAACCGAGCGTGTCCGGCGGCGTCGCTCCGGTCCTCATGTTGCCGGTGGGCAAGTCCTGCGCGCTGGCAAACGCGAGCTTCACCGCCCTTGAGGGTGCCGCAGCAACCGCCCTGAGCGACGGCGGCTACCTGCTCGCCGGCGGCGTCGGTGCCGGCGTCGAGATCGGCACTCGGCTCCTCACCCGGTTCCGTCCCGGAGCCAATCAGCCCGAAATCAACGACACGACGCTGGTCGAGCGCCGGGTGGGGGGAAGCGCGACGTCGGTCGGCGACCGGGTGCTCATCGCGGGGGGAAGCATCGGCGAGTTCGGAATCGCCCAGGACTCGTTCGAGATTCTCGACACGCGCTCCGGCCAAGTGATCATCCAGGGTGCGCTCTGTCCGGCCGATGCGCCCGCCACGTGCACCGGGCGGCGAGACCACGGAGCCACGGTGCTTGCCGACGGCCGGGTGCTTCTTGTGGGCGGGTTCTCTCGACTGCGCGAAGAACCCCAGTCCGAAGACGTACTTTCGAGTGCGGTCATCGTCGATCCGGAAAACGGAGAAGTCGAAGTGCTCTCGGCGGTGCTCGCCGGCTGCCTCAATCAGGAAGAGTCCTGCCCGCGCTCGTCGCCGCAGGCGCTCACCCTCGACAACGGGGTCACCTTGATCACCGGAGGCCGCGGCTCCGAGGGCATGGGGGGAACGGGAATGGCACCGGTGGCGACCCTCTGGTGGTTCGATCTGGAAGATCAGACCTTTGTGCGCCTCCGCCGCGAGGGCAACCTCCGGCCCCTTCCATTCCGCGAGGCGGTCGCGGTCCCACTCCCCGGAGCACGCCTCGCATGGGTCGGAAACTCGGCCACCGTGACGGTGCTCGCGATCGGCGACGATCCGGAGTCCCTTGAACGATTCGACGTTGAGATTCCGGAGTTTCCCGTCCTGTCCAACGTGTCCGCGGTGCCGCTGCCCGACGGCCGCATCGCGGTTGCGGGAGCAGATTCATCCGGAGTGCGGCGCCTCTTTGCGGTCGACGTGGGCGTGCCCGCGAGCGCCGAAGAGTGGGACACCACGGTGAGTCCGACCCTCCTCCTGGGCCTCGAGCGTGGAGTGATCGCCGAGCTCGGCCCAAGCGATGCGGCGCTACGACAGGCGACCGTTCGAACCTCCTTCGACGCGCCTCCGGCGACTCTCCTTCCCACCGACAATGAATGGCTCGCTTACGATGCGGGCGAAGGCTGGGAGGTCGACAACGCGGCGGCGACCGCGGGGCGTCTCGGGCAGGTCGAGCTTCCCACCCTTCGCTTCGCAAGCTTCAGCGTGACCCTCATTGCCTCCGCAGGCGTCGACCTCGTGCTCCGCGATGAGAACGCCCTCAGCATTCCGATCCGGCTCGGGGCCTCTGACGCGGGGCCGCCTCTTTGCAACGTGCCCTGGTCGGCGGGGGAGCCTTTTACCGTGGAGCGAAACGACAATCAGCTCCTGATACGTTCGCCGAGCGCCGAACGGCGCTGCACGGTTCCGCTTGGCGGCCGCGTGGCGCTGTCGCTCACCGTTCAGTCGGGAGCGGCGTTGCGCTCGCTTGCGATTGCGCGCCAGTAGCCGGAGCCAGGAGATACCCGCCGCCGACGAGGGCGGGAGCTTGGCCAACGACGTAGCCGAGGAGGGCCACGAGGGTCGCGTCCGACGCGCTCACCCCAAGGGTCGCCAGGAGCATCACCGCCACCGACTCTCGCACGCCCACGCCCCCGATCGAAATCGGGAGAAGCGTCGCAATGATGATCACGTTGCCGACGATCAGCAGGTCGAGAACCGGGGCGCTCACTCCGAGGCTCAACCCCGTTCCGACAAACACCGCGGCGGTCGCGGCGTGGGAGAGGCTTCCAAAACCGAGCGCGCGGAGCGAAGACGCGACCCCGGGCTTGCGCTCCTCGAGCGCAGAGATCGCCGTTTCGCCGAAGTCGGCGAACCTTCGGGGGAGCCACCGAATCCATGCGCGAAACACCGCGGGCCGTGCCAGACCAACGAGACCGAGGCCCGCCGCAACCACCATCGCCACCGCGGTCCAGAACGACGACGCGCCCAAGAACCGATCCGCGCCGAAGGGGATCAGCAGGAGCGAAAGAAGCACGAGCCCAAGAAGACCAATGCACTTTTCCGCAAAGAGAACCGCCGCGCTGGGAGCCTTTCGGCCGGTTCGGCGAGCCACCTCGACGACGCGATAGAGGTCGAGCCCGGTGGTCGACGGCGTGAACGCGCCGACGAACCGGCCAACGAAATAGACGCGAACTAGCCAGCCGAGCGGTAGCTCGAAGTGCCGTTCACGAAGGAGCTCGCGCCACCGAAGCACCCCAAACACAATCGCGAGGAACTGAAGGACGACGGCGGCTCCGATCCACTCAAACCGCAGATGAAGAAGGCGCTCGCCCAAACTTGCCGCGCCGCCCTGCCGCACGATCGATGCGATCACCCACAGGAGGAGTGCGGTGGTCACCGAGTACTTGAAAGCCTTGAAGATCCGCTGCCGAGACACGGTACTCCTTAGGCATGGACGTGTTCTCCCGTCAACAAACGGGGCACTCCGCGTATCAGGAAGAAACTGGGGAACAGCAGGGAGCCGTGCGCGAAGGGGAGAGGCGCAGATCGGAGGAGCAGGCGGCCGGAAGAGCAGGCGGCCGGAAGAGCAGGCGGCCGGAA
>JBCCZL010000238.1:0-13615 GCA_039187775.1 Myxococcota bacterium
CGGCTTTACGAAATGTATATGGGGCCCCTCGAGACCTCGAAGCCCTGGAACACCCGGGACATCAGCGGGATGCACCGCTTCCTCCAGCGCGCGTGGCGCCTCACCGTCGATCAGACCACCGGGGAGCTCCGCCCGGCGGAAAAGGAAGACCCCGAGATCGAAAAGCTTGTCCACCGGACGATCGCGGGGGTGACCCACGACATCGAGCGGATGGCGTTCAACACCGCGATCGCGAAACTGATCGAGCTCGTGAACGCCGCGACCTCGGCCGGCGGCTTGACCGAAGATCAGATCTCGCGCTTCTCGCTCGTCCTCTCGCCCTTTGCCCCACACATGGCAGAAGAGCTCTGGGAGATGCTCGGGCAGGCGCCCTGCGTGGCGGATCAGCCGTGGCCGACCTGGGACGAAGCCGCCCTCAAGGACGAAACCATCGAAATCGGCGTGCAGGTCCAGGGCAAGCTCAAGACCCGAATCCAGATCGACACCGACGCCGACAAGAAGACGGTCGAGGCCGCGGCCCTCGCCGACCCGGCGATTCAAAAAGAGATCGCCGGCAAGACCGTCCGCAAGGTCATCGTCGTCCCCGGCCGCCTCGTCAATATCGTCGCGAACTAACCCACGGTCTCGGACCCGCACCTTGATCGGCGGCGCCGTGGAGCGCTAGGTCTTCCGCCGCACTTCCGCGGTCACCTGTACCGCGCCGTTTCCGTGGGTGGTCGGCGCGCCGAACTCGAGATCGGTTCGGCTCTGGAGGCCTTCCCACAACCGAATCCCCTGACCGAGAACGAGCGGCAGGAACGTGAGGCACAGCTCGTCCACGAGCCCCGCGTCCAGCCCTTGACGCACGATGTCGCCCCCGTCGAGGTACACATCCCGCCCACCAGCGGCCGCTTGTGCCGTCGCGATGAGCTCCTCGATCGGACCTTCCACGGCACGCGCATCTCCACCTTTGGGCGCGGGAGGCAGCGGGTGGTGGGTCGCGACAAGCACCGGCCGATCCCCGTAGTGCCACGCATCGTAGTCGAGAAGCACCTGATAGGTTCGACGACCCATCAGCAATGCCCCGACTTGGCTGAGGAAGTCATCGAACGTAAGGCCCTGATTCGCCCCTTTGCTCTCACCGGGCTCCTGCTCCATGAGAAACGAGAGGTCGTGATCCGGGCCGGCGATGCATCCATCGAGAGAACAGCCGAGGTAAACGCGGACGCGGGAATGGGTCATCGAATCGAAGAACACACCATGCGAAGAGAGCGGTCCAGTCCTCATCCAGAGGCTCTACCCTTCAGGACCAGAGGACGTTGTCGTGCCTGACCTCCCATGAGACCCTGTGCGATCCGGAACAACCGGACCCTATGGTGTGGGGGCTCGCCGCGAAACGGCCAGCTTGGAGACGGATTCAGCGCAGTCACGCAACGCCTCACGCCGGCGATGGCGCGGTCCGAAGCACCGGCCCCGGGGGGGGTCACCGGCATCGCGACGGCGCGGATGACCTTCTCGGCGGTGACCAAGTCGTCGTTCCTAAACGCCGCCCTACCGAGCTCGCATGCCGCGGCGGAGCTCGGCTCGGGCTCGAGCGCGAGCCCGCATCGGCCTCGACTGTCGCGGACGTCGCAGAATTTCGCCAGCGGTTCTGCCACCCGTTCGCAATCGTCGAGAGGCCCTCACTCATGAATCGAATACGCAGGCCCCGGTTCTTCGGGCGGAGGGGAAGTTTCGCGTTCATCGCACCCGAAGAGGAGGATCAGCACTGCCGCTCGCCGGCCGATGTTCATGGACGGAGTGTACGGTGGCGCCGCCGACCCCCCAAAGCGGAAGCAGACGCGAGTGTATGGCGCTTACGAGTCGAAGCGAGGGTTGGGAACCGTCAGAGCGCTCCCGCCACCGCGTCCTCTTCGACGCGTCGTAGGATTGCCCAGAGGGCATCGCTGCCTTCGGTCACCCCAAGGTTCGCGACGAAAAACGCGTTGCTGTTCGACATGAGGATCAACGCGTAGCGGTACTCGGTATCGAACATCAGCGCCGCGCTCCCTTCGAAGCTCGATCCAGTGTGTCCGAGATAGTCGCGACCGTTGATCCGTCGAAACCGATTGGTGATGGCTTGGTTGCCGTTCAGCTCGGGAAACGGAACGTCGGCCATGCTCCGCACCGTGTCCTCCTGCAACACCCGAACCCCATCGAGCTCGCCGCCGCGGAGCCAGGCGAGGGCAAAGCGCTCCATATCGCGCAGCGACGACCGAAACGAGCTCGCCGAGCGGTAGGGATAACCCCGGGCTTCCTCCGCGGTAAACTCGGTGCCGCTGCTGGTGTAACCGACCGCCAAGACCTTCCCACTCACGTCGGCAAGGCTGAATCCGCTGTCGGTCATGCCAAGCGGTTCGAAGAGGTCGCGCTTTGCTAGCGCTTCGAACGACGCGCCTCCAACCACCTCCACGAGGTGTCCCACAAAGCCAAACGCCGCGTTGCAGTAGTCGTAACGCGTTCCCGGCGCGGTGGACCAGTTCGCCTCGGAATAGAAGTCGCCGCCCGGAGCGATATAGCCCTGAAGGAATGCTCCGCTCGACAGCTCCGGATCACCCACCGAGGTCGCCCGACTGAGCACAAAGAAGTCGTCCGCTAACCCGGTGGTGTGGGTAAGGACGTGGCGAACTTCAACGGGCTGGGCTGGGGAAAGCGGACTTCGCACGTCGAACCCCGCAAGGTCCGAGAGATCGTCGTCTAGGGCGACCTCCTCGCGCTCGACCGCCTGCATCAACGACCAGGTGGAGACCGGCTTGGAAATCGACGCCATATGGAACACGGACCGTTCGTCGACGGGCAACGCCTGATCGACATTCGCCAAGCCGAACGTGCGACGCCAGCCATCGCCTTCGGCCCGAACGACCGCAAGAGCCAACCCGGGAATCTGCGCTTCCGACATCTGCGCGGCAATGAACGCATCGAGCGACAGGGCCTCGCCGTCCGCGTCGGGAGTGGCGTCGCCGTCGGGAGTCAACGCATCGACGGTCGCATCCGCCAAGCTGCCCTGCGGAGTATTGGAGAACGGAAGGCCATCCCGGTCGCAGCCCAGGCCAAGAAGAACAACGAGAAGGGCCACTCCGGTGCGCACCATGTCCCCGAAAGTGTAGTCCGCCACCCACGGCGTACAAGCGTCGATGCTTCCGACGACCGAAGCGTTCAGGGGGCCGGCTGACGCCGCGGTACCGCGGTCATCACCACCGAAGCACTCGCCATCCCGGTCTGTCCGATGAGCCCGTGCGCATTGTAGCCCCAGCATACGAGCTCCCCCGCAGTGCGAGCGCAGGTATAACTTGCCGCCGCATCCAGCTCGAATGCCTGAACCCCGGCGACCAGGACGGGAGTCGGCGAGCTCTCGATGCCGGGGGTACCAAGCTGCCCCTGCCGGTTGTCCCCAAAGCAAACCACTTCGTTATCCGCAACCACCGCACAGGTGTGATGCTCACCCGCGGCGAGGCGAGTCGCACCGACCAGGCCCGAAACCACCGTCGGCACCGAAACATAGCCTCGCTCGGGTTGGCCTGCCTGATACGCATTGTTGTTGCCCCAGCAATACACCCGACCGTCCTGAATCGCGCATGCATGCTGAGCCCCCGCCTCGATGTCGTGGACCCGATCCAACCCGGGCACTCTGACCGGGGCAGTGCTCCTTTGACCCACGTCGGAGCCGAGCTGGCCCTCCTGGTTGCTTCCCCAGCAATAGACGACCCCCGTTTCGGCGAGCGCGCACATAAAGTGGAGGCCTGCCGCCAGCTTCGCCGCCTTCTCCACGCCGAGACCGACCGGGCGAAGATCTGTCGTTTCGTCTCCGTTGCCCAACTGCCCGAGCGCATCGTTGCCCCAGCAGCTGATCTCTCCATCGAAGTGGAGCGCGCAGGCGTGCGCAAAACCACCCACCACCTGCTTGGCGGAAGGAAGCTCAACCCGCTGCGGCAGCAGCACCGAATCGCCAAACCCCTGACCCGCTCCCTGCTGTTCTCCATGACAGTACACGGCGCCTTCCCCCGTCAGGTGGCAGCTGTGGGCGCCGCCGACGCTGACCGCGGCGACGAACGCATCGAGACTGGCGTACTCCGGGGTCAGCCGATCGATGGTGCCCCCGTCTCCAAGCTGTCCGAAGAGATTCTTCCCCCAGCAGAGCGAACCGTCGTTATCCACCATGCACACATGTGACGGGCTCAGGGAAAGGGTGGCCTCGAGGGAGACCGGAGGAGGCGCCTGCGGCGGCGCGCATTCAAGCGATGGAAGGCAGATGCTTTCGGGGCACCTCGAGTCGTCGGACGTGGTCAGGCATGCGCCCTCCACACAGCGAGCCACACCGCACGCACCCACCGTTCCGCAGTCGGCGTCTAGCGAACACGTCGCTTCATTGCACGACGTGGGGTTGTCCGGCGAACAGCTTGGGTCGACGCACTGGCCGTTGAGGCAAGCGGCGATGTCGGAGCTCTCGCCGCAGACCACGCCCTGGCAGTCCCGGGTGATCACGACCATCACCCCGAAGTTCCGATCGACGGTCGCGAGCAGATCCTGCCGGTAGCCTTCGTGACCGCTGCCATCAAAAAGACGAACCCGCACCCGGTGATGCCCCGGCAGGACCTCGAAGAAGTCCGCGACCCGGACGCTATCGGCATAGTTGCCGTCGCGAAGGGCCGGCTGCTCCTGGAACTGAAGGAGGCGCGCGTCCGGAGCGGTGCCTCGGTAGAGTTCGACTTCGATTCGCTCGAAGTCGTCGACCGGCACAAGATCCGTACGAAGCTCTACGAGGAGCGCCACCGTCTCCGGCGCGCAGCCCACCGTTCCCCACAGGACCATCATGCCGATCCGCGCTAGGGCGCGCGTTACGAAATTTGCCATCTGACCCCACCCTCTCGTAGTTCTCTCCCGCAATGCACACCGGTCGGGCTGCAAGGAAAATACCTGGAATAGCCCAATATTTCCGGCGATGTCCGTCGCGGAAGTCGCACCCTAAGGCCCATCCCTCGACCGGGGCTGTGACAGGAACGTCGCAATCCCAGCGCCTCCGGGTTTACGCTGCAGCCGATGGTTTCTGCGGACTACGTGATCACCGATGAGGAGCGCTTCGGAACCGACGCCGGCGTGAGCCGGGATGCGGTCGCGCTGCTCCGCTCTTCGGAAGTCGTAGATCTCCACGTCGAGTCATTCATTCCTCCGCGACTCTTCGGCTACGACCTTCATCGACGCCATGCCAAGCGCGGTCCGCTCCGAGGCCACTTCTTCGGGCACCTGGACTTCCCGCGCGCCCTCGACGCAGGGCTCACCGGCGCCATGTGGTCGATCAGCACCAACATTGCCCGCTCGGCGTCGTCGCGACTTCGCGTGTTCCGGTCCAATGTCGATCGGCTGAAGGCAGAGATCGAAGCGACGGGCGGGCGGATGCGGGTCGTGCACGACTTCGCCGAATACAAACACGCGCGAGCCGAAGGCGTGCACGCGGCGCTTCTCTCGGTGCAGGGTGGCAACTGCTACGAGGCGGCTAGCGAAGGGCCCGCCGTCATCGCGGACAACAGCATCCTCCGCGTCACCGTCGTTCACCTGAGCAACTCCTGTTACGGCGCGACCTCCAGCCCCCTATCGTTTCTCAAGGGTGCGGAAGGCATGACCACCGCGGGCAGAGAGTTCGTAGAGCGCCTGAACGAGAAACGCATCTTCGTCGACCTCGCCCACATCAACGTTCCAGGCTTCTGGGACGCGATGGAAGTCCACGACAAGACCCAGCCTGTCCTCGTGACCCACACCGGAGTCACCGGGGTCAAGGACATGTGGCGCAACATCAACGACGATCAGATTCGCGCGGTCGCCGATACCGGGGGCGTCGTGGGCGTCATCTTCCAGGCGGGTTTTCTCACCCGGTCCGGGGGTCCGCGCGATGGCCGGATGGTCGTAGAGCACATGAGCCACGTGGTCGATGTGGTCGGCGAGGACTTCGTGGCGATCGGGAGCGACTACGACGGCGCGATCATCCCTCCCGCTGACCTCCGAAATGGCACCTTCGGCTACGTCCGCCTCGTGCAGTACATGCTCGATGCGGGGTGGTCCGACACTCGAATTCGCAAAGTCCTCGGCCTGAACTTCCTTCGCTCCTTCAAGATGCTGCGGCCCGGGAACGAAAGCTAAGCGAGTCTCAAAACGTGCCGTTCAGGCCCAGGCGGCAGCCAGCTCCGTCGCAGGCGGCGGCGACCGTGGGGGGCGTAGATCTTTCATTCGCCCACACCAGCCACCAGACGAGGCTCCCGATGGCTGCCGCGGCGCCGACTCCGAGAAGCACATCGGTCATCGGAGCAAGGAGTTCGAGCCGATCTTTCGTGTCGGCCTGGTCGGGCCCACACACGCCCCCGGGGCACGCGTCCTCGAGGTCCGACTCTGCGCTCAGCGCGAGGACCCCGGTAGCCGTGGCTCCGACGAACATCAAGACCGCGGTGGCGCTGAGGATCACCGGGCCCGTCGGAAAGCTCGCCGAGGACTCGATCGGCGTGGCTCCGTCCCTCGACGGCGGGGCTTCGCCGGTGGCTCCCGCCCGGTCTCTTCGTTGGATCTCTTCCTCGAGAAGGGCGAGCTGGTTTTCCAGCTGCGTTCGCTCGGCTCCTTCCGACGCCACGAGGAGGTAAGCGCGCAAATGATCCCGCGCGCGAACGATATCGCCCGCGTTTAGTCTGGCCCGAAATGCATTGAATCGAAGCTCGGGAGACGGATAGACATCGAGCAACGCGTCAAACTCATCGGCCGCGGCGCGATAGTCGCCTCGATCGTAGAGGACAAGCGCGGCTTGAAACCGAGCCGCGGCATCCGCCTCGGTCGACTCCGAGGGGGAGCCCTGCGCGGCAAGGGACGACGAGCCGAAACTCACGATCATCCCGAGGACAAAAAACGTGCTTCGGGGCATCGAGCCAGCCAGCTTCACGTGGGAGATTCTACCCAAGCGAACCCCTCCCGTCGCCTGCGCGGTCCGCGCCGCGGACATCGCTTGGGAGGGTGTGGGCGCCGCACTCGAGGGACCGCATCGCGCCATCGCAAGCCTGGACTTCCGGTGGCGGTCCACGGTCAGCGGAAGCTGAAGGTCGCGCCGAGCTGAAAGGTATCGGCGTTCACGCTGTACGTACCCGTCGGCCGGGGATGGTTGAACGTCGCAAGCGACGGCTGGGCGAGCGGGCGGTGGAGGCTGTTCCTCACCACCGTGTCGGGAATGATGAAGTGGGAGTACTGGGCGGTGATTCCCACCGTCTGACTGATCTGCCAGCGGACCGCGAGACCAAGCTCCCACTTCGTAAAGTCGAGCGTACTCGGGCTGGTCGTGTTCTCGGGCACCGTGTTGTTCGTGTAGCGACCAAAGAGCGCAACCCGGAGCTCATCCACGACCGAGTACTCGCCCCGGAGCGACACCGTGTGCTGGTCGCGATAGGCTCGCGCAAGCACCGCATCCTCGACGAGGTTGGACGTGGCCTTTGTGATGTCGACGAGGAGCGAGGGCTGCGATGCCCGGTTGATGTACCGATACTCGGCGGCGACCTCAAGACGCTGGCTCGGACGATACGCCACCGCGGCATAGATGTTCATTGGCAGCGTGAGGTCGACCTCGATGTCACCCGAAAGATCCGGAAGCTCCGCCCCGGGAACCACATCGTTCACGATGGTGTTGACCGAGTCCGGGTACACCGCGTCCACCGTTCCGGAGCCAGTGATCGAGACCGGGCTGTGAATCGATGCGCCGATTGAAAGCTCTGGAACGGGCCGAACGATGACGCCCCCGACCGCCCCCACGCCCCACCCCTGCGCCCGAAGGTTTGTCTGGGCGGCCAGCTCGGGGGAGCCGTAAGGAAGCGGAGAGTCCACGACGTCGCTTCCAACCGTCTGGTTGATGGAGGCGCCGAGGTCTTTATCAAGTTCGACGATAAACTGCCCGTTCGCCACCGTCGCCCCCACGCCGAGGGTAAGCCACGGGGTCGGCGACCACGAGAACGCCGGCGTCGCGGTCACATGAAAGATCGCCGCATCGGTGATGTAGAAGCGAGTGATATCTGCCGCGCCGTCGTTGCGGTCCCAGCTCCCGCCGGTGGTCTGCGGAACCGTCACGGTCAGCCCAAGCCGAAACTGCTCGCCGAGCACATCGGTGAAGCCGCCAAGCGTCGCAATGGGCTTCACCGCGTTGGTTTCGCTCGTTCCTTCGATCGTGTCCGGAGCGTACGACGCGCCAAGAAGCGAGAGGCCAAGATCGATCTCGAGCATCGTCCCCTCGCCCTCGGCCATCGCCGCCGGGTTCCAGTAGGCCGAAGCGCCGTCCGCGGTGGTCGGGCCCGAAAAGGCGGAGCCGACACTTTGCGCGAGGGCACCGGCCGGTGCCAGCAAGAGAGCGATCAGAACGGCGAAACTTCGGGCCATGGTTCAGCTCCTTCGGCGCAGGCGGCGAACACCCAACAGCACAAACAGCGCGGCAAAGGAAGCCAACGGGGCACCCATCGGACCACCCGCAGAACACCCAGACGTCGCGCCCGGGTCGACGGCAAAGCCAACCGTCTCGGACGTGAGGTTTCCGGCTTCATCGCGCCCGATGACGAGGACTTCGTAGAGCGTGTCGGGGGTGAGGGTCTCGACCTGAAGCGAGAACACGCCGGCGGTGAAGTCCTGCTTTTCGACCAGCTCGGTTCGGCCATCGGGAAGGATCTGGTAGAGCTCCCAGCTGCTCTGCACCCACTCCCCTCGCTCGTCGGTCACCGTCCAGCGAACCGAAGCCTCCCGGTCGAAGTGAAGCGTGTCCGGTGCTTCCAGAATCTCGAGCACCGGAGGGACGCCATCCGCGGTAAACGCGAGCTCGTCGGGAACACGATCTTCGTTGCCGTTCAGATCCACCGCAGCCACCCGAAGCACGTGCTCTCCGTCCTCCACCGTGAAGCGAATATCCGTCAGTCCGGTCGGCGTCTCCGTCAGGAGCTCGCCGTTGAGCCAGGCGTTGTAACGAAGAAGGGGCGTCGGGGTGACGTCGTCCTCGCCGCGAGCTCGAAACACATTGGCCCCGGCGCGCACAAGGTTCGTGCGCCCGACGATCTCGGTGTCGGGCGACGTCCGATCGTCGGGGGTGGGGGGGACAAAGTCGACTCCGATGCGTTGCCAGCCCCCCTCCGATTCCAGGGTCCGCACGTAGGCGAAGTAGCCAGCGATATTGTTGAGTGCGGGGGCGACGGGAATCGAGGACAGCCGGTGGCCGAGAAGCGGCATGACCAGCGAGTCCATCATTTCTCGAACGCGCGCCTGATCGAGTTCAAGCGTATCGCTCTCGGTCTCGATCGTCAGCTGATCGATGGCCAGGTTCTTCGTATCGAGAACCAGCCCCCCGAGTGCCGGATCCACCTTGAGACCCGCGTCCATCGACCCCTCGGTTTCGATTCGAATCTGTCGAGTTTCCGCTCCCGGCGAGGACACGGCGAGTCGTACCTCGAGGCCTTCGAGATCGACCCGAGCATCCGCGTCGCTCCGACCGAAGGCCGCGACCAGCGGCTTGGTCACCTCGACCGCGAGCTCGATCGCAGTGCCGGCGGGCAGACCGAGCTGCTGCACGATTCCGTCGCTCTCGAGTTCGATCGATTGGGGAGCGAGGCCCGCGATGAGATCATTGATCATCCCGCCTCGCCACGCTTCGTAGAGGGCGAGGGTCACCAACTGATCCGACGCCGCGACATGAAACTGACCCGGACCGAACTCCACCGGAAGCGGCTCGCCCTCGGGCGCGGACACCTCGGGTGCGGCGCCCGCGTACACCGTGTCGCCGGCCCAGGTCACCCCAACATCGCCGACCACCGTCAGCCCGACGCTGCGCGACACCTCGACCGAGTCGACGGTCGCGCTCAGGCCGAAACCGAACTGCTCGATCTGAAGCGCCAAAAGGTCCTTGAGGAGACCGTCGAGAATCACCGAGACCTTATCCGCAAGCGCCTCCTCACCGATCGGTCGCACGTAGTCGATGACCGTTCCCTCGAACGTCTCGATCAGCCATTCCGCGACATCCCCAGCCAAACATCCCTCGGACGTAAGCTCGAAGTCCTCCGGGGTGAGCCCGAGCTCTACCGTGACGCCCGAAAGCTCGATGCCGCCTTCCGGGCCCGAGCCGACCCCCACCGTGAGCTGGACCTCCACGCTCTCGGCCCGAGCGAACAGATCGCAGTTGGCTTCGCCAACGCAGGCGTAGACTTTGTTGATGGTGAGCGGCGTAGAAATCTCGAGGTCGAGCACCGCATCCACCACCAGGCCGCCGTCCTCCATCTTGACGTCGAAGGACTGCCAATCGGTGAACTGCACCTCGAGGTCGGGGACCGTCGCCACCATGTCTTCCCCCGGACAGCCGAGAAGCGTCAGCTCGAAGCCCGGCACGGGAAACGCGTCGGGCAAAAAGCCTTCCGCCACCGGGAGCACCTCATCGAGCCCTTCCGGGGTCACCCGAATGCCGAAACCCTGCGCCGCCGCGGTCGCCGGAGCGACCACGAGACACGCCACCATCACGCCAATCCGAACCATGCCCTGAATATCTGCACGGAACGGACCACACTTCGGTCGCCGATTTCGTCAGTGAATTTGCCGTGACACCCCCACGACGGAGCAAGCTCGAGTGACCACCCCACTGGAGACAACCGACGCCATACAGCGCATTGACGCAGCGCAGCAAAGTCGTTGAAACCACAGGCAAATGACGCACCGCGCCAAACCGAGGTCGCTACCGGTCCATCAATCGATCGAGGTCTCGAAGCGCACGGGCGAGCACTTGGGCCTTGGGGTGAGTAGGGAGAGCAAAGCTCCCGTTGGGTTCACGCTCGAAGTGCATGTCACGAAGCAGTCGAACCAAGCTCGGGGGTAGCTCCGCATCGTCACGCGTGGGCTGGAGTTCCGTGGGAGGGTTGGGGCGGTTCGGCGGCGACTTCGAAGAGCTCGCATCCCTGGACGGTCGCGCCCCGATCGGCTCGGGTCGCGCACGAGAAGAGGACTTGGCGTGGTTCGTCTCCTCGAGATAGCTCGCGGCGACAGCCATCACGCCTGACGGTCCCGAATGTCGATAGGCCAGGTCGCCGTCACCATCGAAGAGTTCGTCGAAGAGGGCCTTCTTCGCGCCGATGGCGGCAGAGATACGCGCCTCCACCGAACCGCGGGTGGAGAGGTTGTACACCTCGACCCTGTCCTTCTGCCCCATGCGGTGAAGCCTCGCGATGCGTTGCTCGAGCACCGCGGGGTTCCAGGGCAGCTCCAGATTGATGCAGACCCGCGCCGCGCGCTGAAGATTGAGCCCCACCGCACCCGCATCCGATGCGAAAAGGACTTTCACCCGGGGGTCGTCATGGAGGGCGACGACGTTGGCACGGCGAACCGCCATGGACTCCTTCCCGGTGAAGAACCTCGTCGCGCGCTCCTCCGGAAGAAACAGATCCTGAATCGCCCAGTGCGCGAGGACGAGCATTCGTCGCCACTGGCTAAACACCACTAGCTTCTCTCCCCCGGCGATGAGGTCGATCGCGAGCTTGCGAAACGCCGCCAGCTTGCGACTTCCCGTCTGCTTCTCCACGTCCACGACCGCGGTCGTTTCGAGGCGCGGCCAGACCCGTTCGAACTCGTGCTGTGCCATCGCGTTGGCGATCACCCGTTGCCGGGTGAGAAGCGCCATCAGACGCAAGAACTCCTTCCGCTTGAGCGGCCGGCGCTGCGCGATGGACGCCAAGATCGCGAGCTCTCGGTTGTAGGCGTCATGCGCTACACGCTGGTCCGAGCTGAGCTCGAACACCTGGGCTTGGTCGGTGCGCGAGGGCAGGTCGGGAAGAACCTCGTGCCGCCGTCGCCGCATCACAAGGCGACCCATCCGGCGCCGCAGCACCCCGAGGTTGGTCGCGACGATGGGACCTTCATTCCGCTCGCCGCTGTCCCCTGAATGCACGTGATACGCACCGAGGCGCCAGGACGGACCGACGGCGCCCTCGTCGACCCAGTCGAGAACCGAGGCAAGCTCCGCCAACCGGTTTTCGAGCGGTGTTCCGGTCAGAGCAAGCCGGTACTCCGGCCGCAGCTTCTCCAACGTTCGGGCAGTCTTCGTCTCGGGGTTCTTGATGCGCTGCGCTTCGTCTAGCACCACGAGCCCGGGCGACACCCGCGCCAGACACCCGATATCGCGAAGCGTCTGTTCGTAGTTGACGATGAGCACTCCCCCTCTTTGGTCTTGGCCCCTGAGGGCTCCTTTCTGGGGCCAAGACCTTTGGTCTTGGCGGCTGAGGGCTCCACTCTGAAACTCCTGATACATCTTCTGTCGCTCGGCCGCGGTACCTTCCACGAGAAACGCGGGCACGGAGGAGAAGCGCTGCCACTCATCGAGCCACTGGCGTTTGAGGCTCGCCGGAACGACGATGAGCGCGCGGCGGATCCACCCCACCTGGAAGAGCGTGTGGGCGACCGCCACCGCCTGAACGGTCTTGCCGAGACCCATGTCGTCCGCGAGAAGGAGTCTTCCCGTGCGGCAGAACCGATGAACAGCCTCCCGCTGGTGGGGGAAGATCGACCCACGCAAGCTTGCGATGGCTTTGTCAACGGTCTGGGCCCGGACGCGACGCTTCGAGCCGCGCGCGAGCTCACGCCCAATGGCATCGGCGGTCGTTCGGTCCTCGGTCGCCAGCGACGCCAGCTCTTGAAGTAGCGCCCGTCGACAACGGGGCGCATCGTGGTGTGTCGTCAGCAACCTCCCGTCGGGGCCAAAGAGTCTCCGAGAACGACTCGCGCGCTGACCCTCGCGCAACACGAGCTGTTCGAGGACATCTCCGCTGCCGGAACACGGCGACACCGGATTCAACCAGAGCGCGTCCCGCCTTTTCGGGCGGGCCGGCGTGGCGGGGAAACGCTTTCGACGCGACCGGATGTCGAGCAGAACGGCGAACAAGTGCTTGCACACCCCCAATGAGCTCTTTCGATAGTCGGGACACGTGCACGATCCGCGAAAGGGTTCGATCGAGTGAAGGACTGTCTCATAGGGCCGAGGCGGCTGGCGTTTGCGCCGCGTCGTATAGCGCCCGAATACGCTGCGCCCCCGCGGACGACTCGCCACTCGGAGCTCGTCGCGCTTGCAGGTCCGAAATCGCTGAATCGCCTCCTTGGCCGCGCCTTCCAAGACGGGGAAGTCCTCGGCGCCGTAGGCGTCGCTCAATAGGTCAGTGATGGGCGGCCCGAGACGAACCCCGATGCGTTGACGGAGCAGATCCGCGGTCCGCCGATAACCTTCAGTCTGAGTGCGCGAAACAACGTCTTCCATGCCCCCGGGACGCGCCAACCTTGGCGGTTCTGACGAAATCGGAAAAAAAACGCCTCGTGGTCAAGACTTCATACCTCAAGCTGTCTTGCCCGCGAGCAAGAGTAGCCCCGGCGGGGACGAGAGTCCTGATGGCGGCCACCGGCCTCCGTAGGCTTGCGCGCTGCCGGTCGTTCCGACAGCTAGAGCGGCGATCGGTTTGAATCCTACGGAAACACGGCGCCTTTCACCGTTTGCGCGGCTTACCTCCTCACTTCTCGCTCGAAGTGCCTCAAGCACTCCTCGCTCCGAGGCTGTGGGGGCACTCGCGCATACGGCGAA
>JBCCZL010000239.1:0-13584 GCA_039187775.1 Myxococcota bacterium
CACGGGGCATAGAGCTCCAGTGACCGTGGGGTCGTAGCTGCCGGTCGACACCGACAAACGGTAGCTTGAGGGAGCCAAGTTTCTACCTGAATTATCCGGCGGTGGCGCAGCGTGCAAGCGCACGCCGGGGGCGCGGCTGACCTGAAACTACGACGAAAGCCGAAGGACTTCGGAGTGTGCACGGGGCAGACGGCGCGTCGAAGACGCGACGCGCGAGCCGAGCTCGCGGAACCGGAGGGGGACCCATGGAGGCGTTTCACGCCGGAATGGGGGAGGACGAAGTCCTCCTTGGATGGCTAGCTAGCGGTGCTCTCGGGTCGCCGCCCAGAATTCGGAGACGCGTCCGGTGCGGTCCGGAAGATTCGAGAGCTCGTCTTCGATGCCCACCAGGACATACCCCAGGCCGCCGCGTCGACCGAGCCGGTCGGGAACTTTGGCGAGGTCGAACGCGCTCATCGCGCCGCTCGTGACCACGATCATCACCCGGTCCGCGAGGCGCGACGCCCGGCGCAGCGCCTGGCCTTCGACGGGGCCGTCCCACGCGCGTGCATCAAGATGACTGGGCACGGGAAAGTCCGACACCGGTCCGAGATCGGTGGAGGGTCGGCGGGCGAGGGCGCTCGAGTTGTCGGCGAACTGCGGCCCGGTTTGGTCCGGCGATGCCCCGCTCGCCACATAAGCCTCGAGGTCGATCAGCGACTCGGGAAACCAGTCGTTATTGAGCTGATCGACGATCTCGGCGGCGAGTGCGGTTTCGGCTTCGGTCACCCCGACGACGAGCATTCGTCCCTTGGCCACCGGCACGAAATCATCAAGGTCCGCGATCAGGTCCTTCACCGCATCCTCGTCGCGCGGCCAGGTGGTGGTTCCGAGCACCGGGCCTTTGCCCCAGTATCCGACCTCGCGCGCGGTGCGAATGCGAAGCCCGCGAAACTCGCGAAACAGGAGGAACAGAATCACGAGGAACACGAGCGCCGCAGGAATTCCCGCGGCGACGATGTACTTCTGCTTGTTGGGCAGGGGATAGTCGGGAACCGTCGCCGGCGTGAAGATCCGAAACCCACTGGTTTGGCCGCGAAGCGCATCGGCGAGACGTGCCCGCTGGTTGGTGAGCTCGGTGGAGAGGGTTTCGTTGACTCGAACCTGCGCCTGAAGCGCGGTGGCCTCGCCCTCGATCTCCGAAAACTCTGCCACCCGGGCCGCCGCCTCTTCCGCGGTTTGCTCGAGACCTTCCTGGCGTCGTCGGAGCGCCACGAGTTCGGCCTCCGCGCCCTGAAGGGCGTCCTGCAGGCTCTCGAAGCGCTGGCTGGTGCCGCTCGTCCCCGTGCCCTGGGTGGTGTCGCCGCTGTTGATTCGCAGCCGAAGGGTGTTGATTCGCTCGCGGAGGGCGCGCACCCGCGGGTGATCTTCCGAGAGGTTGGCGCGCGCCGTCGCGAGCTCGCCCTGCAGTCGCCGAAGCTCGGTTCGTTCCGGTGAACCTCCGGTGCTTACCGTCTGTGGCGTCGTTTCAAGCCGTGACCGAAGCTGCTCGATGCGCGCTTCGAGCGCGGTGATCTCGGTTGCCGCGACATCCGCGGCTGCTCGCGTGTCGGTGGCCCGCGTGATCATCTGCCGCTGCTCGGTCGTGAGATCACTAATCGAGTGCTCCTCGCGGAACGCGTCGTAGGCTTCGCGGGCGCTCGCGAGGTTGCTATTGGCGGCCGCGATCCGCTCGTCGATCGCCGCGAGCTCGCCCTGAAGTCGTCCGACCTCCCGTTCGGTCTGATATGCGATGAACGCCTCCATCATGGCGTTCGCAAACTCCGCGGCCTCTTCTGCGCTGCCCGCCCCGGCACTGATGCGAATCGTCTGGGCGGAGGCGTCGGGGCTGACGACGGTTCGCGCCTTCACCGCGGTGAGGTCGCCGGCAAGGCCGAGCCGGTCCTTGACCCGGGTGAGCACGGGACGGCTTTGCATCGCTTCCGATAGTGTGGTCACGTCGGCTTCAGCGATTTCGCCGTCGCCGAACGGATTCGGCACCCCTTCGAACTTCAGAACGCCATCGGATACGTAGGAGCTCTTGATCAGGAACTTTCCGCTCACGAACCCGATGCCGCCGCCGATCACGATCGCCGCCGCCAGCCACAGCTTTCCGCGGAACAGCGCGCGCGCGATCCGGGCGACGTCCACGGGCATGCCCCGCTGCTCGCGACCGCCCTCGCCCTCCAGGGATTCGTCGTCGTCTACCGCCATGGCCTCACTGGGGTTCTGGGGTTTGACCGGAAGGCGCAATCGCGACGATATCGCGACGGAACGAAAGAGCGCAGACGGGAGCCAGACACGACATGAAGCTGATGGTGTTGCGACGCGGGTTTCGGCGTTAACCTACGCCTGGCGCTGCCAAGTATGTCCTGGATTTCTGTGCTCTCAAGAGAATTCGATGCGAGGAGGGAAATCGATGGAAGGGTTGAAGACACGAGCCGCTGCGCGGGTTCTAACAGGTATGGCGCCTCTCGTCGGGCCTTCTCTTCTGGACGTCCCATGATGAATGGAACACCCCCAAAAGACGCCGTCCTTCGGCGAAAAATCACTCGGAACCACCGCCCACCCACGCGAAACCGCCGCATGCTCACTCAAAACCGCCGCGTGCTGGATCGCGCGCACCCATACCCCTCTCTTACCCTGAGCACACGGCTCGTGCTGGCGGTTCTCGCCCTGTCCGGCTGTGACTGCGGCTCACCGAACCGTGAGCCTACGGTGCGGCCGTCGCGACCCGCGGTGGTCACTGGGGACACGGAGTCACCCACCACGCTGGCCGGCGGTCCGTGGAACGAAGGTTCGCCGCTGGGGACGAATCTGTCCGCGTTCTACGACTGGAGCACCGAGCTTCCACTCATCGATCTCTTCAAGATGTCGCGGCCCTGGATCAGCGGCACCGACGAAGTCTGGGAAGACGACCGACCGATCGATGTCGACGAACACGGATGGGTTCGCTCCCTGCGCCCCGGTCAGCTCGTTCGAACGCTGATGCTTTGGGACAATGTTAACTATCGACCCGGTCGATATGTCCTCCGCTACGAGGGCGAAGGTGAGATCGACTACCATGGGAGCTCGGCGGTGCGGCTCGTCGAATCCGAGTCTCGTCCGGGTCGGCATGTCCTGGATATCGACCCCTCCCGCTCCGAGCAGGGCCTGGGAATGGATATTCGAGCCACCAATCCCGACAATTATCTGCGAAATATGGTGGTCGTCCCCTCGGGTGGGGCCTGCGCGGAGGCTCCCACCACCTACTGCGACGCCGACCAACCCTGCGACGTGGGTGAATGCCTCTCCTTCGAAGACCACCACGAGGAGCTGATTTTTCATCCCGACTTTCTCGAGCGGACGAAGCGCTACGCGCTCATTCGCTATCTTGATTGGATCGCGACCAACGACTCCGAGGTGCGAACGTGGGATGACCGCCCCAAGATGGACGACGCGCGCTGGTCCGAGCGCGGGGCGCCGCCGGAGATCTTGATCGAGCTATCCAACCGGCTCCATGCGCACGCGTGGATGACCGTGCCGCATCTTGCGGACGACGACTACAACCGGCGCTTTGCCGAGCTGGTCAAGGAACGACTCGACCCGGGTCTCGAGCTCTGGATCGAATACTCGAACGAAGTGTGGAATGGGATCTTCAGTCAGTTTCGCTATGCCGAAGAACAGGGACAAGCGGCCGGCCTGGGCGACGACCTGTATCACGGCGCGCTCCTATTCTACTCGGAGCGTTCCGTCGAGGTGTTCGACCTTTGGACCGAGGTGCTTGGACCGGACCGGCTCGTCCGGGTGATGGGGGCTCAGGCGGCGAACGCCTGGACCGCGGAGGTCGCCCTCGATCACCAGTCGGCCCATGAAAAGACCGATGTGCTTGCGATCGCCCCGTACTTTGGAATCAATGCCGAACCGGAAAACCGATCCGAGCTTCGCGGCATGTCGGTCGATGAGCTCCTCGACAAGACCGAACGCGAAGTCCTGCCCGAGGTGTTCTCCTGGATTGACGCCGCCCATGCGCTGACCGAGGAGCGCAACCTTCAGCTCGTGGCGTACGAGGGTGGCCAGCACTTCGTCGGGGTGCAGGGCCTCGAGAACGACGACGAGATCAATGCGCTCTACGACGCGGTCAATCGCCATCCCCGGATGGGAGAGCTCTACGTTCGTTATCTCGTGAGTTGGCGGCAACGCGGCGGCACCCTCTTCGTGAACTTTGTGAACTGCGACGGCTGGTCCAAGTGGGGGCGCTGGGGGGCCCTCGAGTACATCACCCAGCCCACCGAGGAAGCGCATCGCTACCGGGCGCTCCAGCGATTCATCGACGAGAACCCGCGCTGGTGGTGAGGTAGGGCGGAGCGTTGGACGGCAATATCCTCGCCACCCTGGCGTTTATCGCCGTTGTTCCGGTCGCGCTGCTGGTCTCGTGGCGGTATCGGGCGTCGGTGGCGGTGGCGTCGTTGATGGTGGGAGCAGCCCTCCTCCTTCCCGAGCTTGTCGAGTTCAAGCTTCCCGGTCTGCCGAGCTTTACGAAGATCCACATCGCCACCCTGTGGGTGCTCCTCGGAGCGATCGTCTTTCACCGGCAGAAGCTCCGGCGCCTCAAGGTGAGTGGCGTCGTTTGGATCTGCGTGATTCTTCTACCCCTGACCGCGGTCGGCACCGCGCTGACCAATGGGGACCTGCTTCATTTTGGACCGCGGGTGGTCGACGCCCTCGGCCCCTACGATGCGGTGCACTTCATCGTCGACGATCTGTTTCAGATCGTTCTGCCCTTCTTTCTTGGTCTGATTTTCTTTCGTTCCTACGCGTCGCTCCGTGACCTCTTGGTCGTGTGGGTGGTGGCGGCGCTCGTCTACACGATTCCGATCCTCGTGGAGATTCGGCTGAGCCCGCAGCTTCACAACTGGGTCTACGGCTTCCACCAGCACGACTTTGCTCAAACGATGCGCGGCGGCGGATTTCGACCGATGGTGTTCATGAGCCACGGCCTTGCCCTTTCGCTGTTTGTCGCGGCGGCGGCAATCGCGGCCACCGCACTTTATCGGGCCAAAGAGCGCCTGCGAACGTACCGTGCGATCTGGGCCGCCGGCTATCTCACGGTCGTCCTCGTCCTCTGCAAGAGTCTCGGGGCGCTGCTTTATGGAATGCTCTGCCTTCCCGCGGTGTTCTTTCTCAAGGTCAAGCATCAGCTTCGGATCGCCGTGGCAATGACTCTTCTCGTGTCGGCTTATCCCGCGCTTCAGGCGGCAGGTGCGTTTCCCGATGAGGCGATCGTGGATGCGGCGCGAGAGTACGCGGGTGAAGACCGGGCGGGTTCGGCCGAATTTCGATTCGTCAACGAGAACCTTCTGGTGGAGCGGGCCGGGGAACGGCTGCTCTTCGGATGGGGCGGATTCTGTCGGGGCTGCATCTTCGATCAGTGGTCCGGCGACGAGCTCTCGGTGCGCGATGGCGAGTGGATCATCCTGCTTGGGGATCGGGGCATCGTGGCGACCGCCGCGCAGTTCGGTCTGCTGCTCTATCCGGTGTTTCTTTGCTGGCGCCGCGTACGGCGGGTCCGAAATCGGAAGACGCAAACGCTGCTCGCAGGGACCGCGCTTATTTTGGCGATCTATACTGCGGATCTCCTTCCCAATGGCCTCTACAACTATCTCCCGTTCCTTCTTGCTGGGGCCCTCCTGAGCACCCTGACCGACGAGCTTCGAAGCCAACGGCGCCATCGCGGCCCCAAGGCGCGTCGCGGTCGTCAGCCGGAGAGAGCCCCCGGCGTGCCACAACATGGACCGAGGGGCAGCAACCAAGTATGAATCGCGGGTGAACCCGCCGTCCGAAGCATCGGCCCCGACGATCCCCGCCGCGGTGAGGTCCCTTTCGCCGGCCGAGCCGGCCGCCGGGGTCGCGGAGCGCGCAGAGGACGGGGAGGTTCGCCCGCTGCTGGTGCGCCGCCACGCGTTGGCGGGAGCGACGAGCGGAGTGATCCTGGCGCTCGTCGATGTTGCGGTGTCCTTTCGACACGGCCCGCAGGTCGGCGCGGTGTTCGGCGGGATGCTGCACGCCCTCGCGATGTATGCCGCGCTCGGATGGCTCTTCGGTCTCCTCGTGGGTTCGCTCCTCCGGGTGGCTTCGCGGGTTCCTCGCTTGGCGTCCACCCTTCGGCTTCTCTCCGAGCCGGCTCGGTTCTTTCGCGCCGACGCCCGGGCGAGCGCGGGCTTTTTTGCCGCGCTGCTGAGCGGCGGCGTCACGTTCTATATCGTATGGCGGCTGACCCAGTACTTTGCGAGCGCCTTTGTGAACCAGGAGGCGACCCGACCGCTGCTTGCCCTCTCGGTGGTGGTGGCTCTCCCCGTTTCGTTTGGGCTCTTTGTGTGGCTCTCCCACGCGCTCAGACGGCCGATGCGAGATCTCGGAGTGATCGTCGCACCCGGTTGGTTGATCGTAGTGGCGTCCGCCGCAGTGGTGGGATACGCGCTGCTGAACTGGGATGAACTTCCCGAAGCGTTTCACACCGCAAACCACTTTCGTATCGGTGGCTACGCGATGGTTCCCCTTACCTACTACATGGTTTCGGTGGGCCTTCGGGGATCGTCTCGGCGTTGGCCGACCTTGGTGTCAAGAGCATCGCTCCCCGTGTTCAGCGTCATCCTCGCGGCCTTCATTCTTTCGGCGCTGACCTATGGTTCTCGGAATCGAATCCGCGGCTACCTCGAGCAGCAAACCGTTCTCGGAAAGCAGGCGGTCGCGGTTCTGAAGGGAGCCAGCGACCGGGACGGAGACGGCCACTCATGGGCGTTTGGCGGTGGCGATTGCGACGACTCCGACGCCGATGTGCATCCCGGGGCCGCCGACCCGGTCGGCGACGGCATCGACTCGGATTGCTTCGATGGCGACGGGTCGCGAAGGATTCAGCTTCAAACCCAGGGGATGTTTGGCGCGTTGCCGGAGGGGCTTCGGCGCCCGAACATTATTCTCTTTAGTGTGGACGCGCTCCGCCCGGACCACATGGGCATCGGCGGCTACGAGCACGACACCACGCCGAACATGGATCGGTTTTCCCAGCGCTCCACTCGGTTCACTCGGGCCGTGTCGCAGAGCTCGCGGACGCTCTACGCGGTTCCACCGATGTTGACCGGGCTCTACCCGTCCGAGCTCTCTTACGGCACGGAGCATGTGTTTCGCTCGCTGTCTCCCGCGGAGACGCATACGATCGCGGAAGCCCTGGACGCCGAGGGTTATCAAACGGCGGCGGTGATGGCGAGCGACTACTTCGTGCGGCTCCCCACGATGTTTCAAGGGTTTGAGACGGTGCGCTACCCCGAGGACTACAAGCCCGAGCGGACCTGGGGCATTCGGGTGTTGATCGAAGAGCTCGAGCGGATGGCGGGAAGCTCGCAGCCGTTTCTTTTGTGGACACATCACTACGGAGTGCACGCGCCGTACCTGCATGACGAACGACCGTCGATCTTCGGCGATGAGTACGTGCACTCCTACGACACCGAAGTTCACTACGCCGACGCGCAGTTTCAGGAGCTGCTCGACGCGGTCGAGCGACTGGAAATTGAAGACGAGACGGTGGTGATTCTCGCCGCCGATCACGGCGAAGCGTTCGGCGAGCATGGCACCTACTGGCATTCGACCAGCCTCTATGGAGAAGAGCTTCGAATTCCGATCGTGGTGCATGTGCCGGGGCTCGATCCGTCCATCGTTGACGAACCGGTGGGGCTCATCGACGTGGCCGCGACGGTGCTAAACGTGGCGGGGATCGAACCCGCCCGGCCCATCTCGGGGCGAAGCCTTTTGCCGTTCATGACCGGAGAGCGAGACCCCGACCCCGAGCGGATTCTGATCGCCGAATACATGCCCGACGGGGTCTACACGCAGAACATGAAGTCGATTCAGCGAGGTGACCTCAAGCTCATTTGGTGGGTGCGGGACGGTCGGCATCAGCTTTTTGACCTGAGCGTCGATCCGACCGAGCAGGAGGACATCTCCGATGACCGGCCCGACGACGCCGACGTGTTGTTGAGTACGCTTCGGGCGTGGACCGCTCAGGTCAGCGGCGGTGAGGCGGAGGGTGCGCGAATCATCGAGGAGAACCGCCTCGAGCGCGCTCCGGCGCGGATGACCGAACGGCTCGATGTGCGGTTTCCGGGGAAGTTCACGATCCTCGGGTACGACCTTCCCCGGCGAACCTATCAGGCGGGAGATACGATCTCGCTTCGGTTTTATTACCGCGTCGATGGCAACATGACCGACAGCTATTATTTTGCGTGCGACTTTGCGCCGGCGGGTGGCGGCGGACGGGTCGATCAGCGCCACATGTTTTTTGGCGCGCAGCACTACCCGCTCTACGCGCACTACTTCACGAACGAGTGGCAGCGCGGGGAGATCCTGCGAGACCCGGTCGATATCCCGATCCCAGCGAATCTAGCGACGCCGCTCGAGCTCCAGCTCACGCTCCGCGTGATGCGCGGGCACCGATACCCACTCCCGAACGCCGACAATCAGTCGTCGATCGACCTCGGAACGATCCGAATCCGCGCGGCGCCCAGCAACAACTAGACTAGAAGTGCGTCGCTCTACTCGTTCCTGGCGGGTGCGGTGTTTGCTGGTTTTCTCGGGTCTCTCTCGGCGACCTGAACTGCAGCCTCAGTGGCTGAGATGACGGGCCGACCGCGGAGCGCTTGCACATAGGTGAACCCACAGACCGCCAGCATCGCGGTCGCTGCAAGACCGAAAAGCACGGCCCGCGTGAGCGGTTCGGTCGAGACGCGCTCGACCGCGAATGCCGCGATCGGAAGCGCTTGAAGCGCGTGGAGGGCGAAGAAGTGAGCCACGCGGAGGTCGCCGTGACGCACGCTCCAGTTGACGAACGCGAGCCCTTCCCCTCCGTCGATCCCCTGCACCGAGTGCTGGAGTCGTCCGCCCATTCCGAAACCGGTGACCGCGGCGAGCAAGAAGAGCCAGAGGCCGATCCGCCACGCCGCCGCCATGATCGGAGAGAGTGGCTCGCCACCGGCGGGGCCGAGGGAACGGAACGAAGCGATGAAGGCGACGAGCACCATCGTGACGGTGGCGATCACGATCGCGCCGACCATCAGCTGCCAAAGCGCTGCGTCGAAGGGCGTCGCCGAGTTGAAGTGCGAGGTGGTTCCCCGCGCCGCCTGCAAGCCAATGCAGATCATTTCGATCAGCATCGTCCCGGCGAGCACGGATGCGATCGCCAGCGAGATCGGTTGGGAGAGCCGCAAGAGCGGTAGCAGGATGGCCAGGGTTGCGAGAAACACCGCGATCGAAATCGCGAACTTCAAAGGTTTGAGGGCGTACGGGACGCCCGTGATCGTGGGCCCATTCGTGAAGAGCGCGATCAACCATCCCGCCGCGACCACCGCGTGAAGCGCCGCGACGGCCCAGAGCACTCGCGCACCCACATCCAAAGGCATGTGACAATGTCTAGGACGCCTGCGCCTCGGGTCAACCCCTCAAGTGTTGCCCTCTTTCTCGGTCAGCCACGATTCGGCGAGCCGATACGCGTTGCCCATGTGGCGGGCGAGTCCGACCAGCACGCGAAACGAGCAAAGTGCTCATCGGCGTGGTTTGGTTTCGTGCGGCCTCAGGAGAGGACTCCAGAGAGCGGGCCGTTGGACCATCGACCGTCGCCGAAGTCTTCGCGGACGCCAAACGCATGGGAGATCGTGGTCAACAGATCGCTGTGGCTTCCGCTATTGAATTGGAGGTAGCGGCCCATCTCGATCGCGCCCCCGGCCCCGCCGGCCATGACGAACGGCATGCTGTTGTGCCGGTGCCGTTCGCCGTCGTTCAGCTCATTGCCCCAGACCACCAGGGTGTTGTCGAGCATCGTTCCGTCGCCTTCGGGCACCGAGTCGAGGCGTTCGAGAAGATCGACGAACAGCGTCGCGTACCAGCGTTGAATCGCCGCAAGCCTATCGCGGACCGCACCGCGATTGGGCTTGTGGGCGAGGCGGTGGTGGGGCTCGTTGACGCCGGCCTCTGGGTATTCGGTGGGCGATCCTCCACGGCACCACATGACCGATCCCACCCGGGTCAGGTCGCACGCGAAGGCTCGCGTGATGATCTCGTGCATGCTCTTTGCCGCATCCGGATCGACCCGATCCTGATGAAGGTCGAACCCGCGTCCCGGCGCTCCCGGTACCGTGCACGAGCTCGCGTTCATTCCGGACGGCATGGAACTGAGCCGGGCTTCGAGGTCTCGGATCGCGTCTGCATGATGTTCGAGCGTTGCCCGACCCTCGGCCCCGAGATACCGCTGTAGCGCGGCGAGCTCGCCGCGCGACTGGTCCAACACACTTGCCCGAACGCGAGCGCGCACACTCGGGCTGCTCGGTGCGTCCGGCGCAGAAAATCCATCAAACACTCGTTCGAAGGCGCGCTGCGGATTGGTTTCCGGAGCCACGGGGTCGCCCCCGTCGCGATAGATCATGCGCGTGTTGATATGGGCCACGTTGTAGAGGCCCAGCGCAAGTTCGACGCTGCGGAACCGGGTCGTACCCCCGATGTGTTCCGCGACGCGCTGGTCGATGCTCATGCCTCGAGGCCATCCGGTGTTGTCGCTCCGCCGAAGCGGTCGCCCGGTCCAGAGCGAACCCATGCCGCGCCGGTGAGCGTCGCCCGGCCCCTGGACTTTCATGTCGAGGCCGCGGAGCACCATGATCTTGTTCCGAAACGGCTCGAGCGGTTCGAGGATGCGCTTTAGCGTGAAGTTGCGCTCGCCGCCGGACGGGAAGAACAGGTCGTCGATCGTGCCGTTCGGCGAGAACACAAGGAGCAAACGTCTGGGTGCCCCGGCTTGGGCCTCGCCTTTCAGGCTCCGCCAGAACGGTGCGAGCATCGCCGCGCCACCGATCGCGCCCAGCGTGCGACGCCGCGTCCACTTCGTGAACGTCTTTCTTGCTTGACCGCTCACGGTGCGACTCCTTCCGGGATGTGAATATTGAGGAACGCGTCGCTTCGAACGATCGACACCAGCAGCTCCTTGAGGTCGTAGCCCGAGGTCACGAACTCCTGACGGATCTGAGCGATGGAGCAGTCGTCGAAGTTGGTTAGGCTGCGGCCCATCGCATAGCGATAGGACTGCGTCGCAACGCAGCTCGCGACATGATCGCTCGCGGCAAACCGTGCGGCGAGATCGGGAATGCCGTTGAACGACCCTTCCGCGTCGCCGGCGTTCAGGACCTCACCGGTGGCGTCGATCACTCGACCGTCTTCCTCGGCGCGCCAGCGGCCGAGCGCATCGTAGTGTTCGAAGCCGAAACCGATCGGGTCGATCAATGAATGGCATCCGGTGCAGTTGGGGTCGCTCGAATGGCGAGAAAAGCGCTGCCGGGTGGTCTCTCCAGCCACGGGCTCCGGGATGTCGATGTTCAGATTGTCGGGAGGCGACGGAAGGTCGCCGCACAGCACCCGCTCTCGCACAAAAATACCCCGATGAATTGGATCGCTCCCGTCCGGGAGCCCGTAGCGAGCCATGAGGCCGGGCTGGCTGAGGAGCCCCGCCCGTTCTTCGAGAGGCGCGGTGAAGCGGATGAGCTCATTGCCGCCGGGATGATTCAGCCCGAAAAGCGCCGCGAGCTCCGGATCGGCGTACACCGCATCGCCGAGGAGCAGCGCGTTCAAGTCGTGTCGATCGCCCCGATACGCCTCTTCGAAGAACGCGAGGACCGATCGCCGGAGTCGCTCCGGGAGCTCGGCGTCGAACTCGGGGTAGAGCTCTTCGTCCCGCTGCATCGTGGCGAGACCGTCGAGGCCGAGCCACTGATGCCCAAACTCGCGAATGCCCAATGTCGCCCGCGGGTCGTCGAGCATCCGACGGGCTTGGGCCTCCAGGCCGTCGTCGATCAGCTGACCTGCCGCCGCTGCATCCAGAAGCAGGTCGTCCGGCATCGTTCCCCAAAGGAAGTAGGACATTCGGCTCGCGATCCCATACTGGTCCAGCGGCGCGGTGGTCCCGGGCGCCGCCGCCTCGCCCGGCGCTTCCACGAAGTAGAGGAACTTCGGCGACGCGAGGAACCCAAACATCGCGGCTTCGATTCCACGCGCGAAGCTCTCTTCGGCTCCGATGTCGTACAGGGCGAAGTACTCATCCTGCTCGGCGTCGGTGATCGGTCGGCGGAACGCTCGCCCGCCAAACATCCGAATGAACTCTTCTGCGCAAGCGCGGTCGGCGTCGGACGCGCAGGGCACGAGTTCCGACAGATGGTCGGCGACCGCGCGCTCGGCGATCTCATCCGCCGCATCGACGTACTGCTCGACGAGCAGTGTGGGAACCTGAGTTCCCACTCGAAACCCATGGGTGTCGGAGTCTGCCGTGAGGTCGAAGGAGAGTTGCGGGTCGTGGCCGATGAGATCGGTGACCGTTCGTTGGTACTCACTCGCGGTCAGTCGAGCGAGTGGCGCGGCCTCGACCTCGATCGACCCACACGCCGGATCGGGGGGAGGTCGCATATCGACCGGGCTGGGCGCGGGGTCATCCAAACGCTCCCCGGTCGCGCTCTCACCGGCGAACACCCCGGTGCAGCCTGTCGCCGCAACTGCTGCGAGGTAGCACATGAACTGAGCCTTGAGTTGGAATCTGACCATGGTGCACCGGAAGGAGGAGGGCGAACGGTTGAGAGTTGGAGGCGTTCGTCGGTCGGCCGCTCTATGAACGGTAGCGGGGCTGATGGACGACGCGGTTAGCCCGTTTTCGCAGATTCGCGACGCCTCTGCGGGTTCCGAGCAATGCGATCCTCTCCCACCAAACGCAAGTTCTGGAAGGGAGCTCCTCGCCCGCAAGAGCGCGAGGAAGCGGGCAAACTGGTCGATGTTGCGCGAGAGCTTGCATGAAGACACGGGCGACGTCTCGAACCTCGAGCCTAGGATCAGCTCGGCTTCTGGCAATTACGCGGGCAGCGCGGATTCGCTTCCGCGCTGAGCCGCCGGCAAGTGACTTCGGCCCCAACCGTCGTTGAACGCGGGAGCTGCCCGTCAGCGCGCGGTGTCGCCCGGGAATCCTGCACAGATGGTGAAATCCCTGTCGCAACTCGCACCCGCGTCAACCGTGCGGCAGCTGGCACACAGGAGAGATCGCGGGTTCAGACACTCGACGATGCAGGCGTTGGCGCGGCAGGCCGCGCGGTCCAGGAAGCAACCGTTGCACTCGGAGCTTGCGGATCCGCCGGTCGCCCGGTCGACGCAGGCCGCGACGAATGCGCGGTAGGCGAGCTCTCCCGTGGGGAGCGCGGAAAACGCATCGGTCGCGCAATCGTGGACGATCGTTCCGTAGGCTCGGCCTTCCGGGCCGTAGGGCGTCGTCAGGGCTTCGACATCGGCGGCCCGAAGACAGAGGGCTTCTGGTTCCAAGACCTCGACGCGCTGGATGCATCCCACGCACAGACTACTCGTGAGCACGCTTAGCGAAACAAACAGGATGGAGTCGTTCACGTGCCCAATATCGGCACGTTCGATCGTGACCGCGACGTAACCTTGGAAAGACATGTATCCCTCGGAACAGCCCTCCTCCCTCGAACGACCCATCTCTCGGACGAGTCGTCTACCCCG
>JBCCZL010000240.1:0-13490 GCA_039187775.1 Myxococcota bacterium
GCCAGCCGTCTTCGTCGATGAGGTCCTTGGTTTGCGCTTCCTGCCGAAGGTACCCGCGGGTCATGTTCCGGCCTTTGAGGAGGATCTCGTCGTCGTCGGCGATCTTGATGGTGACACCCTCGAGGGCGGTACCCACCGTGCCGAACCGGGGCTTGCCGATCACTCCGGTCGTGGCGAGGCCGGACGTCTCGCTCATGCCATAGCCTTCGTAGATCGTGATGCCGAGCGAAGCGAAGAACTCCAATGTC
The DNA here is from genome assembly GCA_039187775.1 of Myxococcota bacterium. Classification (GTDB taxonomy): domain Bacteria; phylum Myxococcota_A; class Polyangia; order Polyangiales; family JBCCZL01; genus JBCCZL01. The sequence continues at coordinate 249 of JBCCZL010000240.1, forward strand.
GAGACCCCGATCGGCGCGGCGCCGGTTCCCGCCATGATCACCTGGTCGAGGCCAAGGGCGGCTTTGACCTTGGAGATGACGAGCTTGTTGGCGAGCTTGCGCCGAATGCCGTTTTGAGGCTCGCCGGTTTCGACCTCCTTTTTGAAGGCCGCGAGCTCGGTCGCGCGAGCCCAGCGCGCGAGCGCCGCCTTGACGCCGGTGGCTTCTCCAAGTCGGGTTTCGAGAGCGCCTTGAAACTTCTCCCACACTCGAGGCACGCCGGCGAAGAAGGTGGGCCGCGCCTCCACCAGAAAGTCTTTGATCTGCTTCAGGTCCGGACAGAAATAAACTTCTCCTCCGGTTTCCAGATGGAAGAGCGTCGTGAACAGCTGCTCTGCCACATGACACAGCGGCAGATAGGACACCGAGCGGTAGTGCTGACGGAGCGGACCGGCGCGGTCGACGCACACGCGGGACACGTGAAGGAGGCCGCCATGCTCGAGCTGCACGGCCTTCGGCGTTCCGGTCGTGCCGGACGTGTAGATGAGGAGCGCCGTCTCATCTTCCTGAATCGAATCGATCCGCTCTTCGAGCGGTCCCTTCTCCTGGCTGTGCCCGAGCTCAAGGAGCTCGTCGAACGTCATCACCCGCTCGTCCGAACTTCCGAGGTCGTCCATCGTGATGATGCGTTCCACGGTCGTGATCTCGCCAAGCTCGATGGCCTCGAGATATTTTGCGAGCTGCTCGGCTTTGTCGCAGATCGCGATCTTCGCCTGGGCGTGGTCGACGATGAACGCGACCTGCTCTCGCATGAGGGTGGTATAGATCGGCGCGGGAACTCCTCTCGCCGCCATGATGCCAAGCTCGGACAGCACCCATTCGGGTCGATTGTCGCCAACGATCGCGACGCAGTCACCGACCTCGTGACCGAGCGCGATCAGGCCTCGACCAACGGATTGCGCGTCCTCCCAATACGCCTTCCACGACCAGGTGTTCCAGCCCGTTTCGCTTCGGCCATAGATCGCGGGGCTGTCGGGCTGTGACGCGGCCCAAGACTTCAGTTGATCGACCAGACTGGTGGGAGCACTCATACGCTGCCGATGTTAGCTCACGCGTGGCGTCCTGTCGTTCGGCGGGCTCATAGACAACTCGGCGGCCTTCGGATACATCGGCAACGAATTCAGGGTCTTCTTGCTCTTACCAACCACCCCGAGACTCCAACCCTCTTCGACACTCCGAGCATGCTCACCAAACCCCGCTATTCGCCCCTCGACGTACTCATGTGGACGCGATGGGATCTGCTCCTGTTCCTCGTGTACTCCGCGGGCCTGGTCGCGGCCTTCGACCTCGCCGGATTCGATTTCCTTCAGCTTCCGTGGGCGCCGGTGGCGGTCGCCGGGACCGCGGTCGCATTCATCATTGGCTTTCAGAACAACGCCGCCTACGGCCGGATCTGGGAAGCCCGAAAGATCTGGGGCGGCGTGGTCAACGAGTCCCGAAGCTGGGCGATGAAGGTGACCGACATGGTGTCGAACAAGCACGCGGAAGTGCCCGCGAGCGAAGACGAGCTCGCCGAGGAGCGGCGCATCCTCGTGTATCGTCACGTCGCGTGGCTCACTGCGCTCCGCTACGGCATGCGTCAGGGGAGGCCGTGGGAGAACACCCAACAGCAGCGCACGAATCGCGAGTGGGCTCGGCGCATCTACGTGCCCGAAGTCGAGTCGACGCTGGAGGAGGATCTCAAGGGTTACCTGAGCGAGGAGGAGCGAGCGCACGTCCTGAGCAAAGGAAACAAAGCCACCGCGATCCTGTTCCTGCAGTCGAAGCACATTCGCGAACTGATGGAAAAGGGATTCATCTGGGAGTTCGCGTTCCTGCAGCTCGAAAACTTGCTCCAAGAGCTCTTTACGCTTCAGGGCAAGTCAGAGCGAATCAAGAACTTTCCCTACCCCCGCCAGTACGCCACGTTGAGCTACCAGTTCGTGTACATCTTTGCGTTCCTTCTTCCATTTGCCGCGATTCCCGAGTTTGCGGCGACGGGAAAGGAACTCGGAGAGACGTGGGCCTACGCGGATCGAATCTTCGTTTGGCTGGCGGTGCCGTTCTGCGCGGTGATCTCGTGGATCTTCCACACGATGGAGCGGATCGGACGGGTCGGCGAGAACCCGTTTGAGGGCACGGTCAACGATGTGCCGATCTCGACCATCTCTCGAGGGATCGAGATCGACATTCGACAGATGCTCGGCGAAGAGAAAGACGAGATTCCCAAGCCGTTTCCCGAGCGCTATCACATCCAGATGTAGCTGCGCCGCGCACGGTGCGTCGCCGCGAGAAAGCGAACAGTCAGTCGTCGTCGTCGCGTTTGCGACGCTTTCGTGAGCTCCGCGCCCCATTGCCAAAGAGCCCCAGATCGATGAGCATCGCGATCGCGATCAAGAGCCAGCCGAGCGCCGGAACCTCGCCGGCGGGCTGCAATGAGTTCGACGCGTACGCGAACGCCAGGGTGGTTGTCGGAAGGAACAGGAACCCGAGGATGAGCCAGTACGAGGGACGGACCGCTTCTTCGAGGTAGCCTGGCGACGCCAGCCACACCACGATCATCGCAAGCCGAGGAAAGAAAAGTGCGAGGCATCCCACGAAGCACATAGGTCACCGGTAAGTCGGATCGGAGGTAGAGCAATGTATGCGGTGTCCGACTTGAAGTAGCGGTCCCACTTGGGGAGCCCCATTGGTGGAATCGATGCGTCTCTCGCCCGGACCGCCGCGGTGGTTCCAAAGCGGAACGGGAAGTGTTCCTGTGCGCGATTTCCCTAGTTGGCTCGGCGGGAACATTACCGGCACGCGAATTGCTGTTCGCGAGGGCAATGTCTGGCGTGGCGAAACTCAAATACGTGTTGCTCGCTCTGCTTCTTGGAGGATGCACGGGGCTCCTTGGAGGATGCACGGGCGAGTTTTCCACCGGGGAGGGCGGCTCAACCGGACCCGGTCCGGGCGGCGGACGGGTGGTCCAGCCACCGCCTCCTGGGGGGTGTGTGGGTGCCGAGTGCGAAACCGCCATCGAGGTGCCGCAGCTGGCCCCGCGGTTTGCGCGGCTCACCCACGCGCAGTGGGAGGCCACGGTTCGCGATCTGTTTCGGCTCACGGAGACGACCGGCGAATCGGCGAACTTCGATGCGGACAGCGCGGACGGAACATTCACCACCGATGTTCGTCGGTTGGTGGTGACGGAAGGTCTCTGGCCGGACTATCAACGAAGCGCCGAGGCGATCGCCGCGACGGTCGCCGCGGACGAGGCTTCGGTCGCGCGATGGAGTTCGGGGGTGCCCGCCGGGGCGGCGGATCGGGAAGCGTTCATCCAAGACTTTGTCCTCCATGCCTATCGCCGCCCGATCCGGGACGAGGAGCTCACGCGGCTCGTCGCGCTCTACGGCGAGGGGGCCACGCACTTCCCTTCGCTGAGTGCCGAGCTCGCCGGAGTGCGCCTCGTCATCGAGGGCGTCCTGCAGTCGCCGTCGTTTCTCTATCGGACAGAGTCGAGCGACGAGGTCGTCGACGGACTGGTCCCGCTCGACGGGTATGAGATCGCGAGCCGGCTCTCCTACATGATCTGGGGGACGATGCCGGACGACATGCTTCTGAGCGCGGCGGCGGCGGGCGACCTTGCCTCCGATGCCGGCATCGAGGAGCAGGCCCGACGTCTTCTCGCAGATCCGCAGGCCGCGGCGCTCTACGAGCGCTTCCACGAAGAGCATTTCCACATGGACGACTGGGCCGACTACAGCCGGGAGACCGAGGTGTTTCCCGCCTGGGAAGATGGGCTGGCGCGGTCCTACCTCGATGAGACCAACGCATTCCTTGCCCATCTCGTCGACTCTGACCTCGGCGTGACCGACCTTCTTATGTCGCGGACTGCGTTCGTCGACGGCAAGCTCGGGGAGCTCTACGGCGTGGGCAGCGGACAGGTCGAGCTCGGCGACGACCGGGCCGGATTCCTGACGCGCCTTGCATTCCTCGGACGCTACGCTGCTCGCCGAGTGCCCGACCCAATCCACCGCGGCCTGTTCATCAACGAGCACATTCTCTGTCGCGACATCCCGGACCCACCGATGTTCGACGCCGAGGACCTGATGTTCGAAGGCACGACCAACCGCGAACGGATCAACAGCGTGACCGGCCCGTCGACCTGCGGGGCAGGATGCCACGGCACGATCATCAACCCGCCGGGCTTTGCCCTCGAGGGGTACGACTCCATCGGTCAGTTCCGAACCATGGACAACGGACAGGTCGTCGATGACACCGCGACGTACGTGTTCGAAGACAACGAGACCCGCGTGACCGTCAGCGGCGCGGTGGAGCTAAGCCAGGCCCTCGCCGACTCGGCGTACGCTCACGAGTGTTACGCTGAGCGGTTGATCGAGTACTCCCTCGGTCGCCCCTACTTCGACGGCGATTCTCCACTGGTCTATCGCCTGGGGCGCCGTTCCCTCGAAGGAGAAGTCTCGTTGAAGGAGATGATGGTCGAGCTTGCCCTCAGCCGAACCTTCCGAACCCGAGCCGCCGACGAGCTGGCGATGATGGAGGCACCATGAAGCTCCGACGTCGACGTTTTCTAAAGGGGGTTGGCGGTCTGGTCGTCGGCCTGCCGTTCCTCGAGAGCGTGGCCTTTGACGAGGCGCCCGCCCGGGCGGCCGGCGCACGACCCGTCAACACCATCTTCTTCAAGCAGGGCAACGGCGTGCAGCAGTCCTGGAACGGCGAGCCGGAGCGCTTCTGGCCGTCGGCGACCGGTGCGCTCGATCGCGCGACGCTCGAGGGCCGGGACGGCGGGCGCGCGATCGGCGAGCTGGCTCCTTATGCGGACAAACTCCTGGTGGTGCAGGGGCTCCGCTACGGATTCAACTTCCGCGGCGGCTGTGGTCATGCCCAGGGCCACGCGCAGTTCCTCACGGCCCAAGATCCGATCGGCTCGGACCGGCACTGCCGCGGTGGCGGCCAATCGGTGGACTGGTTCATTGCGGAGCAGTGCAATCCTGGAGGTGCGAGTCCCCTGAATCTCATCGCCGGGCCCACGAGCAGCTACGTCACGGGTAGCCCGTCGTACAGCGCGAGAAACGAAAAGTTCAACCAGCAGAACAACCCGTTCGGCATCTACATGGACCTGTTCGGCATGGTGGGGATGAATCCCGACCAGCGGAACGAACTCGTCGAGCGCCGACGGAGCGTGAACGACTTTGTCCGGGAGGAAATGACCGCGCTCCTCCAAAACCCGCGCCTCGGCTCGGAGGACAATCGGCGCCTGACCATGCACTTCGATGCGATTCGGGACATGGAAGTGCAGATGGCGTGCGGCCTGCCGATGGACGAGATCACGGCGATGGAAGATGTGCGAGGAGCCCTCACCGAGCACGGAAATCGCCCGGACATCCTCCTGATGCACATGAACCTGGTCGCGCTGGCGTTCGCCTGTGGCATCAATCGCTCGGCGGTGGTGCAGATGGGCGAATGCAACGACGGCACGCGCTTCTACGTCGATGGCACGCAGCAGAACTCGTTCCACCGAATCTCGCATCGAGTGGACATCGATGGGAGCGACGGCCCGCGGATTCCCAACGCCGACGTACTCCATCATGAGATCGACCGGATTCACGCCCGGATGTTCCGCCATCTCCTCGATCGGCTGATCATGTACCCGGGGGCAAGCGGAGGAACGCTTCTCGACGACACCATTGCGGTGTGGTCGAACGACCTTGGAAACGGGCCGCCCCACTCGTCGCGCGACCTTCCCTTCGTGATCGCAGGCAGCGGCGGCGGGTTCCTTCGCCAGGGCCTCTTCGTCAACGTGGGCGACGAGATCCACAATAAGATGTTCAACACTCTGATCAGCGCCCACGGCGTGACCAATCCGGGCGGCGGGTACTACGACAGCTTCGGCGCGGGAAGCCTCCCCGGCGGAGTCCTCGACGACATCATCGTCTGACCAGCGCACACTCTGAAACCCTTCGGCTTTCGTCGTAGGTTCAGGTCACTTCGGACGCCCGACTATCGTCGACGGAGATCTTCCGCGCCCGCGGACAGTTCTTTGCGTGGCGGAACCGGTTCTTCGATTGGTTGCCGATGGGAAGGGGCGTGATCCTGTATGTATGCAGGCGCGTCTCGCAGTCGGATTTCTCCTTTTGGTGCTCACCGGGTGTTGGTGGATGCCAGAACCCCCCGGTGGCGAAGATGCGGGTGAACCATCCGGAGATGGGAGCTCGATAGACGCGGGCCCTGATGCGACGAGGATCCGGGCGGATGCCGGCGATGGTTCGGCGGAACCCCACGACGAACCTTCCGATGCCTCGCCTCCGGAGCCTGTCGATGCCGAGGCCTCGGACGTATCGGAAGCGGAGCCCCATGACGACCCTCCGGATCTCAACCGAGCCGCGGCGGCATGGTTCCTGGAGGGAAGCCGTTTCGACATGCGTCAGCTCTGCTGGGATTCCTGTGGTGCGGTCGGCGAAAACGACCTTCGGCACTTCTGCTGGGATAGCTGCGGCGCGGTATCCGATCACGATGTCCGCCACCTTTGCTGGGGAAGCTGCGGGGCGATTTCGGACCACGACCTCCGGCAGTTCTGCTGGGGAAGCTGCGGGTCGATCTCAGACGGGGACCTCCGGAATCTTTGTTGGGGTACGTGTGGAGCGATCGCCGATTCAGGGCTTCGAAACTACTGCTGGGGCACCTGCGGCGCGATCTAAGGCCTCCGCGCGACCGAACGCCTCGAGCGAATACGAAACTGCGGTAGCGGGAGGAGGGCCGGGCCGCTACTACCCGAAGCCCGATGATCAGACACGGCGCGCTCGCCTTCGGAGTCACGGCCGGCTGCACGGAAACCCTCGATGACGGAGTGGCTGCACCGATCGAACGAGCGCCCGAGCTCAAAGAGCCGGCATAGCAGGTCGTGACCGAAGCTAGCTCGTCACGCTCGCGACGATCGACCGTCGTCGCTATGATTTCTCGCGCGGCCTTTGAGACATTCGGGTCGGGGAGGTTGGGTGGTCGTCGAGTCGGTGGTTGGAAGCATTGTTTCCCCGTTGGCCGCGCATGCGATCGTCAATGCGTCGAACCCGAACCTTGGGCTGGGGAGCGGCGTGAGCGGGGCGATTCGGGAAGCGTGCGGCGGAGCCGTGTTTCAGCGGGAGGTGCGAGAGGCGTGGGAAGAAGAGTTCGATGCGCCCCTCGAACCCGGAGACTGTCTGGTCACGGGTTCCGGGTCGGCGACCCACTTTCGCTTCGTCCTGCACGTGGCAGCGGTGAACTACCGATCGCCGGACGAAGAGACCGGAGGCTTCTCGGGACCAGCGCGGGTTCGCGCGTGTGCGGAGGCGGCCCTTTCGGAAGCCGCGCAGCTGGCCAATGAGCACCGGATCGTCGATTTCGCTCTCGCGATGCCGCTTCTCGGGGCGGGCCATGGCGGTCTTGGGGCGGTGGCTTCGATCCGCGCGATCATCGAGGCAGCCCGTCATCACGAAGCGGCCCGTCATCACGAAGCGAAAGAGACGCTTTCTGCCCTTCGCATCGTCGTCCGGAAGGAATCGGAAGCCCGTCTCGTGGGGCAGGCCGCGGAGAGTGCCGGACTCGCCTACCGCGCGTTCAGTCCGCCGGCCCAAACATGAAGTAGGACTGGCGATGGCCCCGGGCCTCGTAGCGTTCCACGACCGCCGCTGCCTCGCAGCGCGACGAATAGCTGTCTACGAGAAACTCGTTGCCATTGTCGTCGAGCCGAACCACCCGGATGGCCCGGGGACCGTCGACCCCTACGTCAAACTCCCCGTTGAGCAGCTCCTCTCGTTTAATCCCGAGGTGAAACAGGAGATGTCCCTGCTCGGGGTTGCTCGCGTGCAGCTCGACGTTCACGGGGCCGGTGGGTCCAGCGCCTTCCGGTCGATGGATCCGCACAGAGGTGGAGAGCCCGCAGGGAAACCGAAACAGCCAGGCATCGAAGGGTCCCTCTGGAGACTCGATGCCCTCCACCGTCGGCGGGCCCCGGCGTATTCGAAGTTCCTCGGGCGAAAGCCGAAGATGACCGACGGGACAGCTCGCTCGGGACAGGAGCCAGTCGTCTCGATCGCGTGCCGCGTCCACCTTCGAGGCGTAGGGTCGATTTGGCCCCACAGGCCACGGCGAAAACGGCGTGGGGCGGAGCCTCCAGCGCTAGCGGCGATACGCGAGGAACCGGAGATGCCGCCGCAGGACTTCGTTTCCCTGAAGATCTCGGATCACAAGCTCGACTCCATCGATCTCGGTTTCCACATGAAGTCCTTCCGTGACCACCCGATGTTGAGCCCCGACGAGCTCGGAGACGGGGTAGACCCCAAGTCGGTAGCCATCGCGAAACATTGCGACGGAGTGCTGGTCGGCTCGTACGTGCTCCTCGACAAACAGCACGGTCCTTCCGGTGTCCGAGACGAACACATGCTCGTGCGGCGGTGCGCCGGTGATCGTGTAGCTTCGAGTGCGGCCTTCGATGGTGAATGTCCGATCGGGATACGCGCGGCAGCCCCAAGCGGAGGAGACGACGCGAACGCTCCCGTTTCGACTGGTGGCGACGGAGCCGCCTTCGCGGCACGGGGGATCGGCCGACGCGACGGACGCGGCGCTGGCAATGGAGAAGAGGGCGGCGAAGAGGGTCGTTTTCATGCCGGTTCTACGCGTGGGCGGGCGGCTTTCTTGGGACCGCCGTTACTTTGAAATAACTCGAGGCCCCGCACCGTCGGACCCCTCCTCAGACCAAGTCGCGGGGCATCGGGGAATCGGTTTCTGTGGTCCGGGACGTCCGATGGGCCTCGCTTTGCAATTGGTTTTTTGTGCGTCACGGCCAAGAATCGGGCCCGGCAATGCGAGGAACCGGCGATGGCTGATGCAACCCGAGTCGACCTTTCGGGCTCCGTGCCCGAGGCGTCCGGCGCACCATTCGTCGAGCTCTCGTCCAACGGCTTGTTTCTCGGCGCGGATGGAAGCGATGTCCGAATTCCGGTGCTGGAACAGAAGCCGCTCTTCTACGAGGAGCGAACGCTCGGAGACCGGCTACAGATCGGCACGCAGGAGTACGCCGTGCCTCGCGGGAAAGGCCGCAGGGTCACCGAGATGCTGGCCTTTGCTCAGCTCGGCGTCGCCGGTGCGGAAGAAGGTCCGGCGGGGCCGCTTCTTCAACTCCGCACTCGGATCGAGAGTGCCTTTCTGGCACGTTGGCTCGGGGAGAACGAGCCGCTCCTGGCGTGGCTCCGAACGAGCACGACGCAGACAATCCCATCCGACATTGGCCGCGACGCCCTTGTCGCCGAGCTGCGCTTCGTCCTTACCAGTCGTCGTGCGGCGTTGGTCGCGCTGACCAAGTATGGCGATGTCCGGGTGGATGCCCTTCCCACGCAGCCTTTGACCGTCCAGCGGCGCACCGGCCGCGCAAAGATCGCCGTCGCGCACCGCGAGTGGGTGTCAGAGTTGGGCAACGGCGCCCACTTTGCTTGGATCGAAGACCTCGTCGGGTTGCCGGAGTCGGAGCGCATCCGACGTGCGGCGGAGCTGGTGCTTCGGGAGTTTCCGAAGGAACGCGCGCACGGGAAGTCGCTCCTTGCCGCCGCCGAAGCCGCCGGCGATCGATGGGCTCGGTTGACGACGACATTGATGGTGGCGGACGCGCCGGACTCCCAGTCGTTTGCGGACGCGCTGGCGCCGCTCCTCGACGGTGAGGCCCCGAGCTACCCGATCGAGGAGTGGTGGGAGGACTTCGGCCTTTCGGTGCCGATCGGCGAAGCCGTGGTCAGCGCCCTCGAGACCCAGGACGGCGCGCGGGCAAAGAGCCTCGCCCTTCGGCTCCGTTCGCGCCTCCACGCTACGATCGTCCAAGGCACCGACGACCGCACCCGAGCCGAGGCGGTGCTCGAGCATGCGCGCCGTCTTGAAGAGGGAGGCGAGCGGGCGGAGGCGCGGGCGCTCCTCGAGGAAACGCTCGCCACCTTGCCGACGGTCGGCATGCTCGACCTCGTTGTCCATGAGGATAGGGAGCCTTCCGCTGTCGAGTCCGAAGGACCCGGCCTCAAAAGGCCGTCGGAGCCGGATTCCCGACTCCGGGTTCAAACGCTTGAAATGCTCGCTCGCCTTCGAGACGAAAGCGGAGCGCATGTCCCCACCCTGGCGGAGCTGGCTCGGCTTCATCCGCTGTCGACGGTTCGGCTTCAGCACCTCGCCGACGCCGATTCCGACGGAGTGCTCGGTCAGCGAGCAACGCGGATCCTGGAGATCGCCGAAGCCAAGATGTTTTCGCCACCGCCAGGTTGGCCGGACGCGGTCCGCCGATGGAGTGAAGAGGAGCTCGAATCGCGGGTTCGTCACCCGGTGGGCCGGAGTGCGGGCGCGATCGGCGCGGTGCAGAGTCTGCTCGCCAAGACCGACCGCCCCGACCACAGTTCGCTTCAGTCGTACTGCGAACGCCTCGACGGCAAGGCGCACCCCACGGCCCTGGCGGCGGTCGTGGATGCCTGCCTCGCACTGGGGACTCCGGGCGTGCAGGCGTTCGTGTCGCGCGGCGAACGATCCGTCGGAGTCCGAGCGTACGAGGGCAAGCCCCACTTCCTTTTGATCGGGGTGACGCACCTCGAAGGGTCGGAGCCGCTCCTCCCGGCGGAGCTTCGCTTTGCGGTGGGGGCGGAGATCGCCCATCTTCGATTCGGCCACACGCGAGTGACCTCGGCCGAGGTTTGGTCTGGTGCGGTCGACATGGGCGTCAGTACCCTTCAGGCCTTGGTTTCGGTGCTTCCGGTGGTGGGGGCATGGAAATGGGGCGAGAAGATCGCGACGGTGGCGGGCCACGCGCAGGGGGTGGACTTCAAGGGCGCGATGGGCTTCGCCGGAAAAATGTTTGGCAAGAAGGAAGATGACCCGGTGGTGGCGCTCGGCACCGCGTCGAGCGACCTCGTCGCCGCGCACCGGGTCATGCAGTTCACCGCGGACCGGGCGGGCCTCGTGCTTGCGAACGATCCTGGAGCGGCCATTCGCGCCATGTTTCGCACCTGGCCGGCCTATGCGGCGGAGCTTGCGATGGTCGAGCGAGTCGGCGTTCGGGAAGTGCTTGGCCAGGTCGATGAACAGGGCGCGTACATCTACCCTCAGCTCCTCGCCCGAGTGAGTGCGCTCTTGTCGTTCTATCTGAGCGATGACTTCACCCAGTTGAAGTTCGCCGAGAGCGATGAAGAAACGTCGTAGACCGGCGCGCTGGCCAGGAAAAAGGCGTCCGCGTGAGTTGGGCACATGGCGAAGCCTTCCTGACATCGCGCGCAAACGTTGGTGCGCCGCGGCGCGTGATCGAGTGATCCTGAGCGGCCACCTCCCGCCGTCGCGGCCCGGACGCCGCATCGTCATCGACGGGGACGTGATCGATGGCCGGCGAGGCTTTTACTGCGCCCTCGGCGAGGCGATCAATGGCCCGGGTGGCTATTTCGGGATGTCGCTGCGGGCGGTCGAGGACTGCCTCTACGGAGGCTTCGGCCTCGAGTTTCCCTATACTATCGTATGGCGGAATAGCGCGCAGTCTCGTGCGGTTCTCGATGCTTCAGCGCTTCGCGAGTGTCTCCACGAAGAACGTGAACCACTCGACGTTGAAGTGCATGAAGAGGGAGGAATACCGGTCGATGGGCGAACTCTCTTCGATGAGATCCTCGCGCTCCTCATGTGCGTCAGCGAACAACGTGACGGAGCGCTCAAGGTGACTCTCCTGTAGTCGGCGAGCGGTTCGCGCATCGGATAGACCAACGTCGGCTCTCGTCTCGAGATGGAGCCCATCGGGCGCGCCAGCGGAGGACCGATCGGAGGAAAGGCCGAGCGAAGTGCGTCACGATTTGTTTGAATCGTTTCCTTGACCCGTTCGTATCACGGGGTATGAAAGGGATGGGGGAAGTCCAAGGGGGCCGGGGGGCACTCCGAGCATTCACCATGTGTCGTAAACCAAATTGCGCGGTCGCGCGCACCTCACACCACCTCGCTCCGGAGGGCATCCAGGGCATGCGTGCCCACCTCGCCGTGCGGAGTTTGTCGTTTGAAGCACGCCATCGGATGGCGTGTCGCAATGCGGGGCGCGCCGCCGTGCGCCTCGCCGTTCATGAGGTGCGCCCGGAGCGTCGGGCGTATCGAAACCCTCTGCGCGACTCCTTCGGTGCGCGCCGAGAAGAAGCTCAACGCTAGGGTCGGATCGATCGCCGAAGTGCGACCGCCGCCCCTGGCACATTGCCACGGGCGGCATTTGTTTGTCGCCCTTCAGGAGATCCACCATGCGAACCCTTGTCCTTGACCAGGGGTACCAACCCCATCGAATCGTAAGCTGGCAGCGGGCGGTCCTCATGCTCTTCGACGGAAAGGTCGAAGTGGTCGAAGAGTACGACGAGGACATTCGGTCGGTCAGCATCACCATCAAGATGCCCGCCGTCGTGCGCATGCTGAGCGCGATTCGGCTGCGCAAGCGACCGATCAAGTTCTCGCGGCTCAACGTCGCCACCCGAGACAACTTCCAGTGCCAGTACTGCGACATCAAGCTCCCGCTGCGTCGGCTGACCTATGACCACGTCAAGCCGCGGAGCCAGGGAGGTCGGACCACCTGGGAGAACATCGTCATGGCCTGCTACCAGTGCAACGAGCGGAAGGGAAACCGAACGCCGCGGCAGGCCAACATGCGCCTGCGCAAGGAGCCGATCAAGCCGAAGTGGCTGCCGGTGATTGCGTTCCGCATTGACCCCACCTGCAGCGTGCCGGAGGCCTGGGCCAACTGGCTCTACTGGCACGGCGCGCTGAAAGAAGGCTCCTAACCGGAGCCGGGAGCCCAGCGATCAGGGCTCCCTATGCCGTCGAAGACTCTGTTGGTTCGGGTCGCCAGGTTTTCACCCTGGAGGTCGCCGGTTCAATTCCGGTCGACGGTACCAAAGCACAAAGCAACTCCCGGGCATTGCATAGCCAACGCGCAAGACCCAGCGCGACGAGGCAAATCAAACCGAGGAGCTGATGCCTACTTCCCACGAAACGGGCCCGACCGGCGACCTCCGGGGTAACTGGGATGCCTTGGCAGCTAGCCCGCATCGGTCACCAGTCGGCGTGTCTCGCGCCCGAAAGCGCCACCTTCCCCGGGCCTTCTTGTTGGCGCGCACCGCTGCTGATGGGTTCGAGCCCAGTTCCACGCAGCCTGTCTGATGGGTTGGAGCATGGCGGCTGGGGTATGTCCCTCGCCACTTTCTTCGTCGC
>JBCCZL010000241.1:0-13487 GCA_039187775.1 Myxococcota bacterium
CCGTGCCCTCGGCGAGCTCACCTTCCAGTCCCCGAAGATAGGCCCGGAGGAGTGGCGTCAGATACGCGTTGATGGTCGTGGTTTGGGCGCGCCCGAGATAGCCTGTTTCTACGCTTACCTGATGGGAAAGCTCAACATGACGAAAGCCGAGTTGGCGCGCGACCTCCTCTACCTGCTCTTCGAGCTCCGGACAGCGATGCCCAAACAGCAGGCACACCGCGCAGCTCACGGCGCCCGCGGCCAGACATGGCTCGAGGATGGTGGCGATCTGATCGTCGGTGGCACGATCCACCATTCCCCCCGGCCCTCCCCTCGACGGCACGCTCACCACTGGGACCAAGGGATCGGACTGACGGATCGCAAGCTCGAAGAGATCTGGCCGGGTCTGGTCTCCGATGATCAGGAGGTCGCGAAACCCTTCAGAGACCACAAGCACGGTTGGCGCACCGCGTCGCTCGAGGAGGGCATTGGTACCGATGGTGGTGCCCAATCGCAGATGACACGACGGGAGCGGGGTCTCTGACGACAGCCCCAAGATCTGTCGGAGCGCGCGTGGAACGTCCTCCTCACCTGACAATACCTTTGCAATTCGGATGGACTGCGCTACTCGATCGCGAACTAGGCAATCGGTGAACGTCCCTCCCCGGTCGATCCACACGTCGTATCTGGGTCGCTCCATGGTCGGCCTCGAACTATCGGGAGAGGGCTATTGAGGCGAGCATGGAACGGTGCGCGTCTCCGCGGATGGCCATTGAGGTGAGACTTTGAGTTAGGATGAGCCTTGATTCCACAGAGACCACGATCGCATGGTAGCCCTAGGGCTGTTGGGTCTGGGTGCGATCGCAGGCGCTTCCTGGGGCGCAAGATATTGCCGGATTTGGCCAACGTTTTCTAGACTAAGGATTCCGAACTTCCTTCCAAGTGAAAGGCTCCGCCCATGGCGACCGAAGAACTTCGCGTATCAGCTCTGATTCAAGCGAGCCCCAACGCGATCTACAATGCGTGGCTAGACGAGAGAAAGCACAGCGCAATCACTGGCGCCCGAGCCACGGTGGAACCTTGGGTCGGCGGGCGCCACACCGCCTGGGACGGGTACGTCCACGGGATACTTGTCAATCTCGATACAGGCCGTCGACTCTCCATGACCTGGCGCACCAACGATTTCCCGGACGATGCCTACGACTCCCAGGTGGAGGTCCACCTCGAGCCGGTGGCGGGGGGCACCAAGCTGACCCTGGTTCATGAGGGCATCCCAGAAGGGCAGTCCGAACGATACAAAAAGGGGTGGCGCACCTATTACCTCGAGCCGATGCGAAAGTTCTTCGGAAAGCCGGGGGCGATGCGTGAAGCCATTCAGGCCGCATCGAAGGCGCGGCGGCTCCCGATCCCGGGGGTGACGAGCGCTCGACCGGGCACTGCTCGTCGAAGGCCGTACCTTCCGCCACGGCCCGAGCCAGCGCCGGAGCCGGAGGAGCCCAAAACCCTGAGCGTATCGCGGAAGAAGGCGGAGGCAGCGAAGGCTGCCAAAGACGCCAAATCGAAAAAGTCCACTAAGAAGGCGCCGGTGAAGAAGGCAGCCGTCAAGAAAGCAGAGCCCTCGAAGAAAGCAGAGCCGGCGAAGAAAGCTCCTGCCAAGAAGACGAAAGCGGCCACCAAGAAAGCTCCGACCAAGAAAGCTCCGACCAAGAAGGCTCCAGCGAAAGCCGCAAAGAAGGTGACCAAGAAGGCTCCGGCGAAAGCCGCAAAGAAGGTGACCAAGAAGGCCCCGGCGAAAGCCGCAAAGAAGGTGACCAAGAAGGCCCCGGCGAAAGCCGCAAAGAAGACGTCGTCGACTCGAGCTTCGGCGAAGAAAACCACCAAAGCGGCCACCAAGAAACCCGCCAAATCCGCGAAGAAGGCCACAAAGAAAGCCACCAAGAGCGCCCCGGCCAAGGGAAAGAAGCCCGCTCCGAAAAAGCCAGCTCGCAAGCCTGCGGTGAAAAAGACCGCAACAAAAACCGCGAAGAAGGCCACGAAGAAGGCCACGAAAGTCGCCGCGAAAACCACCAAGAAAACGACGAAAAAGACCACAAAGAAGGTCACCAGGTCGGCGACCAAACGCCGGCGGTAGCCGCCAAACGCAACCCCGAGCAACTCGTCGGAGGCTAGAGGTCCATCGCGCGACGCCGTCGCGCTGCGTGTTCGATGATTGGCGCCATCGCCCGGTGGTGCTCCCCGCGGTCCAGAATCACCAGCTCGTCGTAGCGCTCGGGATGAACGAGCACCGGCATGAAGAGCTCCATCGCTCGCTTGGCTTCGATCACCGGCCGGTCCCTCCCTGGCAGAACGCACGCCACCGAACGCGCAAGAAGGGATTCGGCGCACCCCGCCAAGGCTTCGACCGCTTCCGAAAACCGAGCTTCGGTGAAATCATCCGCCCGACCAAGCCCGAGAAAGACCACCCGCTCCACCTTGAGCTTTCCCTGAGTCGGAAGGAGGAGCTGTTCGAGGTACGCACCCAGTACTCGGCCCTCCCGAAGCGGCCGGGAGGCTCCGCCGGCAAGGCGCCAATCGATCAGCCCCGCCACCCCTTGGAACGGCCGATCGTTCTCAAAGAAAGGCAGCGCGAGAAGCTCGCTTCCAAGACCATCGAGCACCGCGAGGGTGGGAACCGCGAGCCGAACGCTCACTGTTTTCCGAGATCGGTCGCGATTCGGTCGAGCACGCCATTTACGAAGCCCGCACTCCCCTCCGCGCCGAAGCGTTTGGCAAGCTCTACCGCCTCATTCAGGGTCACGCGCCGGGGTACGTCACCGAGCATCTTGAGCTCATACGTCGCCAGTCGAAGGATATTGCGGTCGACCCGGGTCATCCGCTCCAACCGCCAATGCTGGCTGACACTTCGAATCGTCTCGTCGATATCGTCCCGCACCGCCGCCCAACCGAGGACCAGCGCATTGGCAAACTCCTCGCCATCCCGTGAACTTGCGAGCGTCGCCCAATAGTGGCGGACCGCCTGTTCGACCGAGGCCTCGGAAACGTCGACCTGGTAGAGCATTTGGAGGGCCGCCTCACGGCCCCGGCGTCGGGTCCCCATGAAGTCTCTAGAGGTTGTGCTGTCGCAGTGCCTCGTCGAGGCTGACCATCTCGAGCGCGGTCATCGCTGCCTCGAACCCCTTGTTCCCCGCCTTGGTCCCCGCCCGCTCGATCGCCTGTTCGATCGTGTCGGTGGTGATCACGCCGAACGCGACCGGCTTGTTCGCGTCCGCCGCTACCCGGCCAAGTCCTCCGGCGGCTTCCCCCGCCACATAATCGAAGTGCGCGGTCGAACCCCGGATCACCGCTCCGAGAGCAACGATCGCAGAGAACTTCTCCGCCGCCGCGAGGCGTCGGGCGATCAGCGGCAACTCGAACGCTCCCGGAACGCGAACGAGAGTGACCCGCTCCTCCGACACTCCGTGACGCCGGAGCGCGTCGAGAGCACCCTCGACCAGGCGGTCGGTGATGAAGTGATTAAAGCGTGCCACCGCAATCGCGAACTCGCTGTTCCCCGGTACGGAAAACGAACCTTCGATCTCATGCATCACGGCGCCGCCCTTCTACCTGTCAGAAACAACCGACGTCAATGGACCACATCAATGGGTAGTCCGCTCTTTGTGGGCCTCGACATCCTGGAGCACGATCTGCTCCACCACCTCGAGGCCATAGCCGGAGAAGCTAGCGATCCGCCGAGGCCGATTGGTGAGAATACGGATCTGCCGAAGCCCAAGGTCGGCGAGGACCTGGGCCCCGAGCCCGTACTCCCGCAGCACCTCTCCCTGGTCGGTGGGCAGGCGGGTCGTTTTGTCGCCGAGGTGGAACGCAAGGTCCGCCGCCAAATCGCCGCGACCCGGAACGAACAGAAGCACTCCCGCCCCCTCCTGCTCGATCCGGCGCACCGCTTCCGAGGCGAGCACGCGAGTGCCCGCCCGAACGCCAAAGATGTCGCCGAGCGGACTCGCCGTTTGCACTCGCACCAAGGTCGGTGGGGCCGCGTAATCACCGAACATCAGCGCGAGGAACTGCCGCTGGTCGACGCTCGTCTCATAGACCTGGGCGTTCCACGTGTTGCCGTTGCCGAGCACCACGGGACCGTTTTTCACCCGATGGACGATGCGCTCGTGCTGGAGTCGATACTGGATGATGTCCGCGATGGAAATCACCGGAAGCTGGTGCTCCTTCGAGAACTGCACGAGGTCCCCGTGGCGAGCCATCGTGCCGTCGTCGTTCATGATCTCGCAGATCACCGCCGACTCCTGGCAGCCCGCCATCCGGGCGAGATCGATCGACCCCTCCGTGTGCCCACTCCGCTGAAGCACGCCGCCCGGCTGGGATCGGAGGGGAAACACGTGGCCAGGACTCACCAGGTCCCGGGGATTGTCGCTTCGGACTGCGGTCTGCACGGTGTGCGCCCGGTCCGCCGCGCTGATGCCCGTGCTCACGCCCTCCCGAGCCTCGATCGAGACGGTGAACGCGGTGGTTCGTGAGGACCGGTTGTCCTCCACCATCATGGGGAGGTCGAGGGCGCGCACCTTTTTGTCCGTCAAACTCAGGCAGATGATCCCGCGACCAAAGCGCGCCATGAAGTTGATGTCGTCGGGCCGCACATGCTCCGCGGCCATCACGAGGTCGCCTTCGTTCTCCCGATCTTCGTCATCGACAAGGATCACCATCCGGCCCGCGCGGATCGCGTCGAGCGCGGTGTGCACTCGGTTCATCACTTCGGAATCCATATCGGCCATTGTGTCACGCCCCAACCTTTGAAAAAAAGCGGTTCACGTCTGTGAGGTACCCCTCGAAGATCGCGTCTTCGCCCACCCGTCGAAGGGTCGGCGACGCAAGGCGAAGGGCCCGGCTCATCTTCATGACGTGCCGGCCCCGTGCGATCGGAAGGCCCTGCTCATCCCCCAAAAGCGACGGCGCGATGAAAGCCAGCCAACGATCGACCAGCTTGCGCTCGAGGAGCGCGCCGTTGAGGGTCGGCCCCGCCTCGACGAGGAGCCGGACCACGTCGCGCTTGGCGAGGGCCCGAAGCACCGCCCGGAGGCGCAATCCGGCGCGGTCTTCCGGAACCGGCACAAGCTCCGCTCCCGCCCGAACAAGCGCGTTCTTTCGGGCTTTCGGAGCTCGCTTGCCATGAAAGATGATCACCGGTCCCCCCGACTGAAAGAGCGCGGCATTTGCGGGGGTCCGGAGCCGCGAGTCGAGCACCGCCCGGAGCGGGTCGCGCCCTCGCACGTGGCGAACCGTGAGCTGAGGGTTGTCCGCCAGCACCGTGCCCACCCCGGTGAGCACCGCATCCGATCGGTCCCGGAGTCGGTGAACCTCGCGCCGAGCTGCCATCCCCGTGATCCATCGTGCATCGCCACTGCGTGCGGCGGATCGCCCGTCGAGGGTCGATGCCGTCTTGACGGTCACATAGGGGCGTTTTTCGATAATGTGGGTGGCAAAATCTCCGACGAGGTGCCGACACTCCGTCTGCCGGACGCCCACGCGCACCTCGATGCCCCCTCGGCGAAGTCGTTCGACCGCTCCGGGGACGTGCGGGGCGGGATCGCGAGTGCCGATGACCACGCGGCGGACTCCCGCGCGTTCGATCGCTTCGGTGCAGGGCCCGGTTCGGCCGAAGTGGTTGCACGGCTCGAGCGTCACGTACATGGTGGCGCCGCGGGTTCGTCCCGAACCGCGTGTCAGCGCCATGACCTCCGCGTGGGCTTCGCCGGCGCGACGATGATATCCCGTCGACAGAACCCGGGTGCCCCGAACCAGCACCGCTCCGACGTGGGGATTCGGACTCGGCCGCCCGTGTCGGGCCGCCCGAATCGCGCGCCGCATCATCGCGTCATCGAGATTCATGTCGCGCTGTCGGAGGGATCCGGGTCGGCGGCTCCAAGGCTCTCGAGCTCCTCGACGAAGGCCTGCACATCGTCGAACTTTCGGTAGACGCTAGCAAAGCGGACGTAGGCCACCGGATCGAGATCCTTGAGGCCCGCGAGGACCTTGGTTCCGATGGTCTCGGTCGGGATCTCTTTGTCGCCGCTATCGACAAGGGCGCGCTCGACTGAAGTGACCAGCGCCTCGAGCGCCTCGGGTTCGACCGGACGCTTCACGGCCGCTCGACGGAGTCCGGCGAGGAGTTTCATCCGGTCGAAGGGCTGCCGGGAACCATCACGCTTCACCACGAGGGGGAGCACCTGCTCGACCCGCTCGTAGGTGGTGTATCTACGGCGACACCTATCGCATTCCCGACGACGGCGCGTGACTTCCCCACCTTGGGACAGTCGCGAATCGATGACTCGATTGTCCAACGCCGAGCAGTAGGGGCATTTCATAGGGATTCCAAGGAGAAGGCCGCGACACTAACCGCAGTTCGAAGACCTTTCAATTTCTATCCGTGCCCTCTTGCTGTAGCTTTGCGATGTAGCCCAGCTCACCGAGATCCTTCGCCAGCGGCCGCACGACGAAAGCGCACCACCGCCTCGACGTGCGCGGGGTGGGGAAAAAAATCGAACGCCTCGGCGTCAGCGACCACGAATCCAAGGGCACCGAGAGCCATCCGATCTCGACGGAGGGTCGCCGGACTGCACGAGACGTAGATCATCTCCTGTGCGCCCGTGCGTTCGATCGCCGCGAGCGCCTCCCGCGCTCCGGAGCGCGGCGGATCCAGCACCGCGACGTCAGAGGGCGGGAGCTCCACACTCGCCGCGTCCTTCGTGTGCACCGTGGCTTCGATCCCTCGGGCCTTGAGGTTGGCCATCAGCGCGGCAGCGGCGGCCGGCTGCTGCTCCACCACCGTCAGTGAGGCGGCCGCGCCGAGGGCCACGCTGAGATGACCGCTTCCCGCGTAGAGCTCCACCACCCGCCGACCGGTCGGAGCCGCCCACTCTTGGACCCGGGACGCGAGCGCAAGGCTTTGTTGATCGTACGCCTGAGTAAACCCCGCGATTCCCGATACCAACGGAGCTCCATCCAGGGCGAGGCTCACCGGCCGAGGATCGCCGAACGTCGCCGGGTGCACCCCTTCCACGTGCAGGCCAAACCCGGCAAAGACGTTCGCCGCCACAAGATCCTCCAGCGCCCGGTAGAGCGCGGCCGGTTGGGGCCCCGTCCGGAGCACCGCGACCGGAAGGCCATCCTGACCGGTGTCGAGCTGGATCTCCCCCGTCCCCTGCAACGGCAGGTCCGCAAGCCGCCGTCGGGAAACTTCGATGACGGGGGTAAGAACCACGCAGTGTCCCGGTTCGACGAGGCGATGCGCCCCCGCTTCGCGATATCCAATCCGCAAAGCGTCTTTCGTGGCGTCGAACGCCAGCCGCGCCCTTCGACGGTAGCCTTCAAGGGCAGGAGCGGGATGCATCGGCACGGGGCGCCCCACCGCCCATTGGGCTTGGGCGCGCTTGAATCGACGCTGGGCTTCGGGCGAAAGGGACGCGAACGGACACCCACCGCACTGCTCCGACACTTCGCAGACCGACGGCACTCGATCGGGCGACGGTGTAAGAATGGTGAGGAGTTTGGCCCGCGCCCCTTTTTTTCCGCCGAATGTACGGACCTTCACTCGCTCACCGGGGTAGGCGCCACGAATGAAGACGTTTCGCCCGTTGACCGTGGCCACCCCGTCGCCGAGGCCTGCGAGATCCCGGACTTCTGCGATGGGCATCGCGCTAGGGAAAACGCTGCGCCGGGCGGCCGCGATTAAAGAAGAAGCGAAACGACCCGTTGAGGTCGGCGAACCGCGTGTCTGGCTCGTCCGGGTCCACGAGATGCACATCGGTGAAGCGCCCCGAGACCTCGACGTCGTCCTCGGACACGTTCTCTGCGTAGATGTTGTCAAAGACAATGCTTCCGCTGACCGCTTCGAAGTGCACCGGCTTATCTTCCCGGACGGGCGGGCAGGTCTCGTTCATGAAGAGCGCCATCTTCACGGTGGCCTCCGGCATGTCCGCCACTTCGAGGGGCCGTCCGAGACGGGTCAGTTTCACGTCCGATACGGGTTCGACCAGAATCAAGACCCCATCGCTTTTGATCTCAAGATCGCTTCCGTGCTGAATCCGGATTTCGAGGCCGTCGCTGATCACCGGTTCGGCGGCAAAGAAGGTCGGCTCGAGATTGTAGGCGTGGTTATTGAGCTCGCACTCGGGAGCGGTCACCGTGCCGAGCACCTCGCCATCGCCCGCCCCGAGCGAACAGCCGAAAAGGCCAAAGATCATGGCGAGGAGAGACAGACGAACAGGCATAAGGTGTCTTGAAGAGCGGTCGACTCGAGGGAGTCATTCGGGAGCAGTCGTTTTGGACTCAGTGGCTTTGGAGGTTTTGGACTCGGAAGTGGGGGATTCAGTGGTGAGGGATTCAGCGGTGGGGAGCTTCGTGGCCGGGAGGCCAACGATAAACCCACCGGCAACCACCCTCCCTTGGTTATACACCACCGCCGCCTGACCGGGAGTGATCGCGCGCTGAGGTTCATCAAACACCGCATGGAACCCGTCTCGGGTAGGTGTGACCGTCGCCGGCGCCGGGTCGTGCCGATAGCGAATCCGAACGTCCGCGCGAAATGCTTCGTCCGGCAGCGGAACCTGCCACGCCGCGTCCACCGCGTGAAGTTCGCGCTGGTAGAGCTTGTCCTCGCCGCCGACGACCACCGCGTTATCAAGAATGCGAAGCACGTAGCGCGGGGGCCCTCCGCCGAGGCCGAGGCCCTTTCGCTGACCCACGGTGAAGCCCGTGACTCCGGCATGCTCGCGAAGGACGGTGCCGGCCTCGTCGACCATCGGGCCTCTTGGAGTTCCTCGACGTTCGGCGATAAACCCATGCACGTCGCCGTCGGGCACGAAGCACAATTCCTGCGAGTCCGGCTTGTCGGCATTTGGCACCCCGAGCCGCCGCCCGTGCTGCCGAGCCTCGTCCTTCACCATCTCCCCGAGGGGAAACATCAGGCACGCGAGCGTCCGCTTCGGAACCCCGAAGAGAAAGTAGCTCTGGTCTTTCTGAAGGTCGCGCCCCCGGCGAAGCACCGGGCCGGTCGGTCCGTCCTCGAGCCGCACGTAGTGACCGGTGGCGACTCGGTCGGCGCCGAACTGGTCGGCGAGATCGGCGAGAAAGGTCAGCTTGACGGTCCGGTTGCAGTGCACACACGGACTCGGGGTTTCCCCCCGAAGGTAGCTATCCATGAATGGCTCGACCACATGGGTTCGGAACGATGTTCGCTCATCCACCACGTAATGCGGAATGCCGAGGTGGTCGGCGACCCGGCGGGCGTCGTCGCGATCCTCCGGGGCACAACAGCGTCCGACGCGCTGCTCGGCCGGGGCATCCCAGAGGTGCATCGTCACGCCCACCACGTCGAATCCCTGCTCGACGAGCAGCGCCGCGGCGACCGACGAGTCTACGCCGCCGCTCATCGCGACCACCACGCGACCTCGGGTTGAATGCTTCGGGTCGTTGCCCATGCCCTGCTATGACTCGCGGTGGGGACGGAGTCCACTGAACGCGTGTGGAGAACCGTCGGGCAGAGTTTCGTTTGAATGGAACTCGCCACCTCGCTGGAGGGGTTCGCCAGGATCGATCTAGTTTCGGCAAGTTGCGATCGAAACCGAACACCGATCGCGTTTATCTCGACGAGCTCGAATCTACCTGAGCTTTTCTTTCCCCCGAAATCGGGACAGCACGCGCCGAAAGATGTCCGACGCGGCTTCGACGTCCGTCGTCGAGACCTCCGGACCCAGACTGACTCGAAGGGTGGCCGTCGCACGCCACGCTTCGCTTCGATGCATCGCTTCGATCACCGGCGACCCGCCAGGAAGTCCGCTTGAACACGCCGCCCCCGCACTCACCGCAACGCCTTCGATGTCCAACGCGGCGACGAGCGCATCGGACCGCATTCCCTGAAACGCAACGCTTGAAACCGTCTCGACCCGCGGTCCATCGGCCGCGTTTCGAACCCCGCCTTCCTCCAGCAGCACCCCTTCAAGCGCGTCCCGTTTCGCTCCGATCGCCTCCCGTACGGCGAGCCGGCTGTTCCGCGCCGTGCACGCCACCCCAAAGCCGACGGCGGCAGCGAGGTCCGGCGTACCCGGTCGACGACCTCGTTCTTGCTCGCCCCCATGATGGATCGCCTGAAGCTCGAGCCCTTCGGCGAGCACCACCGCCCCCGCGCCCCCCGGTCCCCCAAGCTTCTGGGAAGCAAGCGCCAGCGCGCAGCGCCCGAGGCGAGCGACCTCGACCGGCTGCTTGCCGAGCGCCTGGGTCGCATCGATCATGATCCGGGCGCCGGTTTCCGCGACCAGCTCCGCGTATTTCTCGATCGGAAAAACCGTGCCGGTTTCGTGATTGATCCACTGCACGGCCAGCACCGCCTCCGGTCCGAGAAGCCGACGAAGCATGGCGGGATTGGGCGGAGCGCCCTTCGGAACCGGAAGCCGGTCGACCGGCACCCCTCGCGTTTCGAGGCTCACGATGGCCGCGGCGAGGGCCGGATGCTCGACCTCGGTGGTGATGATGCGACGCGGGTGAAGACCTTCGATCGCGAGGTTGACCGCCTCGGTGCCACCTCCCGTGAGCACCACTTCGGTCGGCCTGGCCCCGACCGCTTCCGCGACTCGGTCCCGCGCGGTCTCGAGCAAACGTCGGGCGGCCCGCCCCGGACCGTGAACGCTCGACGGGTTGGCCCAACCGAGCTCGAGGGCCTCGGCCATCGCGGCTTTGACCCCGTCGGCAAGGGGTGTCGCGGCATGGTGGTCGAGATAGATCACGGAATTTGAGGTTTGGCGCGGACCGCAACGCGAAGGCACACCAGGGTCCCGGGAAGGTGTTTTTGGGCCACTCGTTCCCGGGGCGGACTCGACACCTGGACGCCGCCGCCGAGGGCCTCGCAGATCCGGCGCGCGAAGGCGAGCCCAAGGCCCACCCCCCCGTGGGTCCGAGTGACCGAGCCGTCGACCTGGTAGAAGGGCTGGAGGATCTTCTCGAGCTGGTCGTTTCCGACCCCGGGTCCACCGTCGGCAACCAGAAACTCGTACTGGTCTCCCTTGCTTCGTGCACCGACCGCGACCTGGCCGCCTTTGGGCGTAAACTTCGCAGCGTTGTCGAGCACATGGACCATCGCGCGGCGGAGCTTGTCCGGATCCCCAACCGCGGGAAGCGATGGCGCGACATCGTGAAAGACCTCGATGTCGCGGGTGGCGAAACGCGGCCGAGCTTCCTCCAGCGCCTGCCGCGACTCGGCGGCAAAATCGTACTCGCGCACGTAGAAGTGCATGCGGTGCGACTCGAGGGAGCTGACGTCGAGGAGCGTATCGATCACCGACCGGAGCCGCTGGGTGGATGTTTGCACCGACCCCAGGCACTTCCTTTGAAGATCGGTGAGCGGACCGAGCTCCTCGGCCAGGAGGAGGCGAAGATAGCCGACCACGGGCGTCATCGGGGTCGCCAGCTCGTGGCTTACGTTCTGCAAGAACTCCCGGCGGAGCCGCGCCATTTCCTCGAGACGTTCATTGGCGGTGGCGAGTTCCACGACCTTCTTCTCGAGACGCTCGACAATCTTTTGCGACCGGGCCCGAAGTTTGACCTCCGTCTCTCCCGTGCGCTCGCGATGCCCCCCAAGAAAGCGCTCGACGGTCTTGGCAAACCGGCGCGCATTGATCGGTTTTCCGATGAAGCCGTCCGCCCCGACCGCGAGGCTCGTGTCCTTGTCGCCTTCGGCGGTAATCGCCACCATCGGGACGCCCGCCATGTGGCTCATGCCGCGAAGGCGCAGGATCACCTCATAGCCGTCCAGGTCGGGGATGTTGATGTCCACCAGGACGAGATCCGGCCGAGCGCCCGCCGCCTCCCGGACCCCGTCCAGCCCGCCCTCGGCGTCGATCACCTCGTGGCCCGCCGCCTCGAGCAACTTCCGGACGAGCAGCCGGTTGTTTGGGTCATCTTCAATGTGAAGTACTGTCGCCACGAGCCGGATACTACCAAGTCGTCGCTCGCTCCGTGGAAGCGCCCGCGGAGGGTGCTCCGGTCACCGATTCCCGGTCCGTCCTCGCCGTTTCGTAAGCGTCCGGCAAACGTTCGCATTCTGACCGGAGTCTGCTAAGACCGGGGCCATGGCCGAAGACCTGGGGGCCCGCCTACTGCGCGCCGGGTTGGTCACCCGAGAGCTCCTGGCTCAGGCGCAGGCGACCGCTCCACCCCACGGAGGAGCCCTGGCGACCGCGCTGGTGGACCTGGGGATCGAGGAAGATGCCATCGCCGGGTTCTTTCTCGCCCACGGCTACGGTCCACTCCTCGACAAGGCGGAGATCGAAGCCTCCGATCCCCATGCTCGCCAGCGCCTCGACGGCTCGATGGCCGCGGGGCTGCTTGCCTATCCGGTTCGGTCGAGTCCTGCCGGCTTGGTGGTCGCCATGGTCGACCCGTCGGACCGACACTCGGTGCAGGAGATACGCTACGCCGTCGGTAGCGATGTCCTTCCGACCGTGGCAAGGGTCTCCGATCTTCAGCGGGCGATTCGAGACGCGTGGCCGCGATCGCTCGAAAAGCCGCCACCCAATGGCCCTCACGAGCGAAGCGGGGAGCTCGAAGTCTTTAGCGACACGCCGGGCGAACTGCCGATCGAGCTCGTCCGAAAGCGCCCCGTCGAATCCAAGAGCCGCGTCCGCGTCGAGGATCACCAAAGCGCCGCGGGCTACCAGTCCTCCACCAAGAAACAGGCGCGAAGCAACGCCAAGGCATCGCATCGGCCGCCCCCGCCCGAACCGGAAGAAGCGCCCGCTCCGATTCGGCCGCCGGTTCACCGAACCTTCACGCGGCCTGCGGAAACCGAGCCCAAGGTCCGCATGGGGGATCCCGAGGATCGGTGGGGGACGATTCTCCCCGGCACCGGCGAGCGGGCGAAGCTGCTCCCGGAACAAAAAATCGAGCTCAAGAGCGCCTACGACCCCGCGGTGCGGACCGGCCTGCTCGGCGAGCAGCTTCGTGCGCTTCGGGGAAGCAAGAGTCGGGACGAGGTCGTAAAGACGGGCTGCGAAGCCGCACTCACCGTGGGGAGCTCGGCCCTGTTCTTGGCGCTCCATCGCAACACCTTGAAGGGCCGCGGCGCCGCCGGCTCGGGCCTGAGTTCGGATGCGGTGCGAAACCTCTGGATTCCCAAGCGCAGTCCCTCGAACTTCCGCAAGGTGCTCGAGACCCGGGAGCCTTATCGCGGTGCCCACGGCCCCACTGCCGCCGACCAGATCTTTCGCGCGGCGATCGGAAGCCGCGGCGGCGAGCTGCACCTTCACCCGATCCTCGTCGGCTCGAAGCTCGTCGGAGTCCTCGCAGTGGCGGAGCCCGCCCCCGGGCCCACCGGCGAGGATCGCATCGAGACGATCGCGGGAGAGATGGGCGATGCCCTGGAACGGCTTATCCTAGCCAAAAAGACCCGACGATGAGCGAACGATGACCGAGCGAGCCGAGTTGAAAAACGCCTTTGACCGATGGCGTCA
>JBCCZL010000242.1:0-13431 GCA_039187775.1 Myxococcota bacterium
CCCCATTCCCTGCGTGGGGTCGTGGGTACGAAACGGACCTAGAACCAGGTTCTGAAGGTGGAATCCATCGGTCTCACCCTCGCCCCTTTTGGAGGACTTCGTCCCCACTCCAATTCCGCAAGCTACGCTCGCGCGCCGCGTCTTCGACGCGTCTGCCCTCCCACACTCCAAAATCCTTCGGCTTTCGTCGTAGTCTGGTCACCTCTGCCGTTTGGGTCGAGGTTTACGGCCCCCTCGCCCCCTGCCGGGACTCGGACGGGCTCGCCGGCGGTCATGGATCGAGAGCGAGCCTCGACCACGCGCCGGGGGGATCAGGTGACGCTCCGAACTTCCGATGAGCTCCGCACGGCCCGCGCGGCGAAGCGCCTCGCGCGCGAGATCGTGCTGACTTGCATCCCAGTACTGAAGGAGCGCCTTCTGAAGGCGCTTTTCCCGGAGGTCCTTGGCGGTGTAGACCGGCTTTTGACTGAACGGGTCGAGCCCCGTCACGTACATGCTCGTCGCCATGCTCATCGGGGTCGGAATGAAGTCCTGCACCTGCCGCGGTCGAAGTCCCCGCCTCTTCAGGTAGAGCGCGAGGTCGATCATGCTCCCGAGGGTCGAGCCCGGGTGACCGCTGATGTAGTACGGGACGAGGTGCTGGTCTTTGCCGCTCTTTTCGGTTGCGCAGGCGAACATCTCGGCAAAGCGCTCGTAGCTCTCGGCGCCTGGCTTCTTCATCTTGTCGAGCACATCGTCGTCGACGTGCTCTGGAGCGACCGAGAGCTGTCCTCCGGTGTGATGCGTCGCCAACTCGTCGATAAACTCAGGGCTTCGCTCCGCCAGGTCGTAGCGGACCCCCGACGCGATGAACGCCTTCTTCACTCCGCGCTCGCTCCGCACTTTCCGAAGCAGCTGGATGAGCGGCTGGTGGTTCGTGACCAGATTCTCGCACACGCCCGGATGAACACAGCTCAGCCGGCGGCACGACTTCTCGATTTTCTCGTCGCGGCAGCGCATCTGGTACATGTTCGCCGTCGGTCCACCGACATCGCTGATCACCCCGCGAAACCCGTCCATTCGTCGAAGCGCGCGGACTTCCCGGAGCACGCTGGCTTCACTTCGCGACTGGATCACCCGACCCTCGTGTTCGGTGATCGAACAGAACGAACAGCCGCCAAAGCACCCGCGCATCGTCACGATGCTGTGCTTCACCGTTTCGTAGGCGGGAATGGGCTCGTCGTATGACGGGTGGGGGACGCGAGTGAACGGAAGGTCGTAGAGCCCATCCATCAGCTCGGTCGACAGCGGTTCGGCCGGCGGATTGAAATACACCGCCTGGTGCCCATGGGGCTGAATCAGCGGGCGCCCATTGCCGGGGTTGGTTTCGCGCTGAAACGCTCCGCTCATCCGACTGAACGCCTCGGTGCTGTCAACGACCTCTTCGTAGCTCGGAAGGCGAATCGGAAGGCCATCGGGGACGTAGCGACTGAGCTCGAGGTGCTCCCACTGGCCCTTGCCGAGCACGTGAGCGGTGCCTCGAACGTCGCGAAGATCCGCGACCCGCTCGCCCGCGGCGAGCCGGTCCGCGACCTCCCAGACCGGCCGCTCCCCCATGCCGAAGATGAGAAGGTCCGCCTTTGCGTCCAGCAGCACGCTCCGCCGGATCGAATCGCTCCAGTAGTCATAGTGAGCGATGCGTCGAAGCGAGGCCTCGATGCCACCGATCACGATGGGCACGCCCGAAAACGCTCGGCGACAGAGGTTCGAGTACACGATGCTCGCCCGGTTCGGGCGCATCTTGGTTCGGCCTCCGGGCGAATACTGGTCCTCCGAGCGGACCTTTTTCTGCGCCGTGAGCTTGTTGAGCATGCTGTCGAGGTTGCCCGCGGTCACGCCGACAAAGAGGCGCGGCGGACCCATCCGCGCGATGTCGTCGATATCGGACACCCGCGGCTGGGCGATCATGCCCACCCGATAGCCCCGTCCCTCGAGGAATCGTCCGATGAGCGCGCCGCCGAACGCGGGATGGTCGACATAGGCGTCCCCGTTGACGATCAGGATGTCCAGTTCGTCCCAGCCTCGGGCCTCCATTTCACGCCGCGTCGTCGGCAGGAACGCCGCGGTCGCATCCCCTCGGGAGCGGCCCTTTCGCGAAAGCTGGACGAGCGCCATATCGCACCTTGCACAGCCGCCGGGCCTTAGGCAAACGTACGGACACGAAATGGCATCCACGCGACTCGGGACTGGTGACGTGCTCGACCTCGAAGTGGAAGCGCTCCTTCCCCCCGGAGATGGGCAAAGCGGCCGCTTCCGGGTCCGAGGTGCATTTCCCGGCGAGCAGGTCGAAGCGCGGGTCGATCATGTTGGCAAAAACGCGTCTTTTGCCACCGCGATCACCATTGTCGAGGGCCGCGCGGCTCGCCGACCCGCCCCCTGCCCCCAGCACCGCGAACGCGAGGGCCGCTGCACCGGCTGTCCGCTCATGACCCTGGAAGAGTCAGATCAGCGGTTCCTCCTCACGCAGATGCTCGCAAGCGAGTACGGCCTCCACGTCGACAAGGTCGAAGCGGCGCCGTCTTCCCTGGGCTACCGGTGGAGCGCCACGCGAGTGGCCTTCGGCGGGCCGGGCCGCGTTCGGCTCGGAAGCTTCATTCGCGGAACTCATCAGCCCGCGGACATGACCGGTTGCCTCGTGGATCATCCTCGGATCGCTGAGGCCGCCGACGAAGTGGCGGCCGTCGCTCGGGAGCTCGGAGTGATCACCCACGACGAGCGAACCTCGCGTCCCGGACTCCGCGGCGTGTGGCTCCGCACCAACCGCGAATCCCCCGATGATCAAGCCATGGTGCTGGTTACCCTCGTGAGCTCGAACCCTGACCCGAACGTCCTCCGTCCCCTGGCCGAGCGCCTGACGCACGCCGACGGAGTTGCATTTTCCATTCACGGAGGCCCCGGCAACAACCTTCGGGGCGAGGGGGCGGAACCGCTCCTCGGGGTCGCCGCGCTCGAAGTGGACGGGGTGCCGATCGGCCCGCTCGGCTTTCTCCAGCCGAACGCCGCGGTCGCCGAGCACATGTACGCATGGCTCGTCGATGGCCTGGAGGGACGGGTCTTCGACCTCTACGCCGGGTCCGGGTTCACCACTCGACGCCTCATTCGCCAAGGCTGCGAAGTCGTCCCCTGCGAATCCCATCCCGAGAGCGCGGCCGCCCTCGGGACCCCACCGCAGCCCGTCGAAGCGTTCCTCGGTGCGGTCGATGCACCCCCCGACGCAGTGGTCGCCAACCCGCCGCGAAAAGGCCTCGGAGCCTTCGTGGTGGAGCAGCTTCGAGAGCTTCGGGCCCCGCGGCTTCACATCATGGCCTGCGGTCCCCGCGGCCTCGCCGAGGATCTCCGGGGCCTCGAACCCGACTATCGACTCGAGAGCCTTCGGGCCTTCGACACCCTTCCTCAGACCCCTCACCTCGAGCTCGTCGCAAAGCTCGTACTGCGAAAAGCGGTTCGCTCACCGCGGCCGGACGAAATTTGACGTTTTCTTGCCGCGCCCCCATCCATGCTTACGATGCATAGCGTGAAGCGTTCCGATGTACTTGAACTTCTCGAGCTCATGCAGAGCGGTCAAGCTCCGGCGAGCAGTCGCGCCGTGGACGCTTCGCTGACGCCGGAGGGCTCTTCCAAGATCCGAAGCTGGTTCGCAGACCGCCTCACGGAGTACCTGGTGAATCGCCGACCGCTTCCCTCGAGGCAAGAGTTCGAGGCCAAAATCGCCGACCTGACGCGAGGATAGCCGTCACCTCGATATCACCGGTCCGAATGGCCTGAATCCGACAGCCGGCGCTCCAACGGTCGAAGATGCGCATCCCGACTCGTTCGGGTCGCTGGTGAGCTCAGTCTTCTGAGCTGGTCTCGCCGTCGTCCTCTGGTGAAACATCGGATGAGGCACCCTCGATCGCCGCCAGATCATCGGCTTCCCCCGAATCATCGATGGGTGTCGATTCGCCGGAGGCGTCCTCCGGAACCTCGCCTCCGGACGTGGTGGTACCGGGGCCAGCGGCAGGAAACGAGGCAAACATCTCGCTGAGGTCTGCCCGGAGGGCATCGGCGTCGAAGTCGTCGGGATCGGGATTCTCGTCGACGACTGCGGCAATCTGCCCATGCCAAAGGTGCACTCCGGTCTCCCGGTGGAACGCGTCAAACACGAGAGTTCCCTCGGCAACTCGCTCTTCGTAGGTCTGCTCATAATCCGGCAGACCCAGAGCCACCGTGGCTCGGCTCTGTGGCTGTCGAACCGTGCGTTCCTCGACAGTGAGGCGGCCTCCAGCTCCGGCGTAGAGCACGACATCAGCGCTTTCAACGTCTCCCGCCTGGTATCCGAGGCGGTCCAACACTTCGCCGCGAACCGCGGGCGCGACGACGTCGAGCACGAACTGGGGAACGCGGCTTCGTTCGAAACCGGCCGGCGGATCTTCTTCGCCTCCGTACGCCATCGTGATGCGTGGAAGCTCTTCCGCCTCCGGATGAGCCACGGAAACAATCGTCGCGCCACCGCCACCACACCCGGCCCCCAAGGCGACGATGAGAGTCGAGCCAAAAATGCACCGTTGAAGTCGGAAGCCGGTCATGACGGCGGACGCTAACATGCAGGTGCCATGACATGAAGGGCCAGGCCAAAGGTCGATGGAGCCCGAGGGCCCAAGCGCAGGAGCTGACACCGCGCCCTCAAACTACGGTATTCGCTACCCCTGAGAGCTTTGGCTCTCCACAGACTCCGACGTCGTCGTTCCGCCGCCGCTCCACCCCATCAGGCGGGCGACGAGGACGGTGAGGTATCCCTGGCCGAGAAGTGCCTCGAGCCCAGAGACCGTTCGCGCGATCGGCGACACCGGTGTCACGTCCCCGTAGCCGAGGGTCGTGATCGTGACGACGCTGAAATAGACCATCTCGGACACCAGATCGTGAGATGTGCTTCCTTCCGAAAGACTGAACGACCCCGGGACCATCCGCTCCATCGCCGCGTAGAGAAATGCCCACGCAAACGCCGCGAGAAGGTACACGCAGCACACGCCATAGAGCTTATTGGCGTCGATCTCGGTGTTGCGGAGCACGAACAGGAGCACTTGAACGCAGACCACTCCGAAGAACAGGATGTAGCTCGCGAAGACCACCAACTCCAGCCAGGGCGCCGACGGGAGGAACGGAGCGAGCACTCCCAAACTAAACGCGGCCGCGCCGAGACCGTAGGTCAGGAGGCGAAGCCATCTCGGGCCGCCGACCGAGGTGCCCGCCGCGCCTGCCGCAAGAAGGACCAGCGCACTGACCAGCCCGCTTCTCCAAGGCTCCTGATTCGGAAGCAGCGGTGCCACCAGCTGGAGGATCACCAGCGTGATGAGCAACCACCGAAAATTCGCTCGTCGGTTCGATGTTCTCATGGGATGGTTCTCCGCTCCGAAGCGCCAAAGGCGAGCCGTCGTGCGGCGCAGTCGCGCTGACACCTCGCTCGCATCGGGCGCCGAGACTAGCAGCACTTCGTTGCCGGACCGAAACGTTGACCATGACTCGCTCTCGATTCGTCCGGCGGGGTTGCCACGGCGATGCCCGTGACCGAAAAAATGCCGTCCACCGCACTCCGCGACGAGATCGAGAAGTACTCATCATCGCTTGAAGTTGCAGTCCGATCTTGCGGTAGGCTCTCGCGAGAGGGAGCGACCGCAATGAGCACTTCGGAAGACGAGCCGGAATCCGTTTCCCCAGTCGACGTCCGCCTTCGCGTCATCAGCATTGCGCTCGAACCTGCGCTCACCCTCGCGCGAATCGTCGCGCTTCCGCTCGACGACCTCCAGCGCTTGGTGACCGCCGGCTACTTTCGCGAAGCGCGGAGTCGAGGCATGAGCTTTCGAACGATCGCGCGGCGCTTCGACAAGAGCCTCCGCACCGTCACCAACCTCAGCAAGACCGCGGCAGAAGCGGTGCCGCTCTCCACGAGTCAGCGGATCACCTGGCGCCGGAAGCTCGCCGAGCTCGTGGTGCGACTGGGTCCGCTGGACGAGGAAGCCCTCTTTCAGAAACTCCCGTCGGCGCCTCGTCAGGACCTTGAAGAGCAGCTCCAGCAGCTCGTCGATGAAGGGATCGTGATCAAAACTGACGACACGGTTCATGCTGCGGCGGAGCACATGGACCTCGTTCGGGATGAACTCGATGCACGGCTCGATTCGCTTCGCCACTTTCTCGGTTCGGTGGCCCAAGTCGCCTACCAGCGGTTCTTCGCCACCGACGAAGGCTCGGAAGCGTTCGCCCGAGTCCTCACATTTCAGGCGTCGCGAGAACACCTCCACGCGATCCGCGAGCGCGCGTACGCGAGCATGCGAAGCGACGTGTTCGAAGCCGATGAGGCCGCGACCAAGTCGGGCGATGGGATCGACGCTACCCTTGTGTTTTCGGTCGTGGAGGCGTCACGCGACCCCGCCTGGCGTCCCCCAAAGCGATGATCGCTCGCTCAGGGTCCGTGGGCTAGACGGGAGCAAACGGGCTCGGCGGTGGAGTTCAGTGGTCGCTCTCGGCGACCGAACGGGGCTGAATGAAGTCTCTTGCGGTCGCGAGTCCCCACGCACTGTCGGCAGTCCGTCATCGATATACACATTCGGGGACAGCTGCAGCACGCCGACGCACTGCAGCACCGATATGTCACCAGTTCTGTATTTTCGATTACATTGACATACCTGTCCTAAACACGGGGTCACCAAGCCAATACTGACATCACCCGTGTAAAGTTCGACCAAATTTTGGTCATTTTTTTTCGGAAACGTGTCATTTTGGCGCGAAACTTTGCGTACTTTATTCCGCAATCCTTGTTTTTGGAAGCTGGGGTACTTTGGCATGAGCCATGCGCTCCCGCGGGGGCGTGGGTGGCATGGGTACGCAGCGAATACTGTGGGGTTTTGTAGGTGTCGCTGCGATGTCCTGCGTCTCCGAGGTCGAACAACCCATCAGTGTTGCACACACCGACGGCGAAGCGCGGGCGACGGCCTCGGACATCGTCGGCTGGGCGGCGCGCGACGACTGGGTGCTCGCTCCCGTCCTCGCGACGCCCGACGGCGCCACCCGGCTCGGAATCCTTGTGACCCTCGATGCCCCCGGTGCTCCACCGCGGATGGAGGCGCGACCCGTCGGCGGGGAGTGGGCCCCCCTCGAGATTCGGTGGAGCGAGGTCGACCACCACGTGGGCCGCACCGATTTCGAACGGACCGCCGACGGAGTCGAACTCCGTATCGCTCGAAACGGTGCCTCGACGATCGCCGAGCTCTACTGGAACGGTGTGATTCCCATCGCGGAAGCCGACGCCCCGATCTCCGCGATTCGATCCCCGCTCCGCTCCGAACTTGGCGATTTGGGCATCGTGACCCGGAGCGCGTGGGGAGCGCGGCCCACGACCTGCACGACCGGTGACGCGAACAAGACTCGGATCGCGATTCACCACACGGTCACTGGCTACACCGACCCACCGCGACGGCTCCGGGGCATTCAGAACTATCATATGGACACCCGGGGTTGGTGCGACGTGGGTTACCACTTCCTCGTCGGTTCCGACGGCAAGGTCTACGAAGGCCGGCCCCTCGAACTTCTGGGAACCCATGTCTCCGGTCAGAACACCGGAAACATCGGCATTTCGTTCATCGGCTGCTTCAACTCTACCGGCTGCAGCGGCCTCGGACCCACGACGCCCGCCGAAAGCATGGTGACCGCAGCGGGCCGTCTATCGCAACGACTCGCGGAGATCTTCGCGATCCCCGTGAACGACACCACGCTCAAAGGCCATTCCGATCATTCAGGCGCGTCGACTTCTTGTCCTGGCGACAACCTTCGACCTCGCCTGCCCGACATTCGAGCCCTCGCCCAACCGATCCCGCCGGGCGGATGTGCTCACTCGTTTGGCGGCATCTACGGCGACACCGCCTGCTCGGCGAGTTACCAGTGCTGCAACGGAAGCTGGGCGCTTCGCGGCGCGTGCGGGGGCTGCGCGTGCGTCGAGCCCACGGGAGAGGTCGGATGCACCGGGCCACCCGCAGGAAACAGCTGCACCCATTCGTTCGGCGGCCTCTACGCCAACACCGCGTGCTCGGCGAGCTACCAGTGTTGCGACGGAAACTGGCGAACACGGGAGACCTGCGGCGCTTGTTACTGCACCGAGCCGACGGGAACGACCGGATGCGGCCTATGACCGGAGCTTCGCCCCACGGCTAACGATGGCGGTAGTCGCGGCAAAGGACCAAGTTCGCCGGCTTGGGCGCTACACCCTGCTCGGCCACCTCGCCGATGGCGGGATGGGAAGCGTCTACTTTGCTCAGCTCCGCGGGGACCACGACTTCACCAAGTGGGTGGCGGTGAAAGTCGTGCATCGCAAGCACGCGGGCGACCGCCGCTTCGAAAAGATGTTCCTCACCGAAGCCCGGATCGTGGCTCGGATCGACCACCCGAACGTGGCCCAGGTGTTCGACTTCGGCAACGTTGACGGCGTGCTGTTTCTGGCGATGGAGTACCTCAGCGGGCAGACGCTCCATCGCGTGCTGAGCCAGGCCGCAGCCAACCGAAAGCGCACCCCGTACACGATTCCTGCCCGGATCATTGCAAGCGCCGCGAGCGGACTCCACGCGGCCCATGAGCTTCGTGACGACAACGGTGCGCCCGCGGGAGTGGTGCACCGGGACGTCTCGCCGGGCAACATCTTCATTCTCTACGATGGACTCACCAAGCTGATGGACTTCGGCATCGCGAGTTCGTTTCAGCGCTCCGACGAAGAGAAAACCGGCGTCAACGAACTGAAGGGGAAGTTCGCGTTCATGGCGCCCGAGCAGCTCCGCCATGAACCGGTCGACCGACGCTCGGACATCTTCTCGCTCGGGATCGTGCTTTGGGAATCGACGGTGGGGCTTCGACTCTTCAAGCGGAGCTCGGACAGCGAAACGGTGGTTGCAGTGCTCACCGATACGATTCCGCGTCCGAGAAAGTTCCGTTCGACGTACCCGGAGGGACTCGAGGCGATCGTGATGAAAGCGCTCGAGCGCGACCCCAACGATCGCTATCAGACCGCCGCCGACATGGCGGCCGACCTCGAAGCGTACATTGCCTCGACCGGTCGGGCGGCGGGGCCCCTCCAGGTGCGCCGCTGGCTCCACGATATTTTCCCGAGCGCGAAGGAAGAGCGCACCTCGACGCTCCGCCGCGCGGCGATGATGCTTGAACAGCTCGACGACACCGAGCTGCGGCAGTGGTCTACTCCTCCGCCGAGCCGCTCCGAAGTGGTCACCCTTGCGGAGCCGTCGGAGCCTTCGGCGAAAGCCCCGCGTCGAGTCCCGCCGTCGCTCTACTTTGCCGGTGGCCTCGGGCTGGCGGCACTCGGCGTGGCGATCGGTTTCGCTGTCCACACGACCGGAGCGGAACCGTCACCCGCCTCGGACGGGGAGACCCGGATCGAAGCTTCGCCGTCGGATCCGGAGGCGCCACTCGAGGAAGAAGTGCCCGCCGTCGAGTCTGCGATCGCGGAGTCCGAAGGCACGCCCACCGGAACTTCCACCGCCGTGCCTTCCACCGCGGTACCTTCCCCCGAGACCCCTTCCGTGGAGTCTCGCTCTTCCGCCGAGATCCCACCGGGCGCCCCGATGATGATCTCGGTCGCCGCACGACGTCGCGCGGCCATGGCCCCAGCCTCGCCACCTCCCGTCGCGGCAGGCCCAAGCATGGAAACGCCGCGGCCAGCGGCCCCTCCACCTTCTCCAACCAGCGATTCCGAGTGGGCGGAGCCCCGCCCGATGACCGAGTTCGAATGACCTGCGGTGATGTTCATACCGCGCCCGCCCTTTACTCACGGAGAACGCCATGATCTGGAAGCGAGCCCTCGTCCTGCTGTTCGGGCTGACCGTCGCGTGTAGCGACGATGTGGCGACCCTCGACGGATCCACCCCGGACACGAGTGTCCCCGACGGGGCGGTCGACGCCGGTCCCGACGCAAGCGACGACGCCCGGGTCGACGCCACCATGGATGCCGCGACCGATACGGGGACGGATGGACCGGGGGACGCTGCCGTCGACGGGGACGCGACCGGCGACCGCGGGAACCCGCTTCCTCCGATGATCACCGGGGTGTCCCGATCCAACGCTGCGGTGGGCGCGCCGCTCGAAGTCACCGGCGCGAACCTCTCGGGCGCGATGGTGGAGATCGGCGGCGTGATGCAGACCATCGCCGGTAACTCAGACGTCGCGATCACCATTCCGGAGGTCGCGGCGACCACCCCGCTCGGAGCTCAACCGGTCGTCGCCACCACCGCGGGCGGGATGAGTCCAGCGTTTGGAATCACCGTCGTCTCTCCGCTGTCCGTCGAGAGCGCTTCGGCGACCGGTCCGACCGAGGTCGAGGTCGAGTTCAGCCGGGCGCTCGACTCGGCCTCGGTGAACAGCGGCGACTTCACCATCGCCGGACTGACGGTGAGCGCCGCGTCGACGACCGGCACGACGGTCACGCTCACCACCGACGTGCAGAGCGGCGGCATGGCCTACACCGTCAGCGTCTCCGGACTGACCGACTCCTTCGGCAATCCCCTCACCGGCACGACCAGCGCGAACTTCACGGGGTTCACGTCTCTTCCCCCAACCGTCAGTTCGGTCACGACGGAAGTCGTAGCAGGCTTCAGTGAGCTCACGGTGATGGGCACGAACCTCGAAGGGGCGAGCGTCACCGTAGGAGGTACCGCGCAGACCATCCTCACCAACACCGCCACCCGCATCGTGATCGCGACGGTTGCCGGGGCCACTCCGACGGGCACCCAGACGGTCACCGTCACCACGCCCGGCGGCATGGCGAGCGCGAACACCGACGTGCTCGGACGATTTCGGATGGACTCGGCGGTGGCTGACGGGCCGAGCAGCGTCGTCATCACCTTCAATCGCGATGTCGGGGCGGTCGCCCCCGCGCGATTCATGATCGGGGGGCTTACGGTGAGCGCGGCAAGCGCCAGCGGAAGCGAAGTCACCCTCACCACCTCGGCTCAGACGCCGGGCGCGAGCTACTCGGTCACTGCGGACGCGATGCTCCTCGACACTCTTGGAACGCCGGTGACCTCCGATGCCGCCGCGTTCACCGGATACATGCGTCCGGTGCCGACCGAAGTAGTAGTGGTTCGGGTCGGCGATGGGGCCACCGCTCTCAGTTCGGCCGCCGCAGCGGTGTTCCTGGAACGACGGGTGGTGGCCACGGGGGTGGTCGCGGGAACCCTCACCATGCCCACCGCCACTTCGGGAAGCAACCTTCCGTTTACCCTCGCGGGCAGCGCGAGCGCGGATGGTTCGCTGAGCCTTTCCGATGATGGACGACTCCTCGCGATTCAGGGCTTTCAGTCGGTGCCCGGAACCGCCGCGGTGCAGAGCGTGAGCGACCCTCGGGTGGTAGCGGTCATCGACGCGGGAGACTTTGGGGGAACGCCCAACATCGACACGAGCACCACTCTCGGAACTCTCTTTTCCACGACCGCGCCGCGAGGTGCCGCGATCGACGGGAGCACGATCTGGGTGGTGGGCGGCTTTGGCGGCGTCTGGACCGTGCCGCTCGGGGGAAGCGCTCCCACCCGCGTCACCGCCACGACCGAACCCAGCTCGGGCCGGGCCATCGCAGTGTACGGCGGCCAGCTGTTCTATGCCTCGGGCGGCGGCAGCCCGGCGCAGCTCAACCAGATCGGGATGGGATTGCCGACGGCGAGCGGCACCACCACCACCGTCGTCTATTCGACGTCGAGCCCCTACAGCTTCGCCGCCTTCGACCTCGACGGCACGGTGGCCGGCCTCGACACGATCTACCAGTGCAACGACTCGGCGGGCGGCGGAATCCTCCGCTTCGAGAAGGACAGCGCGGGCACCTGGACCCAGGCCGCCACCTTTGGCCCGCCGGTCCGGCAGGCGGCGTGTTTCGAAGATGGGTCCGACGTGGTGTGCATCGGAAGTAGCCCCAGCAACCTCTACCGGCTTACCGACACCAACGCGAGCAGCTCCTCCGGTTCGATGACCTCGATCGCCACCGCGGCCACGAACACCGCGTTCCGCGGTGTCGCGGTGATGCCGCGACCGTAGTCGCGAGAACGGAATTTGCGACACCCTGCGAAAGGAACCGATTGCTAAAACCTCTTTTTACCGCGACTGGCTTATCTGTGCTGATGGGGCTAACGGCCTGCGCGAGCGATGACTCCCCGGCCGACGGTTCGGTCGCCGACGCAGCGCTCGACGCGACCTTCGACGCATCGATCGATCGGTTCGTTGACGACCGTTCGATCGACCGCATCGAAGACTCGCCTCCTGGCGATGCGACCTCGCCGCTCGTCGCGGTGACCCATCCCCGAGAGCTTCGGGCGGTGTGGCTAACCACGGTGTTTCGCTTGGACTTCCCGTCCCGCACCGACCTGAGCGAGGCCGAGGCCCGGGCGGAGCTCCAAGCCATCGTCGATACTTGTCGGGCCGCCGGCCTCAACGCGATTTTCTTTCAGGTTCGGCCCGAGAGCGATGCGGTGTACCGATCGACGCTCGAGCCGTGGAGCCGGTTTGTCAGCGGCGGCCAAGGGATCGACCCCGGCTACGATCCGCTCGCGATCCTCCTCGAACTCGGACCGCCAGCGGGCCTCGAGATCCATGCGTGGGTCAACCCGTTCCGGGGTCTCACCGCGAGCGCCGGGGCGAGCGATCCACTGCACATCAGCCGGCGTCTTCCCGCCGCAGCGATCGAATACAACGGCGGCATCACCATGGACCCGTCGAGCCCGGCGGTCCGAAGCCATATTCGAACGGTAGTGGTCGATATCGTTCGACGCTACGACATCGACGGCGTCGTCTTCGACGACTATTTCTATCCGTATCCGGACAGCGCGGGAACACCGTTCCCCGACGACCTCGCCTACGACGTGTATCGTGGGGCCGGAGGAACGCTCACAAAGGCGGCGTGGCGCCGGGAGAACATCAACTCTCTCGTCTCCGCCGTCGGGGACGCAGTGGAGGCGGAGCGGGCCGGAGTCCGCTTTGGTATCGCGCCGTTCGGCATCTATCGGCCCGGCATGCCTCCGGGCGTGAGTGGCCTCGACTCCTACAACGTGGTGGCGTCGGACTCGGTGCGCTGGCTCGAAGAGGAGTGGATCGATTATCTCGCGCCCCAGCTGTACTGGCCGACGTCATCGTCGGGTCAGCCGTTCGAGCCCCTTGTCAACTGGTGGGCCGAGCGCGCATCGCCCACCCACCCCCTCGTTCCATCCCTGGCGCTCTTTCGCCTGGGCTCGGGGCCGGAGTGGAGCACCGCGGAGCTCGAGGAACAGGTTCGGCTGACCCGGCTCCAGGGGGCCGCGGCCGGTCAAACGTGGT
The DNA here is from genome assembly GCA_039187775.1 of Myxococcota bacterium. Lineage (GTDB taxonomy): Bacteria > Myxococcota_A > Polyangia > Polyangiales > JBCCZL01 > JBCCZL01. The sequence continues at coordinate 13,366 of JBCCZL010000242.1, forward strand.
TTCGATACGAGAGCATTCGGGACGATGTCCTCGGCATTCGGGGCATTCTCTCCCGACTCAATCAAG
>JBCCZL010000243.1:0-13369 GCA_039187775.1 Myxococcota bacterium
CGAGGATGCTCGAACGGCTGCCTCGCTACGGTTCCCGACCGACACCGTGGCCGCCGCCAGAGGCGGGGTTGCATCGCACGGCCAGCACGCGCGCTACAGCCGAACGGTCATCGCGACGATGAGCGAGTGGGTGTCTTCGGCGCCGATGTCGTAGCGACAAGCCAAACGTCGAGCCAAAGCCGAGGGCCGAAATCGTTTCCCCTCCAATCTCTCCGTACTGGTACGCGGCTTCGATGTCGTAGTCGAAGCGGCCGAACTTGCGGCGACTTCGAAGCCCGATCATGTGCCGGGTTTCGTCTCCCGAGACCTGCGCGAGCTGGAGCTCGTCGATAGTCTTTCCGTGGTAATACGCCTCCAGGGTGACCGCGGGGGCGAACTCCCAGGTCAGATAGCCACCGAAAAGAAGGCGTTCGTCGTCGGGTTGATCGTCGAACGCCTCGGGGCGATTGATCACCTCGGCCCCCGCGAACGCCTGGTAACGAAACCGCCCGGCCGCGCCAAAGAAGTGCAGGCCATCAAACGCGAGCCGAAGGTTGAGTGCCTCACGGACGGCGAGCTGCCGCCGATTGGGCGTCGGGATCTCTTGGCGACCGACGCGGAGGGTGGGGGCCAACGAGTCGAGGCCAAACGATAGGTCGAAGAACCCTCGCTGGAGATCCGGAAGAGATTCGTCGAAGGGGCGCTGAACGTCGCGACCGTTGTCTCCCGCCGCGGCCACCTGGACAAACACCCGTGCGTAGCGGAGACGGAGGTCGGCGTGGAGGAGTCCGCGATGGGATCGCGCCGTCGACGCGCCGCTATCTGGGAGACCAAAGAAGAACGGGGATACGTCCTCAACGCGAAAATCGATACTCGCCGCCGAGAGAGAGAAACACGTCTTCCGCCAGCCGGATTCGCTTGAACGCCTCCCACGGGGAGGGATCGTCGACTTCGTCGAGATAGTTCCAGTCTTCATTGAAGCGAAAAAACTGAATCGTGTTCGTGGGACTTCGGTCCTGAGCGTCGAGCGGGGCCGGCGCTGCGAGCCACCCGGTAACGATGCCGAGGACCACCCACCGGAGCGACCCGCCTTTGCTCATCAGTCTTCCATGGCGGCAGCCGCACGATGGACCGCTCGGCGCACGCGCTCGTAGGTGCCGCAGCGGCAGAGATTGGTGATCGAGCGATCGATGTCTTCGTCGCTGGGATCCCGAACGTGCCGAAGCAGGCCGACCGTGGCGATGATGAACCCCGGCTGACAGTACCCGCACTGCGGCACTTGCTCCTCAACCCACGCTTCTTGCACGGGGTGCAGCTTGCCGTCTTCTTCGAGTCCTTCGATCGTGACGATCTCGGTGCCCTCGGCGCGTCGCACCGGCATCACGCAGGAGCGGACGACCTCTCCATCCCGAAGGACCGAGCAGGCGCCGCAGAGGGCGGCACCGCAGCCGAACTTTGTTCCCTTGAGGCCGAGCGCATCGCGGAGCACCCAGAGGAGTGGGGTTTCTGGATCGACATCGACGTCCCGCTCCTGACCGTTGACCTTCAGCTTCATCTGCTTCCTCCAACAAACTGCTTTGCGTAGCGGGTGTAGATGCCGTGCTTACTCAGGGGGAGTTCGCGGTAGCGCTCTCCCGTCGCCGCGTAGATCGCGTTGATCACCGCCGGCGTCACAGGAATGGGACCCACCTCTCCCATGCCGCCGAGGCTCGCCCCGCTCTCGACAAAATAGGTCTCGGTCTCCGGGGTCTCGGGAAGCGCAAAGAGCTTGTAGTCGTCGAAGTTGGACTGGACGACGCGGCCCCGGTCGAAGCTGATCTCCGAGATAAAGCACTGGTTCAGGCCCCAGACGATGCCACCTTCGATCGACGAACGCGCAATCCCCGGGTCGAGCACGCGTCCGCAGTCCACCGCCGAGATCACTTTGTGGAGGTCGACGACCTTGTCCTCGGAGATCGAGAGTTCGACCACCTGGGCGATATAGGTCTCGAACGCATAGGCGAGAGCGATCCCACGGTGCCGTCCCGCGGGAGCGGACGATGACCAGCGGGCGGCTTCCGCGGCGCGGTCGAGGACCGCGAGGGCACGGTCGTTTCCTTCGCCACGAAGGATCAATCGACGCCGATATTCGTAAGGGTCGATTTCGGCGGCCGCCGCGAGCTCATCGATGAAGCTCTCGAGCGCGAAGACGTTCGGCCCAAAGCCAGTGGTGCGCCACACCATCGTGGGCACCGGAACCTCCAGCGTGTGGAAATCGAGATGAACCCCCCCGAGGTCGTAGGGCAGTTCCTTTAGCCCTTCGGTGCACGAGGGGTCTTCGGTCTCCGGATGCCGAAACTGAAACCCGTTGACCATGACCGCGGACAGAATCGTGGGCGACACCAGTCGCTGCTGAATTGCGACGGGAAGCCCGTCGGCGCCGAGCCGCGCCTCGAGGCGATGCAGGGTTCGGGGGCGGTAGTGGTCGTGCTGAAGGTCCTCGGATCGCGACCAGATCGCTTTGACGGGCCGGCGAACCGCCTTGGCGGCCAACGCGGCATACATCGCGTAGTCCGCGATCAGGCGTCGACCGAAACCTCCACCGAGGAACGTCCGATGCACTTGGATCGACGACGGATCGAGGTCCAGCGCGGCGCCGACTTTCACCTGCGCCATCTGTTGCCCCTGCGTCGGCGCCCAGAGTTCACACCCCGCATCCGAGACTTTCGCCGTGCAATTCATTGGTTCCATGGGTGCGTGGCTCTGCCAGCTCGAGATGTACTCGCCGCGAACCGTCGGGCCTTCGGTCTCATCAAACCGGGCGCGGGCGTTGCCTTCGTCCACCACCGCGGTCCACGAGTCGCCGTTCATCACCGCACGATACCGCTCGTTGAGGGTCTCGCTGGAGAGCGTTCGGTGTTCCCCTTCGTCGTACTCGATCGGGAGTGCGGCAAGCGCGCGGTTTGCCTGCCAGTAGGACTCCGCGACGACCGCGACGCCGTTGGGAATGGGCACCACGTCGATGAAGCCCGGCATCGAAGCGATCGCGGCCTTGTCGAAGGAACGCACCTCGCCGCCGAACACGGGGCAGAGGCCGATCGCGGCGTGCACCATGCCGTCGATTTCGACGTCGATGCCGAACTCGGCGCGGCCCCGAACCTTCTCGGGGATGTCGAGGCGAGGAAGCTCCCGTCCGAGGAGTCGCCACTCGGAAGGGTCTTTGAGCCCTGGGTTCGCAGGAGGAGTGAGTTGGGATGCGTCGGCCGCGAGCGCGCCGAAGGTCGCGGTCTGCCCGCTCGGTTCGTGTCGGACTTCGCCGTTGGATACAGTGAGCCCCCTCGCCGGAACCCGGAAGCGATTTGCGGCGGCCTTGACGAGGAGCTCGCGCGCCGACGCGCCCATCGCGCGCATGACGGGAAAGAACGACCGGATGCTCTCCGCGTTGCCCGTAAACTGGAGGTCATACTTCGGGTTTCGGTAAGCCGGACCGGCAGGGGAGTTTTCAACCCGAATCTTGGTCCAGTCTGCCCCGAGTTCGTCCGCCAAGATCGCCGGGAGCGTGGTGTGTACGCCCTGGCCCATCTCGGCCTGCGACAGAACGATGGTGACCGTGTCGTCGGGATCGATCCGAACCCAGGCGTTGAGGGCCACCGCCCGAACGATTCCCGGAAACGAACCAAAGAGAAGGAGTCCTCCGCCGGCGAGGGCGGTGCTTTCAAGAAACCGACGTCGATTCATGGGCGATGCTCCGCTGAAGGCTCACTCTGGGCAGTGACCGCCGTTGTCGGCCCACACCCGTGCGAGGCGCTGGAACTCGGCGTACTCGATCGGTGGCGGCTCCCGGTCGCCCCCGGGATTCCAAGCCCACGCGACGAGCGGGTCCTCCACGAGGTGCACTTCGATCGCGTCGAGGCTCCGGGCACCGTTCCTGCTCCGATCCTTGATCGCTTCGCAGATCTCCCGAACCGTCAGTCCCTGCCATCCCTGGCTTAGGGGAGGCAGGCCCCAGTGAGGGGCGCCGGGGATGCCCGCGTGTTCCTGATTTGCGTCCTGGTGGCAGGTTCCGCACCGCATCCCGGGAAGGCCGTGGTTCTCGGGGCCGCGCTCCACATTGAGAAAGTGGCGCTGCCCTTCATCGCCCTGACGGGGGTATGCATCGCTCGGATGGCAGTTGATGCAGCGGGGGTGCTGGAACACGGGGCCGAGCTCGGCGAACGCCGCCCGCGACGCCGCCGGGTCCCCGTCTCCGCCGCAGCCAAGGGAGACGAGGGCGATGATGAAGAAGCGTGCGGGTGTCGAAAAACGAGGCACCACCCATCTATGAATGTTTCGAGCGGCGGGTCTTCTACGATTTCCGCGTCGGGTTTCAGATCCTGGAGAGGCTCGATTCAGCCGAGGGTCGCCGAATCCGGCAAGGAGCGGCTGGGGAGCCAGAGTCGCGCTCTTTCTGCCCTTCCGGGGTGCTCCAGGAGCTCGCTCGTGGATCGGTCCGCTCCGGCGTCCGACGGAGAAACCTAGCGCAGGAACGCGGAAGACTCGCTTTGCGAACTATGCTCGGGTAACGCCACCATGAATCGCTCGATCTCGAGTACCGCGCTGACCGGATGTTCGTTTCTTGCTCTTGCCTCGCTGGTTGGTGTCGGAGGCTGTGGAGGCGACTCGGCGGCGTTTGGTGAGGGCCTGACATCGACCGCGGAACGCCCGCTCCCGGTCGGCGAGCCGGTTGTCCCGCCAAGCTCGGTCCGGCTTGAGACCGTCGCGGAGTTTCCACCGGGGACCTTCTTGGAAAACCTGGAGCCGCTCGACGACGGCACCGTTCAGATCACGAGCTACTTCGACAAGCGGACTCTTCGGTTTGCCGATGGGAGTGTGTCGACCTTCGCGGAGCTTCCCGAACATCCCGTGGCGGTGCTTTCGACGACCGAGGGCTTTATCGTGACGGCCCACGCAATTCCGTTCACCGAGTTTCCCGCGTTCACGGAGTCCAATCGCATCTTGCTCCTTGATGCAAACGGTGCCGTTGTGCGCGAAACCCCCGCACCCGAGGCCAAGTTCTTGAACGGACTGCATCGCCTGCCGTCGGGCGAGATTCTCGCCGCGGATTCGATCGAGGGAACGATTTGGGCGGTCGACCCCGAGACCGGGACGCTTCGCGAGTGGCTTCGCGACGAGCTGCTCCTTCCCGATGCCAACGTGGAAGCTTTCCGGCCGGGGGCCAACGGAATCAAGACTCATCAAGGAAGCCTCTACATCTCCAACTCGTCCCGAGGGGTGATCCTTCGGCGGCAACCCATCGCGACGGGCACGCTCGAGGTGTATTCCGAGACCGGGCCCGTCGACGACTTTGTCTTCGACGATGCGGGGACGATCTACGCGACCACCCACGGCGCTGCGCTGCTGTCGGTCGATGGCGCAGGGCAAGTCGTGCCGATCCTTCAGGAGGGCTGCGACGCCTGCACCAGCGTGACGAGGTTGGGGGAGGCGCTGATCGTGATCACCACCGGGGGACTCGCCGAGGGTCGAAACGACCCGGCGCGCGTGTTGCGGATCACCGGCTTCTAGGGCAGCGACGGGTCCGCCTGGACCGTACCGAAGACATCGACGGCGTGTGGATGTCGGAGGTGTACCGCCTGGACTCATCGGAAATCACCACCGACGCCGAGAACGCTCGCCGGTCAGCGATCGTTGCCCTCGAAGCCGCCGAGCGCGTCCTCGAGGAGAGCCCAGACCTCGACAAAGCCCTGACGCTGATGCTGCCGCATTTGCACCTGGTCCCGTGTGAACTCCAGCAAGCGGCCCTCGAAGCCGGAACCCCGCGGACCTTCCTCCAATCGATCGCCGTCGGCCTTAGTGTCGAGCGACCGTAGACAACACCACGCTGGGGTTCCCCGGCTCGCAAGCAACCATCGCGAAGTCTGCCAGCGTCCCATCGCCGTCATTCCGGTGATATCTTTCCCCCATGGTTCGGCCCTGGTTCGTGCTTCTCGCCGCGACGGCGGCATGCACCTCCGGCTCCTCGGCGACCGCGACGCAGGTCCTGGTTCAGGTGTCGTTCGACTCCGAGGTGGTTGCGGCGGGGCAGGTGCTCCGTCTCCGAGTCTGGGACCGGGACGGAGTGACAACTTACGATCAGCAGTTCGAGATGGCCGAGCTCGACCTCGCGGATGCCACCGCGAGCATTGTTCTGCCGATCACGGCGACCGATGAAGATGCGAGTCGAAGCTGGCAATACGCGGCGACCGTGTTGGGCGGTGGGTTAGAAACCATCGCTGAAGTTCGGGCGGAAGGTGGATTTGTCCTTGGTGATCGGCGCGAGGTCCGATTGCGATTCGACGCCAGCTGTCTCCGGAGGCTCTGTGGGCCCAAGAGCTCTTGCGAAGATGGCGAGTGCGTCGACGCTTGCGTGACCCCCCTCGGGCCCGGAGAAGTGTCCCGGACTCTAGGGGAACCTTGTGCCGATCGCTGCCGTCCGATCGCCTCCGCGGCGGCAGGGGGACGCTCGGTGTGTGCGGTGGCCGACGGACAGCTCTGGTGCTGGGGAGACAATCGTTTCGGCCAAGGCGGCGTCGCCGCCGATGAGTTCTTGGCTTCGCCCCAACGCGTCGGGGAATTCGGCGACTGGCTTCAGGTTTCGCTCAACGAGGAGTACTCGTGCGGCATCCGCGAGCGGGGCGTCCTGTACTGCTGGGGCCAAAACTCGCCGAACGGTCGGCTCGGCACCGGTGACACGGAAAACGTCACGCCGTGCTGCGGGGATCGGATCCCGGGATCGTGGGCATCGGTGTCGGCGGGTCTGGACCATGCCTGCGGGATTCGAATCGATGGGTCCCTCTGGTGCTGGGGTCGGATCGAGCAGCTCGGCGTTCCGGGGCTTGTCCAGGACTGCGGCTCGACGCCGAATCCCTGCGAGCCGGTCCGAGTCGACGACAACCGATGGCAAGAAGTCGCGGCCGGAGATCGGCACACCTGCGCCCTCCGGGAGACGAGCCCCGGCGAGTCGAGAGTGTTTTGCTGGGGGGAGAACCGCTTCGGTCAGCTCGCTCAACCGCTGAGCACCGATATGCAGTCCACGCCCACCCCGATCGAAGGGAACGACTGGATCAAGGTGACCGCCGCGGGTGACCACACCTGCGGGATTCGCGCAGGCAACCGGGGGCAGTGTTGGGGAGATGACCGAAGCGACCAAACCGGGTGCGAGCCACGCGCGGCAGAAAGCTACCCGGAGCCCTGTGAGCCCGAGACGAATCAGTTGCTCACCGATATCGCCATTGGCGTGGCCGGGTCCGGCGATACTTCGGGACACACCTGCGCCACCACCGAAGCCGGCGAGGTTTGGTGCTGGGGCACCAACCGCTTTGCTGAGACCGACCCGTTCAGTCCGGAGGGCCCGCCCCGCGTGCCGGCCCCGGTGCCCATCCGCGAAGGCTTGGTGTTCACCGAAGCCTTCGCAGGGTTTCGTCACAGCTGCGCGCTCTCCGACCGAGGTGCGCTCTACTGCTGGGGGCGAAATACCCGCGGCGAGCTCGCGCTAGGGCTGCTGTCCGATTTTCATCCCCCCCAGCCGGTGTGCATCACCGAGTAGCGTGTCGAATCAGGTCAGGCCGGAGAGCGGGCCCTGGGCGTAGTCTCGGTCGCCGAAGCGCTCCACATCGAGGCCGAGGGCCTGACACACCGAGACGAGAAGCTGGTTGTGGGGCGCGCCGCCACAGTCGACATACCGGCCGGTACGGAAGTAGTCGGTTCCCCCGGCGATGACGTAGGGCATGTTCCGGAAGGTGTGCCGGTCGCCTTCTGCCATCTCTGTGCACCACATCACGACCGTGTGATCGAGCATCGTGCCGTCGCCCTCCGGAATGGCGTCGAGCATCGTCAGAAGATCGCGAAACTGTTCGGCGTACCAGCGGCAGCCACTGATCATGTCTTCTTGCGCCCGGGTGGAGGAGGCGGGCTTGTGGGACTGGGGGTGGAATCCTTCGGCGAACGGGCGCGGGAGCCAATCGAAGCGCCAGCCATGGGGTGATCCAGCACCGACCATGATCGTCGCCACCCGCGCGAGGTCGCAGTTCATTGCCGCGACAATGTTCTGCATGTGGCCTCGAAGCGTCTGCGGGACGTTCATCGTGCCCCAGAGCTCCGGTGCGGAACACGTCCCAGTGGCGATGCCGCCGATTTCCATCTGGGCTCGTTCGAGCGATGCGAGGTGAATGCCGATCCGTTCCCGATCGTCTGCGCCGACCCGTTGAGACAGCGCCGCGAGTTCTTCGCGAACGTGGTCGAACACGAGCCGCTGACGGTTTTCGCGCCCCGAGTTGGCGGGCGTCATCGGTTCGCCGTCGCCCCAAAACCTTCGAAACACGGAACCCGGGTCGACTTCTGGCGACACCGGCTCGGCAGGGCCGCGGAACGAGAGCCGCGTTTTGTACGTCGCCGCGGATCCGCGGTTTCGGTCACTGACCGCCGCCTCGATGCTGCGGGTTCCCAGCTGGCCCGCGGCGAACTGGTCGATCGAGGGACCTCCGGCGTGCGCGTGCCAGTCGCGATCCCCTCCGCCGACCATGCCCGAAGAGTTTTCGACCAGCTTGGCCGCGGTCAGGAGATTGCCGAGGCCGACCGGGTGGCCCCCCGGCAACCGCTGATCGGTGGCCGACTCATTGTGAATACCGTTGAGGACGAGAAGCTTGCTCTCGAAGCCGGCGAGCGGCTCGAGGATCGAACCGGCGGGAAACCGGAGGGAGGACTCCCCGCCCTCGGGCTGCCAGATCGCCGGGTACCGAGAGCTCATGCCCATGCTGGTCTGAAAGATCAGGAGCCGAGTGGGCGCGGCGGCTCGCGCGGTCGGCTGAAAGAGCGGGACAAACGGACTGAGCGCGGCGACGGCCGATGCGCCCCCGAAACCGGCGAGGAGCTTTCTCCGAGACCATGCCATCACTCCACCTCCGCAATCCGTTGGATTCGAAACGCGTCGCTTCGAACCAGCTCGACGATGAGCTCGTAAATGTTTCGATCGGTGGCTTCGAAGCCTTGGTAGAGCGCGTCGATCGTCCCCGCGTCCGCTTCTTCCGCTTCCTTTCCAAGAGCGAACTGAAACCAGTTGGTGACCAAGCAGTTGCGCGCTTGCTCGCTCGCGAGAAGCCGCTGCGAGAGCTCGACCGCTCCGACGAACGGTCCCGCCACATCGGTATTGACGATCTCACCGCTCATGTCGGTGGGAGCTCCCGCTTCCATCGGTCGGAACCGCCCGATCCCGTCGTAGCCTTCGAAGCCGAGTCCGATCGGGTCCATCAGCTGGTGGCATCCCACGCAGCTGCCGTTGGTGCTGTGCTCGGAAAACCGCTCCCGGGTCGTGAGATCGGCGTCCAGTTCGGGAGGCGTGTCGTTTACGTCCGGCGGCGGTGCCGGCATGATTTCGCAGAAGATGTTCTCGCGCACGGTGCGACCTCGGTGCACCGGAGAGGTCTGGTTGTCATGGGCGTGAGCCGTCATGAACGCTCCCTGAGTGAGAATGCCGGTACGCTCGGTGCCATCCAACGCCACCACTTCCCAGACGTCTTCGGCGGGACGTGCCAGCCCATAATGGTCGTACAGCACGCCTCGCAGCATCGTGTAGTTGCCGGTGAGCAGCGTCGCGAGACGCCCGTCGTCGGTGCGCACCACGTGGTCGGCGAAGTTGGCGGTCTCCTGCCGCATTCGGAGAGCCAGATTGGAGTCGAACGATGGGAATACTTCGGTGTCTTTGGAAATGTCCGCGAGGTCTTCGAGGCCGAGCCATTGGAGGTGAAAGGATTTCACCGCGCGGCGTCCAAGGGGATCGTCGAGCATGCGTCGCGCATGCATTTCCACGCCATCGACGGTGTCGAGCTCTCCGGCCTCCGCCGCCGCCAAGAGCCGCTCGTCGGGTCCGGTGTCCCACAGAAAGAGCGCCAAGCGTGCCGCGATCTGGTAGCCGGTGAGCGGAACCTCATCGCCCGGCGTGGCATCGGGAAACACTTCGACTCGGTAGATGAAGTGCGGCGACAGCAGCAGCGCTTCGACGATCGCGCTTCCGGCGTCCGCCACCGACGCCTCCTCTCGCACTGAGACAAACAAGCGATGAAGCGTTTCTTCCTCGTCGGTGCGAAGCGCCCGCCGATAGGCGAGTCGGCCGTAGTGGGAGATAAACGCTCGGGCGCAGGCTTCTTCCGACGCCGAGGCGGGATCGCAGCCGATCATTCCAAAGGGATCAGTCACTTCCTGCGCGGCTCGGGAGGCTTCGTCCGCGTACTTCCGAAACTCCAAATCGGAGACGGGGATCGGCGTGTTGCTCCGAAAGCCTCCGATCGCGGACTCATCCGCCAGCGCGCGGCTGTCGACGGACACGTCGAGGGGAGCGAGCAGATCTTGGACTGCGTTGGCGTATTGGGAGTTGGTCAACCGCATGAACGGAACCTCTCCAGGTTGCGCCGTGAGGCTCGTTCCCGGCCCGCCGCCGCCGGGCCCGCCACCAGGCCGCATGCCCTCGACCGGCTCGCCGACGGGCGAGACCTCTCCAGTACAACCCCAGGTCACCAACAGACCTAGGAGCCCAATGACCATGCACCGACCCATGACCCCAAAGGTGCCACGAGAAGGCCGGTTCCGGGGCGAAGGGGGGGTTACTACGGCTGCGCCGTTGGGTTCCGTAGCCGATGTCCGAACTTTCTCAATGATGCGGTAGCCTTGGGAAGGCGATGAGCGGAACCGAGGCAACTCCATATCGGGTGGTGCGCCCCATCGCGAAGGGGGGCATGGGCCGGGTGGACATGGTCGTGCGTGCGGAAGGTGCGTTCCGCCGGGTCTACGCCATGAAGCGTCTTCGCGCGGCATACCTCGATGAGAAGGATGTACGCGCCATGTTCATCGATGAGGGCCGGATCGCGGGCCTGATCCGACACCCGCACGTCGTGGGAGTGATCGATGTCGGCGAGGACGCCGAAGGACCGTTCATGGTCATGGACTACATCGAGGGAATCACCGCCCGTCGACTCATTCGGTGGTCCACCCAAGCGGAGCATCCGCTACCGGCCCAAGTTTGCGCGCGGATCGTTCAGCACGCGGCACTCGGTCTTCACGCCGCGCACGAGCTTCGAGGCGAAGATGGCAAGCCTCTTCAGCTCGTCCACCGCGACGTGTCTCCACAGAACGTCATCATCGGCTACGACGGCCTCGCCCGCGTGGTGGACTTCGGGGTAGCTCGCGCCATGGGTCGGACTACCCGAACCTCGACGGGGGTGCTCAAGGGCAAGATCGGCTACATGGCGCCCGAGCAACTCCGGTTCAAGAAACCCGATCGGCGGGCCGACCTCTTTGCGTTGGGCGTCGTGTTCTGGGAGCTCCTCGCCGGGCGACGATTGTACAGCGATGGCGAGATGGGCGACGTTGCCCAGGAGATTCTTCAAGGCGCGCCTCCCGACATCGATGAGGTTCGAACCGACGTTCACCCGTCGATCGTGCAGCTCCTCTTCGAACTCCTCGCGAAGGCGCCGGACGATCGGCCGGCGAGTGCCGGCGAGGTGGCTTCGCGTCTCGAGGCGATCGTCGCGGACCTCGCCTCCACCGAGGGCACGATTGGCCTCGCGGATTTTCTCTCTCTACATTTTGCCGAAGAGCGCGAGGAACAGACCCGCGAAGTGACCGCGGCCTTGTCAGCCGCGAATCGCCCGGCGACTCGCCCGACGCGGGAGAACACATCCACGCCATCGGTTGCACGGTGGTGGCTTTTGGCGCTCGCGGCTGCGGTGGTCGCGTCGGGGCTTGTGGTATGGTTTGTGTGGTCGCCGGAGCCCTCCATCCCGGAGCCGGTCCCTCTGTCGGAACCCGCGCCGGTTATGGCCGCCGACGAAAGCGACGCTCCGTCCGGTCCCGAAGATGAAGTGGCGATTCCGGAAATTGCGACGGAAGATCCCCCTGCCCCGAGGCGCGGGCCTCGCCGCCGAATCCGCGAGGCCCGTCGCGTGGCAACGATGACCCTGCCGATGACCGCTTCGATGGAGCCACCCGCGACGCCGAGGGCTCCGCGTGAACGGGCGTCGATGCTTCGGGAGTTCGGGCAAGCGCTGTGATCGAGAGCGTCGCAGTAAGGCTCTTCGACATGACCCGGGTGGTCGCGATGAAGGCGAGTATCGGATGCACGCTTTGGCTCCTCGCCGCGGTCGCGTCGGGGCAGCCTCCGGATGACGCCACGGAGCTCGCGCGGGCCCATTTCGAAGCGGCTCAGCTCGAAGCCGACCAGGGGAACTTCGAGACGGCCGCGGAGCTCTTTCGTCGCTCCCTTGCCGCGTTACCGCAGGCCGTCACCGCTTACAATCTCGCGCTGATGCTGCAGCGGGCCGGACGACCGACCGAGGCGATCGAGACCACCGAGGCGATCTTGGGCGGCGATTTCGGGCCGATTTCGGACGACGGGCGACAAGACGTCCACTCGCTGCGAATGGAAGCCGAGGCCGCCCTCGCGACTCTCGTTGTGACGATCGACGGAGCGAGCCATGCCACCGCTGAGCTCGGGGACGAGCGAGCGACGATCGCTCGACACGAGCGCTTGGAACGTCGGATCGATCCGGGCGACCACACCGTGCGGGCACATGCGGGGGAGCGAAGCATTACTCAGCAGATCCGACTCGACCCCGGAGAACATCGGCGCTTGGTGCTCCAACTCCCGCCCGAGCCGGTGGCTCCGTCAGCGGAGAGCTCGAGCCCCGTCCTGCCGATCATCCTCGGCGTGGTCGGCGCCGCAGTGGTGGCCTCCGTGGTGGTGGCGGTCGTACTGCTCGCCTCTCCCGACGACGATGGGATCGACGTGTTTACCGACCCCGTGACGGGCATCGCCTATACCCTGAGCTTTCGGTAGCCATTGGACTTCGCTCCTCATCGACGATACGCGGAGGTCCTCCGCGGCGAGGTCGCGGCAACGCGTGCCGAGCGTCCCCGCATGCCGCCCGTCTGGGGGCACGCATTCGATATGCTTCTGTGGCATGTCGAGCCAGAGCGATCGACCCGGCCGTCGATTGCCGAAGCCCGGGCGTTGATCGGCTCGGATTCTGCCGAACCGCTTGCGATCCTCGCGCAGGAGGGGCTTCGGGCGGCGGTTCTGGACTTCGATCTCGCCGAGGCGACCCGATGGCACTCGCTCCTTCGCGATCTCGTCGAGATATCGACCGGCTCGACCCGAGACCACGCCGGAGTGATGGCTTCGATCGGGGCCGCCTGGCTGGCCTGGTTTGGCGGAAGCTTCGATCCCGATGGCGTCGCGACGGTCCAGCAGCGAGCCGCCGCGCTGCGCTCTGCGCCGCTGGTCGTCGAGGCGGCCGCGCTCTGGTCGCTTCACGCGATCGAAACTGTCGCGACGCCATCGGGATCGAAGCTTCCGCCAAACCAGGCCAGCCAGGCGGCCCCGATC
>JBCCZL010000244.1:0-13330 GCA_039187775.1 Myxococcota bacterium
CGCCACCGCCGCTCGCGGAAAGCCGACACGGCGAGTTCTCCGTGATCCGAAGATTGCTGGGCGCCGACACGTAGAGCGGATTCGCCGAGATCCGGTTGGTCCCCGTGATGCTGCCGGTAAAGTTGGTCGAGTTGCCCCATACGTTCGACGTACTGACCTCGAGCGTCGACGAAGAGGACGACCCGACCTTGCTCACGCCGGTGCTGTTGTTGGAGACGATGCTGTCGGTCACCGTGAGGCGCCGGCTGGAGCCGCTCGTGCTCAAGTACACGCCCGTCCCGTTCCCGTACACAGTGGAGCCATCGAGCGCGCTGTCCCCCGTCGTGGACGAGTTGTGAATCACGTAGAGGCCCCGCGAGCTATTGCTCCGAAGGATCGAATCCCGAACCGTCACCGACGCGCCGGCGTTGGCGCGGATGCCGGTAGAGCCGTTCTCGACGACCAGACGTTGAAGAAGGGGAGCTCCTGCTTCGAGGAGGATTCCATTCGTACAGCCGCTGATCGTGACGTCGTTCATCACGAGTGCGGTTCCCGCGGCACTCGAGCGCGTCCCGTAGGTCGCTTCTCGGATGGTGGCGTGATTCATCAGCGCTTCCGTCGCGCCAGCGTTCACCACGATTCCGTACCAGGCGTTGGTTCCGCTCCCCAACCCTTGAACGGTCACAGGTTCGGCCGCGGTTCCGTTGATCTGGAGCGAGCCGGCGACCGTGATTTCCACTTCCGACGTGTTCAGTCCCGATCCCAGCCCGTCGCTCGTGGCGACGTTCACCACGGTGCCGGCTTCGATGCGAAGGAACGCCCCCGCGGGAACGGTGATATCGCCATTCACCCGATAGGGACTGCCCGCGGCGGTCCACGTTTGATTGATGATGTTGCCCCCGGCAATGGTGGTCTGCGCCGTGGCAGACGGAGCCCATAGCAATCCCAGGGCAAGGCACCCGAGCAAAGAGACAATCCGACCCACACGATCCTCCCGAGGTTCCTGGCTTTGTACGCCGTTCGAAGCCGGCAATTCCCCGAGACTGGGCGGAAGGCTCCTTCCCCGAGGCAGGCGGATCAGCGGCGGCGACGCGGCTCGGGTTCGGGCCCGTCGGTCGGAATCGCCACCGTAAACGTGGTTCCCTGATGCGGTTTGCTGTCCGCCCAGATGTCCCCGCCGTGAGCGTTCACGAGGTCCTTGGCCAAGGCCAGACCTAGACCGAGCCCTCCAATGCGACGACCGGACGGCTCGGCGATCTTGCGAAACGCCTGGAAGATCCGCTCTGCGTCCTCGACGCGGATCCCCTTGGAGCGATCGATCACCGCCACGCGAACCTGGCTTTCGTCGTGCTCGGCGTATGCCACCTCGGCGATGAGCTGGATCGTGCCCTGATCCATTGCCCGCACCGCGTGCGCAAAGAGACACAGCACCGCTTGAACGATGCGCTCGCGGTCAACGTACACCGGGGGAAGTCCAGGCTGGAGCTCGCTCTGGATCTCGAGGGGGGCGCCTTCGACGAGCATCTGTCCACGACGCACCGCTTCGGTCAGGATTTCGACCGATGGAGTCCACTCCCGTCGAATGACCAGCCGCCCCGCAGCGAGGCGCGCCGAATCAAGCACATTGTTCAAGAGTGTGAGGAGCTCCTCGCCGCTTCGGGCGATCGTCTTGACGCTGGTCCGCTGCGCATCGGTGAGCTCCTCCCGGGCGTCTTGGAGGAGCTCGGAAAACCCGAGAATCGCGTTGAGTGGACTTCGAAGATCGTGGCTCATCGACGCCAAAAAACGTGTCTTGGTCGCCTGGAGCTCTTCGATCGACTGCGCCGCGCGGGTTTCTTCAGCCGCCGTCGACTCGAGCCGCTGGGATGCATAGTTCAACGCGTTGAGCAGATTGAGCACGGCGGCCGTGCGAACCCCGGTCACGTCCACCTCTTCGCGTCCCGGGGCGAGCCCCGCTTGGGTCACCCGCGCGGTTGCTTCGTCGAGGTCCGCGAAGAATCGCGCGCCGTCCCGGTAACCGACTCCCGCCGCGAGGACTGCGGTGATCGCCGCCGCGAGGACCGCCAACGCCAGCGAGGTATCGCTCACGCGCTCGCTGAATCCGACCAGCGCCGCGACCGCGAGGAACGCAAGGCCTCCGGTCCAGCTGCCGTAATCGATGGCCACCAGCGCCGGCTCGGCATCAAGACCATCGATGGCCTCGACCACTGGCGCGCCGCGCTGGCCAATGCGACGAAGCTGCCGCGTGAGCGGGCCCACCACCCACACCGCGTAGCCGACGCCCACGAGGAGCACGAGATTCCATGCGGGCCAGCTCGAGCTGAACGCGCGGGGGAGCCCCCACGCCCCAAGGGTGGCGATCGCGGGGGTCAGCGCCGCGGCTACCGACGCCGCTCGAAACTCCGGGTTCGGCCCCTGTGCACCCAGTCCCCCAAGTCGGCTCCCGGTCCAGAGCGCGAGCAGAACCATGAGCACCGCATAGATCGGCGCGAACACCACGAGGGCCGCGTCGCTCCCCGCGATCATTCCCGCCGCACCCACGAGCGCGGCTCCGGGGGCGGCATAGACCACGGTAGTGCGGACGGGACCCATGCTCACGGATGCCACCGTGGAAGGTCGACGTGAAAGGTACTTCCTTGCTGGACCACGCTCTCGACGTCGATCCGCCCGCCGTGAAGCTCGGTGAGCCGCTTGCAGATCGCGAGCCCGAGACCGCTGCCCTGACTCTTACGTCGAACGTCGCCGACCTGGGTGAACTCCTGGAAAATGAGCCGGATCTCATCGCGTCCAATGCCCGCGCCGGTGTCTTCGACCGAGAGCCGGACCATCTCGCCGTGGGCCTGCGCGGACAGCTTGATGTAGCCCGCGTCGGTGAACTTCATCGCGTTCGAAGCAAGGTTCGTCAGAATCTGTCGCACTCGGGTGGGGTCTGCATCGATGTGAAGGGGTTCGTCGGGGAGCTCGGTCTTGATGTCCACCGGCCGCTTGCGTCGCTGCCCGCGCATCAGGCGGCCGACCTCGGTCACGAGCGGCCGAACGTCGAGCTGCTGTTTTTCCAATCGGAAGCGACCGCTCTGGATTGCCGCCAGATCCAGCACCTCGTCGACCAGTTCACCAAGGTGTTCCCCCGAGCTGAGAATCGTCTCGACGTCCTGTCGCTGACTTTCGGTGAGCGGACCATCGATCTCGTCGAGGAGCACCTGAGAGAATCCGATGATCGCATTGAGCGGAGTCCGAAGCTCGTGGCTGACGCTCTTGAGGAACTCGGTTTCATATCGATCCGCCTCCTCCGCGGCCTCGCGGGCCGCACGCGCGGACGCCAGCGTTTCGGTGAGGTGGGTCTGATAGGCGGCAAACGCTCGCCGGAGCTGGGTGAGGCGGAGGCTTGGATGGTTCGCTGGCTCGAGGCCCTCGCGAGTCGAATGGCGCATCGCGTCGATCGGTCCCACGTAGGCCCGCCGTCGGTAGCGAAGTCCGGCGAGAAGTAGCACCACCGCGACCGGGCCAACCACCAGCGTCACCGTCCCCGCGTCGAGCGCGACACCGGCCGCGACGGTCCCGAGAGCCAAAAGGATCGCAGCCACGCCAAGGGCGGCGCGACTCACCCGCGACCCAGGGTCGCAATCCAAGCGCTGGCGCTACAGCAAGACCACGTCTTCAACGTCGAGCGCCTCCTGGCCAACTACACTTCGCGTCTCGTCTTCACGCTTCGTCGCGAGATCGTAGAGCTCGTTGAGAAGTCCCGGGTGATCTTGAATCGCGGTCTGGAACTCCTCCCGAGTCAGTAGGAGGGCGACCGTGGAATGCACCGCAACAACGTTCGCGGTCGCGGGACGGCGAAGCACCAGCGAGATCTCACCCACCACGTCACCCGGCCCGAGCTCCGCCACTCGAATCTCTTCGCCGTCGTCATCCTGGGCCTCGACCCGAACCTTGCCGCTTGCAATCAGGAAGATCCCCGGCGCATCGACCCCTTGCTCGAGAAGCTTTTCGCCGGTCTCGAAGTTCGTACTGGTGAACCGGGCAATGAGGTCTGGGCGCTCATCGCTCTCCACCGCCCCCAAGATGGCGCTATGGCGGACCAGGTTTGCGACCATGCGCCCGCGGCAGAAACGCCCGAGCTCCTGGCCGATGATCTTCTGCTTCTTCGCCTGGGCCTCGAGGTCCTTGCGGGTCACCACCAAAAGACGCGACGATTCGAGGGCGACCACCGAGGCAGCGCGAGGCGCGTTGGCCACCAACGCCATCTCCCCGAAGATCGCCCCGGGTCCGAGCGCGGCGAGTCGAAGCTCCGCGTCGGTCTCAAAGTCCCGAACCGCCTCCACCATGCCTCGGACCACCACACAGGCTTCCGAGCCTTCCGCGCCCTGGTCGAGTACCTTCTCGCCGGCGGGTACATCGCGTACCGAAAACACCGAGAGCAAGCGAGCGAGGGGCTTCGGCTTGAGGGCGCTGAAGAGAGGTAGCCTCGGCACCTCCGCGCTCTTGCCCGCCGGGTCGTCCCGACCGAGGAAGGTCTGAAGGTCCCCTTCAACCCGTGCGTGGAGCGCATCACCGTCGAGGGCCTTCAGGGTCGGGCTCACGGTGACTTCTCGGGGGAGGGGAGGCGGAGCCGGCGACACATCGCCAAGCCGAGTAGAGCCGTGACCGAACGCTTCCGCGATCGTGGCCATCAACGGGCCGAGCTTCTCACCAGCCCGGGCGGACTGAAGCGCCGAGGCCACCGCCGAGGGGAGGTCACCCCGCCGAATGAACCCTTCGACGCAGGACTTTCCAACCTCGCCCGCGACGATCGGTCGATCGACTTCCAGGAGGAGGTCGACGAGCAACGTCGCAGCTCCCAGCGGATACGGCCCCGCGTCGAGCAGCGCCAAGGCGAGACGCATCGCGCCCGGAGTGTCCCCGGCAAGGAAGAGGTCGTGGGCCTCGTCCAAAGGGGACGTGCCGGCGTTGGGGCTGTCCGGATCACTCATGGGCGCGCCAAGGCTAGCAGCATCCGGCAAAAATCCGCATGCGGATCCGGCCGCGTGACGCGGTCGGTCGGGACCGCAAGGCAACAAGAATTCCCGCAATTCCTCAGAAAACTGGCCCTTTCGAACCTCCGCTCCAGGACTTCCGGCGTTCGCGGCCCGGCGTGTTGACCGGACCGCGTCGCGAGCTCTCAAAAGCGAGCTCCGAAAAGCGAGCTCCGAAAAGCGGAGGGTTTCGGTGGGCTACGTCAGGTGCCGGCGTCGGCCCCCGCGTCGGGCATGCCTCCGTCCACCGGCGGCGGCGGAACCGGGTCGCTAATGGCGCCCGAAACCCCGACCACATTGGCCCCCGTCGCAGTGAACGGGAGCCCCGCGGAGAAGCCATCCACGATCCGCGAATCCGACGCGCAGCCACGACCTTCGATCCGAGTCCCGTCGCCGTCGATGCAGGCGGTGATCACCGGCTGGCACCCTGCGGGTCCCATGCTCGTCACCTCGAAGAACTCAAGCCCGTCGCCATCGAGGTCTACATCGGGCTGCACCGGACCGATCATCAGGAAACCAAGCACGTTCGCCCCGCCCACGATCAGGTCCGCGAAGCTGCCAGAGTCGCCGGCCCCATCGCAGGCGGGTGCACCCATGCCCCCGAACATGTCGAGGATGTTGGGAAGGAGCGCCAACGTCGAGATGGGAACCGCGCCGCAGAGTATCCCGCCGGTGATTCCATCGAGTTGGCCTGCCGTCGCGGTGGTCGTGCCGGTCACCCGGCTCTGGCGCAGTTCGAGCGGCAGGAATCCGAGCGGGATATTGATGTCTTCCGGACCACCCGCAAGCGCGTTCATGCTGATCGAACTGACGAACCCGGCCACCGGATTGCCCGCACCATCGAGCGCCGCCGGATCGACGAGATACTCGCCGGGATTCGGGCCGAGCTCGCCCTGGAGAAAGCCGACCGTGAGATCGGGGTCGCTGGCCCCGGCCGGGTCGTCGAGCCCGATAAAATCGAGGAGCAGGGTGAGGTCGCCATTGGTCACGGCATCGCGCAAGAACTGGTCATTCAGCAGGCTGACCGCCGCACCGAGTGCGGAGCTCAGGGAGTTATCGGCCACCCCGTCGCCCGAGTAGTCGCAGCCTTCGTCCGCCATCCCGAGGAGGAGCGAGTTGATCACCAAGATCCGTTCTTCGCGACAATCGGCTCCGCAGCCGTCCCAGCTCATCATGTTGCCGTCGTCGCACTGCTCGGTGGGGCCGAGGGTGTTGTCCCCGCAGGACGCCTCGACCGAGCAGTCGCTCCCACAGCCGTCGTTGGGCGCCATGTTCCCATCGTCACACTGCTCTCCCGCCGCCACGTCGAGGAGCCCATTGCCGCAGCTCTCGTCCGAAAGGCAATCCGACCGGCAGCCATCGCCCGAGCCGTTGTCCCCGTCGTCGCAGACCTCGCCGGGGTCCACCATGTTGTCGCCGCAGAACATCTCGCGCCGGCACATCGAATCGCAACCATCGCCGTCGGCGGTGTTCCCGTCGTCGCACTGTTCCATGGGAGACAGGCGTGAGTCGCCGCAGACCGCAGGATTCGTTTGGCCATCCGGAACGGTTCCCGCGTCAGCGTCCACTCGACTGGCGTCAAACGTGATCTCGGCGTCTTCGTCTTTGGTCCGCGACTCTCCGCAGCCCACCAAGCCCAACACTAGAATCCAAGCCACACTCCGCATCTGAACCTCCCAAGGGGTGGACCATAGTGGTTTCCCTGCCCACCTTTTAGGCGGGCCCTCACACCGCTCCGTTCAATCGGGGGCGTCGACCTCGACAAGCACCGCTCTCGCCCGGCGAAGCTCCTCGATCAGGGTGAGGGTCTTTGCCGTATCGGCTCCCGCGTGGCGCCGAAGAAACGCGCGAAGCTCGGCCGCCGCGCTCCGCGTATCACCGATGTGATACCAAATCATACCCAGCAGAAACCCAGCGTATCCATCGCGCGCCTTGGCATCGGAGACTTCGCTCAGAAGCTCCGCAAGACCTTCGGGTGTGCGGCCTGCCGCGACATGAACGTAGGCGCGATGCGCTCGAATGAGGGTCCGGTCGCGGGTCGCCCAGCGTTCGGCCCGATCGAGGGACGCAAGGGCACCATCTTCCCGGCCCGCAAAATGCTGCAGGGTCGCAAGGGACCAGAAATGAAAGCTCCGGCGCTCGGGCGGCGCGGCTCGGGCAGCCAACCTCTGAGATTGAATCGCTTTTTCTAGATCGCCGAGCGCCGCATGAACCCGGGCTGCGTCGTGATGCGCCACATCGGGCATCGTGGCGATGAGGACCATCGCTTCCGCAACGTCGGCGGCTTTTTCGAGCTCTCGCAACTCGAGGTGCGCCAGGTAGAGCTGACGCATCAAGAGCCATCGCGTGTCCTCCTCGGAGTCTTCGCAGGCGAGGCCTCTTTCGGCGAATCGAGCACGATGCGCGGCGCTCGGAGCCGAGAGCGCATCGCGCAAGAAGTCCGCGCCGGTCGCTTCGACGGTCTCCTTCGCTTTGCTCAAGTCGCCCCGTACATGATACGCGTTTCCCACAACTGTAGCACAGGTGGGAATTTTTCGATTTTCCTATTCAATTCAGACGCCTAAGAGGCACTCTCCACAATTTCCCCAGCGCAACTAACGTACTGTGGAAACCGGATCGTGCCTCGCTGAGTCATACCGCGCCAAAGCGAAGCCTAGCGAAAGTGTGATGGATTACGAATCGTGGCGACGGTCGGGGATTCGCAATATCGCTGTCGATACGACTCGTGCCGAATATGGGACAGGCGCCGATCCACGATCGCGTTTGCTTTCTGATACGCCCGTTCTACCGCCGCTCGGTCCCCAAGGGCCTGAAATGTCCGCGCGAGGGAAAGATAGACCCGCTCTGCCCGGTCGACTTCCTGCAGCGCTACCGATTCGAGCTCGGTGGCCAGCGTCGTTGCTTGATCCGTGTGCCCCTGAAACGCGAGGGCCTCGGCGAGGATCGCTTTCGCAAGATGCGCATACACGACAAGGCCCGCCGCGTTCGAGAGCTCGAGTCCCGCCGCCGCATGCTTCTCCGCGCGCGAAAGCTCCCCACGCTTGAGTTCGAGGGCGCCACGAACGATTCGCTCTCGGGCGAGGTCGTAGCGGTCTCCGGTTCGGGTGGCCACCTGAAGAGCCCGATCCAGCTTGGTGGTCGCGGTCTCGATATCGCCCGCCTCGATGAGAGTCTCGGCATGACCGGTGAGGGCATCCGCAAATCCGAGGTCGTCGGGCACACGATCGAAGGACTCCTCGGCTCGGTCGAAGAACTGGAGCGCGGCGGCGGTATCCCCGAGTTCAGAGAGGAGTTGGCCCACATTGCTGAGCTTCCGGCCCAACCGGATTCGCTGACCGGTCTGCCGATCGATCACGATCGACGAACGAATCGCGGCGATCGCGTCTTCCCACTCCCCGGTCGACGCAAGGGCCACCCCGAGGGCATTGAGCGCTTCGGACTGGCTTTGGAGGAGCCCGAGGCGCCGAAAGGTCACCAGCGCTTCAACGATCGGCTCAAGCGCCTGCTCGAGCTTGCCGGCCCGGCGGAGAAGCTGACTTCGCTGTACGAGAACCCAGCCTCGAACCGAAAGAAGCTCCGGCGCGGTGCCGCAGCGCCCGAGGGCTCGGGCGTTGGCCTTCAGCGCATCCTCCGTTCGACCAAGCTCCTGCGCGAGTTCCGCCTGAAGCCGAAGCGCTTCCACTTCGGTGCCCCGGTCTTTGGCCTCGATCGACGCGGAGAGCGCACGGGAAAGAAACGGCTCGACGCCAGCCGTCTGGAGCGACTCGAGCTCGTAGCGCGCCAGCCGAGCGTACGCGATGCCCAGCTGCCCCGGATTCTGCGATCGATCGGCCGCCGTCCGCATCGCGGTAAGCTCGACGAGCTGCTCCCCCGAGCGCCCGAGTCGCCGAAGGATCTCCTCCCGGGCCTGGTGAGCGCGAAACCGGTCGGCCGAGTCGATGGGCAAAAGGTGGAGCGCCCGGCCGTAAAACCGAAGCGCCTCTCGGTTCGAATAGACCGCATGGGCCCCCGCCGCGGCCTGGAGATACGCCGCCGCAGCCCCCGCCTCTTCACCCGCCTGCTCGAGGTGACGCGCGATCCGCGCAGGGGGCGTCGGCTCGGAACGACGGGAGAGCCACGCCCCGATGCGTCGATGCATCCGTACGCGCTCGGCCGCGTCGGTGGTCTCATAGGCGACATGGCGGATCACCGCGCTCGGAAACCAGAAACCGCTCGAGGGCTGGCCTCTTGACGGCTGGTGGCTCTGCCGGCTCAGAAGACCGCGGAGCAAGGCCGATCGAAGAGCATCGGCGAGCGGCTCCCCCGCTACATCGGAGAGAAGCTGCTCGTCGTAGCCACCGCCAGCCACCGCCACCCAGCGGACCGCCCTCCGCTCGATGTCAGGGAGTTCATCGAGCCGCGCAGCGATGACCCCTTCCAGAGTGGTCGGAAGCGCGATGGGAACCCCCGGGCGGCGCGCCACTCGCCGCTGGCCGGCGTTTCCTTCCACCCGCACCGCGCCTCGGTCGACGAGTGCCTCCACGAGTTCGACGAGAAAGAACGGATTGCCGCCCGCCCGATCGGTGATCGCGGTCATCACCTCGTGCGGCACGGTCGCCCCCTCGAAGCGATCCCGCACGAGGGACTTGCGCTCCTCATCGGAGAGCTCGGCGAGGTCGATGTGGGGAACCGAGGCGATCGCTTGCTCGGCCCGCGGATCGGGTCGGGTCGAAAAGATGGCGAGAAGCGGCACTTCGTGAATATCGCGAGTCAGGGAGCGAATGAGCTCCATGCTGGGGTTGTCCGCCCACTGAAACGCGTCGACCCAAATCACGAGCGGGCGGTGCCGGGCAAGCGCTGCGATGAGCCGGCCCGCCGCCTGCCGCACCATCGCTGACCGGTCTTCTTTGGCCTCGGTGGCTTTGCCTTTCTGGCCGGTGACGATAAGGGGCTGAAGCGCTTCCTGCACGAGGCGACGCTCTTGGGCATCGTCGAACAGGTCCACCGTCGCCTGGACGAGCTTCTTTCCAATCTCGCCCTTGCTCGCTCCGTCCTCGACCTGAAGCGCATCGAAGATCAGATCCGTGATCGCCGCGTAAGGCACATCGGTGGTGCCAAACGCGCACTCGGTGTGAAGGATCTCGGGGTCGCCCTCGAAGCCTTCGAGGGCCGCCGCGGTGAGCGCGGTTTTTCCGACGCCGAGCTCTCCCTTGACCGCCAGAAATACGCTCCGACGCGTGGTCACCGCTTCCTGATACGCGGTGCGGATCGCACGGAGCTCTTCCTCGCGCCCCACAAGGCCGCCCTCCGAATGGCCACGCGCCTCGGCGGCCCGCTCTTCTCGGGTGAGCGCGCCGCGAAGACTATAGGCTCGAAGCTGACGGTGGCCTCCCGTGGCATCGGTCTCTACGTCGACGGAGCGCTCCGACGCCTCTTCGAATGCATACACGCGCCGGACCAGCCGAAACACTTCGCCCGCCACCAAGGTCTCGCCGAGCGCCCCCTCGTCGGCCAGGCGATGGGCCACGTCGAGGAGCCGGCCCACCGGCTCGTAGCGGAGGAGTCGGCCCTGGCCATCGCGCACCGTCGACACCACGCCCCGCGACACCCCGAGGCTCGCGGTCAGCGGCGTCAGGAGATCGGCGCTCAGCCCCTGAAGCGCCTCGACGACATCGAGGGAAAGCTGCATCGCCTGAAGGGGGTCGTGCACCGATGCGCGGCGAAGCCCCAGGGTGAGTCGGAATACGCTCCGCCGCTCGCCCTCGGGCCAGGAGAGCACCGCATCGTTTTTGAACGCGATCTGGTCGAGCACTCGGGCCGCCTCGGCATCCACCTCGACCTCTTTGAGGCTTCCTGCGTCCGTCCCTTCGCGTCGAACGCGCCCTGCGATGACCACCACGTGGCGGCGCTCCCGGAGCTCACGCACCGCATTCGCGTTGGCCGACAGCGTCGCGGCAGCCTGCTGCACCTGGCCATCGGGGCTCGTCGCTTCTCGCGGCACGGTGTCCAAGATGAAGCGCTCGAGGACTGCGCCGTCCTGCACTTCGTCCTGGGTGTGGAGGTACTTCGCGAGCGCTGTCGCCATCTCCCGCGCCGTCGCGAAGCGCTCATCCCGTTCGAAGCTCAGCGCCCGGCCAACGATTTGGCAGAGCTCCTCCGGCGCGGCGAGATTCACGGTTTGGGGAAGCGTTACCTCACCCTGTCGGACCTTTTCGAGCACATCGAGTCCGTGCTGACCGGGATACATCACCCGTCCCATCAGAAGCTCCGCAAGGAGGACTCCAAGGCTGTACACGTCGGAGCGCCGATCCACCTTGTCGCCTCGGGCCTGCTCCGGCGACATGTAGCTGAACTTTCCTTTGATGACGCCGGTGTCCTCGGAGACCATCCGCGCCTTGGCGATGCCGAAGTCAGCGACCTTCACCACGCCGTCGTAGCTCAGCAGCACGTTCTGCGGGCTGACATCGCGGTGCACGATCTCTAGCGGATCGCCACTTTCGTCGCGGCGCTTGTGCGCGTAGTCGAGGCCCTTGGCGACCTCGGCAATGACGAACGCCGAGATCCCCGGAGGGAGGCGCCGTTCCTGTCGTTGAGCGGCGCTGATCAATCGACCTAGGTCGAGCCCATCGACAAACTCCATCGCCAGGAGGAACTGATCTTTGACCTGCTCGAACACATAGACCTGGACGATGTTCGGATGATTGAGGCGCGTCGCGATCTTCGCCTCTTCGAGAAACATCGCGATGAACTTCGAGCTTCGGGCAAAGGTTGGAAGCACCCGCTTGAGGACGAGGACCTTTTCAATGCCCTCCGCTCCGGTGGACTTGGCGAGGAACACCTCGGCCATGCCGCCGGCGCCGATTCGTCGCACGATCGAGAAGCGACCAATCGCCGCCGGGGTCTGAGCCTCGCCCACGCCGCATCATAAACCAGCGGCGGGGAGAACTCGATTCTGGCCTTGGGGCTGTTGTCGATTCAGCTGCCGGGAAGAACCGGCTCGGTCGCTTTCCAACTGTCGCGTTTGCGAAGTGCATCAAACCAGCGGACGAGGGCGGGGAACTTCGCCAGCGGGAACTCCGCGGGCCCTGCGTAGGTCAGGGTCGCCCCGATCGAGATATCCGCGAGCGTGAGTTCGGAACCCACGAGAAAGGATCGGTCGCCAAGCCGCGCATCCATGACGGAGGCCTCGGCCTCAAACTGGCTCGTGGCTTCCTCGACGTCCTTCGGCGACGGATCCTTGGTGAACATTCGGAGCACCTGGAGGCGCTGGGCTCGCTGAGCAAAGTGCGCGGCGTCCCAGAACATCCAGTGAAGTACCTGCGCCTGCTCGGCCGGATCACTCGGCCACAGGGTCTGCTGGGCCACCGTGGAGGTGAGGTGAATCGAGACCGCGCGGGACTCCGATAGCTCGAGTCCCGAGTCCTGAAACGCGGGAATTCGTCCGTGCGGGTTGACCGTCAGATAGTCCGGCGCGCGGTGCTCGCCCTTGAACACGTCGATCTCGACGATGTCCGGGGTGAGTCCGAGCTCGAGCGCGACCAGGCGCACCCGCCGGGCGTTGGGAGACACATTCGAAGAGTAGATCTTCATGGTTCGGTTCCTTCCGTTTCTCTACTCCTGCCTTCCCAAGCGCAGTTCTCCAATGGAAAGAAATGCGGATGCGCCCTGCAGGATTGCAGAGCGCACAGCCGGCGCTACCATCTTGCGAGCACCCTCATCAGCCGATGCCAGCGCAAGTGCCGTCGAAGACGCATCCCCGTATCGCGAAACCAATCGAGACAGGCCCTACTTCCTCGCTTTCGGCGCAGCCTGTGTCGACCTTCACAGCCTGGCCCGCTGGCGCGGCCGATCTATTTTGGGCTGTAGGTGGGTGCCCGGGTCGTCCACGCCTGGTACCTGCTTCGCCCCCGCGAGCCGCACCGCAACTACGCATTTGGCGCCTCGCTCCTTTACTCTCCTCGCCTTAGCCAGCCATGCGATCTACGAAGCGTTCACGTGAACCTTGGGAAGAGTCCGATCAACGCGCTGACCGCGTAGAAGTTGGGCTGCCCATGCGCCGCATCGATAGCAGAAAACGTTCGTCCAGGTCTGGATCCGCCGGATCCCAGTCGAACGCGCGGCAGATTCGAGAACGATTGGTCACCCAATCGTAGACTGCGCTCCGGAAGATCCAAATGAGATGCTCCGCAGGCACGTCGTCGCGGAGGCTTCCTTCCTGCTGTGCCTGCTGGACAAGACCCACGACCCAGCGAAGCAACTCCGCCTCCCCCTCGAAGCTCGCGTCCCCCGCAAGCTCGGCCCACGAGCCGATTCGAAGCGCCAGCGGCTCGGCTACGGCGAAGTCAAAGAACGCGCGC
>JBCCZL010000245.1:0-13310 GCA_039187775.1 Myxococcota bacterium
CGCAGAGACAGTGGCGCGCACATGCTTGCACAAAAAAAAAACCAACTTACTCTCTCTTGAGGCTGGCCACAAGGGCGACTTCGTCGATACGGGTAACCGCTGTAGTAGCCGCCGCGGTTATTTGCCTCGCTCCCCAAAAGAACGAAGGCATTCGTTCCCGGATCGTATTCCACGCCATCGTAGGTGTGCGGCGGACAGGGAGTGCCGTCGGGGTAGCTCCCCGTCGCCTCGATGCACGCTTCGGTTCCGCCATCGTACGGTTCGCTCACCCGGCTCCAGAGGCCGGTCGCGATATCGAAGGCGTAGACCTCGTTCCCGTAGTAGTCGGCGTGCCCCCCACCGAATGCGATGAGGCTACCGAATGCACCGAGCTGAGTGGCGAACGCACCCCCGCACCACGCTCGCATCACGGACTTGATTCCGGTGTTCCCGCGGTACGGGCAGCCGCCGTCCGGGCATGCCATGACGTCGCGAAGCGTGTTGTTCGAGATGACCATCCATTGACCCGCAGGGAGGTCATCCAGCTGATGCGGCCCGAAAAACTCCGCGTCGGGGACCCTCCGGTCGGCAACGGCATCGGGGGAACCCGACGCATCGCGGTCTCGGGGCATCGAGTCGGGCATCGTGGGACCGGCATCTAGCGTGGCGTCTTGCTGGTCGAAGGCATTGGAAACTTCCCCGTCGCACCCGAAGAGCAGAACGCACAGAACGAACCGAGTTCGAAGCATGTGGTCAAACGAGCAAAGCCCAATCCACCTGGCTTTTGTCGTGTTTCTTTGGCTTGGTTCGCGGGGCCGGCAGGGTCTACCCCGCTGCCGTGGATGGGCGCATCCGACCGCGCACCGACTTCGGATCATCCCTCCGAAGTAGCGCCGCCATGCAGGCTCCAGAGCTCGGTTAACGGCACCGCCTTTCGACTCCGTTCGCCGACGGAGGGGCCTTTGGTGGAACGGCGGATAGATATGAACGCCCTGGTCACCGGGGAGACCGCGGACGTCGTCACGCCACGCAGGCCAGCGCACGTTCTCGTAGTACGTCGCCAAGTCCCCCTGGAATAACCAACCCAACCAATCAGAGTAGCCAAGCTCGGTATCCTCCCAAAACAGGGCGTCTGGGGAGACGTAGCCAACTCGGCCGCGTGGGACGTCGATACCGCCGCCGCTGATCGCGAAGAACCCTCCAATCGCATCGTCGCCGACGAGCAGCACGTGCGGGAGTTTCGCGGCGGCACCGCCGCCCATGCCGTTCCATCCCGTGATGGACCGCGGAAGGCGGTCGCAGCCCGCCCCGAGGACCCGAACCCACCCTGCATCGACAAGGAGCCCACCCGTGGCGTGAGCGATCGCCCCCATCGGCGAACGCGTCGTGACTTGAAGATCCAGGAGGGTTCGGTCCCCTGCCGCCGGGTCGCACGGAAGGATGACCGCGTCGTTCCTGGCTTGAGCGACCCATTCGCAAACCACGGGGAGTCCCGGTTCGGCATGGTCTATGAGTTCATCCAGCGTCTTCATGCCGAGAGCCTAGCGATCCTTGGCCACGAGTGCCTCGGCCGGACACCGCCTCTGAGCTACACTCGGCGTGATGTACGGGATGAATCACGAAGAGATCGGGCTCATGCGACGCCTCCTTCGTGGCTTGGAGTTTCGGCTGTTCGCCGAACTCGTCGGCCAGCGGTTCGCGGCTCGCAGTCCATCGGAGCTCTTAGCGTCGAGCGAGCTCCTCGAGCTCATCGGTCTCGACGGCATCCTCGAAAACGACGCGATGAACCTCAAAAAGACCATGGTCGGCTACGGCTTCATCGATCTGAAGTTCCGGCTAACCAACTGGCCCGCAACGCTTATGCAAACCGGTGCCGACGTGGTGCGCGACCTCGTGGGAGACCCAACCTCCTCGCGGGCTGCCACAAATGACGACTTGGAGCGCGAGCGACTGGGGTGGCTCGAGCATTTCTGCGAGGAGGTCGACTCGGGGGTCCGGGAGCTCACCGTGATGGCCACGGCCTTGGGGCTTCGCAGTCTTCCGCAACGGCAACGTTTCCTTATCAACATCGGGCGAGAGAAGCCGTCCTTTGAACTCTTTCCGCGAGAGTTCGAAATCATCGACGCGTACATCACCAATGCGCCCACGATAAGCCTTCAGCGGCAGCTCTATCTCTAGAGCTCATCTAGCTCATCTCAACACTCCTTGAAGTCGATCGGTGGAAGGAGTGGGCGAGGTGGTGCGTCCGCGAGGCGAGGAAATGCCGAGTATGTTCGAGCCCGAGGGGAGGGCCGCCGATGGCGTCCTCCTGTCGCCGAGCGGCCCCAAGGAGTTTGAGATGAGTTCGAGCCAATCACGCGAGTGACGAAGGCCAATGTCGGGGAACGTCGATGTCCTCCGAGCCGCGTTTATGCATCGATGACTTCGTACGCCTGTGGGGTCGCTTGCGACGAAACGCCACGACGACTAGAAAACGGCATGGGCCGAATCACGTCCCTGTTTGTGCATAAGGTGATCCGTCAGGCGGACGCCAGCATCGACAAGCGCGCGATGTTGCGGTCGGTGGGCGTCGATCCCGATGCACCCGTCGATCCGAAAGTGATGGTGGGAGCGGACGACTACTACACCTATCTCGAGAACCTCGCGGCCGAAGATCCAAACGCCCTCGACTTGCCGCTTCGGGTCGGCGCCTCCATGCGTCTCGACGAGTACGGCGCCATGGGCCTTGCTTGGAAATCGGCGGCGAACCTTCGCGCGTCCTGGGACCGAGCGGAGCGTTTTGCGAAAGTGCTCACCAGCACGACCACCTACGAAGTCCGGGAAGTCGACGAGGGAGCGTGGCTCATTCTGCATCGAGAAGGTACTCGGCGCCTCGGTCTCCGACTTTCGAACGAGGCAAGCATCGCAAGCCTCGCCGCGATCAGCCAGCAAGTGACCAATGCGCCGGTCGAGCTCCTCGAGGTTCATCTCGAACATGCCGCACCAAGCCGTGTCGACCTTCACGAGCGCCACTTTGGCTGTCCCGTGCGATTCGGATCCGAACACGACGCTCTCCTTGTTGCGTGGGAGACGCTACGTTACCCAAACCGCCTCAGCGATTCTGGCATGTCTCAGTTCTTCGAGGCACACCTTGCCAATGAACTCGCGGAGCTCGACGAGGACCACTCCCTTGAGCACCGCGTGCGCATCGAAGTGTCCCAAGCGTTGAGCGACGGCATTCCGACGATCTCGGACACCGCCAAACGTCTCGGCACGAGCAGCCGGACCCTTCAGCGACGCCTGGCGGGAAGCGGCCAATCGTACCAGCAGCTCATCGATGAGGCGCGGCGACAGCTCGCGGAGAAGCTCCTCCGACAAACCGAGTACTCACTTCACGAAGTTGCGTTCCTCACCGGATTCTCCGATCAAAGCGCGTTCACCCGCGCGTTCAAACGGTGGGCCGGGCAGACCCCGCGTTCGTTTCGCCTTGCGGCGCACGACTAGTCCTTCACCCGCGTGAGCTTGGTCGATGATCGGGGTGGAGGCTCCGCCGGCCGTCGTGCCGAGCCGACGAGGAATACCCGAGGTATTTCGAGGAGGCAGCGAAGCGGTCGGTGCGGCGGACGGTGGTGGATCCGTCGCGAGGGCGATCCATGTCACGCGGGTGAAGGACTAGCTGGCGCGACCGGTCAAGAACTGTCGCGCTCAGCCAAGCCCCGCGAATCGTGGCGCTATCGGGCCAAAACTTGGCGCGACCCGCCAAGAATCCATCGAGCCTTCAGATCATGCTCTGTTTGTCACCCGCGATCGACGACGGGGGCAAAGGAGAACCGCGATGAATAGCCAAAAGAACCTCAGCCAAGACCTCACCCTTGTACTCGGCGCGACCGGCAAGACCGGGCGCCGGGTGGCGGAGGGCCTCGAGGCCAGAGGCCTGCCTGTCCGACGCGGCTCGCGTTCGGCGACGCCCGCCTTCGACTGGGCTCGCGAGGCCACCTGGGATGCCTGCTTGGAAGGCGTCCGCGCGATCTACATTACCTATGCGCCCGACCTCGCGATGCCCGGGGCAGGAGATGCGATTCGTGGCCTCGTGCAAAAGGCCGAGCGTCAGGGCGTCCAACGCTTAGTCATCTTGAGCGGGCGCGGTGAAGAAGAGGCGCAGGCATGTGAACGCATCGTCCTCGAGAGCAGCATCCCCGCGACGGTGGTTCGCGCGAGTTGGTTCAACCAAAACTTCTCTGAAGGGGCCTTCGCCGACATGGTTCGGGCCAGAAACATCACGCTTCCCGCCGGCGATGTGCCGGAACCGTTCGTGGACGTCGATGACATCGCCGACGTCGCCCTCGCCGCGCTCACCGAAGAAGGCCACGAGGGCGCGGTCTACGAGGTCACGGGGCCCCGAGCGCTGACGTTTGCCGAGGTCACCCAGGAGCTCTCCAAGGCTGCGGGACGCGAGATCCGCTACACCCAGGTCCCCCACGATGCGTTTGTGGCTGGAGCCAAAGAGTCCGGTGCACCGAGAGATGTCGTGTGGATGCTCGACTATCTCTTTGCGACCGTGCTCGATGGCCGAAACGCAGGGGTCACCGACGGGGTCGAGCGCGCGCTCGGGCGAAAGCCCAAGGACTTTGCCGAGTACGCGCGGGATGCGGCCAGCACCGGAGTCTGGTCGTGAGCGGGTTGGTCTACGTATGCCTTGGTCTCGGTCTGGCGTCGGCGCTCGTCGGCGGGGTCTTTCAGTCGTTCTCCGACTTCGTGATGCGAGGACTCATCCGAGCGGCGCCCGCGGGGGGCATGGAATCGATGCAGCAGCTGAACCGGACGGTGTTCCGATCCGTGTTTCTTGCGCTCTTTTTCGCGCTCGTGCCGGCGACCGGGGCGCTGGCCGTCTACGCTTGGTTCTCGGTGACCGGTTCGACTCGCGTGCTCCTGGTGGCGGCCGCCATCGTTTATCTCCTCCTCGTGTTCGTGGTCACCGCCGCGGGAAATGTCCCGATGAACCGGCGGCTTGACGGCCTCGCCCACACCAGCGCCGAAGGCCACGCGTACTGGACGACCTATGGGCGGGTGTGGACGTGGTGGAACCACCTTCGAACTCTTGGAAGCGTGGTCACCGCAGTGTGCCTACTCTTGGCCTCGGTGCAGCTCGCGGCGGGTTCGGCGATGCCCGCGGCCGAGTCGCTTCCGGAAACGAGCCACGCGAACCCCGAGCCCGGGACCAAGAACCCAGGCGGACTCCGCCGAGTTGTGGGACCCTCGAGCCATCGCGCGTGATCGGCGTGCTCGATGATGAGTCCGACTCCCAGCAACCCATTTCCGACTCATGTCGCGGTCATCGGTGCGGCCGGCGGCCTTGGCCAGGGCATTCTTCGAGTGTGTCGCGCTGAAGGAATCGGGTTTACCGCGGTCGTTCGGTCTCGGCCGGAGCGTGTCTCCGACGTGCCTCCCGGTTCTCGGATCGAGACGGTCACGTCGCTTGCGGATCGAGACGGTCTAGTTCGCGCGTTTTCGGGAGCCGACGCGGTGCTCACGGCGATGGGAGTCACCAAGACGAGCAACGACCCCTCCGCGCTCCTCTCCGCCAACTTCGATCATGTCGAAGCAGCGATGAAGGCCGCGAATGTCGACCGGATCGTGCTCATCAATACCGTGGTTGCTCCCGCGCCGGGAGAATCGCCCGGCCTGTTTGTCCGTTTGTTCTCGCATGTTCCGGGCACTGTCGGGGCGGGAGCCCGCGAGCTCCGCGCCGTCTCTGAGTCGCTCGGCAGAGGCGCTTTCGGCTCGCTTCGGTGGACGCTGGTACGCGCCGCGGTGAATGCGAAAGGCAAGGACGAGCCTCCCGTCGCCTCCGCAAAACGAGATCGTCGTCGAACGACGATGATGCCCGTCAGTTTTGACGCCCTGGCTCGATGGATGCTGTTGGAGGCGATCGCCAACCGATACGTTCGGGCGGCGCCCGTTGTAACGCGTCGAAGGTAGACCGCGGCAGGCTTGGGAGGGATTTGGCGCGGAACAGAGTCGGTCGAGTGCTTTTGCTCGCGACTGGAACCGCCCGTGACTTAGAGGGCGCCATGATCCTTGTCCCAAACGCGAAATGTGTGTCGCGTGACTCGGTGCGACTTGCACGCTGCGGGAGTGGATGCGAGGAGAACTGGGCCGTGTGTGGCGCGAGGCGTCAGGCGCGGACACCTTGGACGACGCGAGGGATCTCTCCATCGAAGAGTGCGCGAAGGGCCTCAGGGGCATGGAAGTCATGCTGCTTGAGGAGCTCCTCGAGAAGCTCGACCTCGACCGGAGCTTTGCACACCTCGGAGAGATATCGGGCCAGCGACGAGCGCTCGCGGGTGGCCACTCGGTCGGGATAGAGCGCGTGCTCCAAACGCTCGAGCTGAGACGCGAAGCCAATGTTCGGGAGCACCCCTGGTCGCTTTGAACGTAGTTGAGCAAATGCGTCGAAGAACGTTTGGCTCCGCGACTTCATCAACCAGGCCACCGCCAGCGTGGCCGATCGGCTGACTCCCGCCTGGCAATGCACAAGCAGCTTGCTCGACGGATCTCCATAGGCGCGAGCCGCAAACTCAAAGAACGTCGGAAACGATGCCGCGATGTCTTCGTTCATGCTGTCGCGGAGCGGGATCTGGAGCCATCGAAAGGTCCCGTTCAGGTGCGTGAGCTTTGCTAGGTGGGCGTCCTCGAGGCAGCTGGCCACATGGGTGATCCCGATGCCCCGGAGCTCCTTGATGTCCTCCGCGCGAGGACGAACCCCGACGTAGAGACGGTCCGTGATGGGACTGAACGAATCCCCACGGGTACTGATCGGAATATCGAAATCGAGGCCGAAGAGCGAAAGCAAACGAGATGTAAAGTCCATGCCCAACGCCACACTATAGCCATAGGCCAAGCACTCATCATGGCTTCGGGCGTTTGGCTGAGCACCTGCTCGCGAACCTCTTGGTCGGCAGGCTTCGGGTACGGGACCTTTCAGTACGGCCATTCGTCGACGGAGACCGACCATTCGTCGACACGTTCGCCAGAATTCTATTGTCGCAACTGATTCTCACTTTCAGCAGTGCCCCTCCGTGCCTAGGGTGACGGCGGACCCAAATCACGGAGAGTCGGGAGTCATGGGAATCGAGCTTAGGGAACGGCATCACGTCATCATCTTGGCCCTTCTTAGTGTGTGCATCGTCGCTGGGTGCGGTGACGACGATCCGGGGGCCGCTCCCGACGCGGATGCCGGAACTGCCGACGCCGACGGTGTCGACGCGGTCGCGGGGGACGCGGATGTCGACGCGCGCGACGTCGACGCGGCCGATGCAGATTCGGGGCCCATGCCCGGAGACAACGGCTTCGTGATCTGCGGGTTGATTCCGCAACCGGGTGCTGCGCCGTCTTCCTACGCCGCGGTGGTGGCCACGCTCGACGGCTCCGAGACGATCGATCTTGGAGCAACGGTCTCACTTCCTCCGTTTGCAGCCTGCGTGGGAGATGGGCGAACGCTATTCGTCGGTAGCGGTGAGGCCCCAGAGGTGACTCGCTGGGAGATTGGAGAAGACGGAACCTTCACGCGCGGCAATACGGTGAGCTTCATGGGCCTCGGAATCGCCACGATCTCGGCTCGACCGGGGCTCCTTCAAGTTGTCTCCGACACCAAGGGCTACTACATCGACGTCGACAACCTCCAGGTGGTGGTGTGGAATCCTCTCACCATGGAGATCACGACTACGCTGTCGTTCGACTCCGCGGCCCCCGAGCCGGGTCAGACATTCGGGCTTTCTCCTGCGCTTCGCGCGGGTGACCGGGTCGTGGCGGCCGGGGGCTACGGCGACATGGCCACCGGAGTTCTCTCCCAGACCCTTGTGATGGTGTCGATCGACGTCAACACCGACGCCGTCAACGTGGTGGAGACCACGACCTGCGGCGGCAACAGCAACACCAGCGTTGTCCTCGCGGACGATGGTTGGATCTATGCTTCGAACGGTGCGCGCACCGTTGCGCGGTATCGGCTGGGCACTCCCGGGACGTTCCCGCCATGTCTTGTCCGTTTCGACCCCGCCGCGCAGGCTTTCGATCCCACCTACCGGGTGGCTCTCGGCGATCTGACGGGTGAGCCAACCACCGGTGAGCTGGCGATCGGCCCTGGCGGTCAGCTCCTCACCCTCGCGTACAATGAAACGCTGGTTCCTATCACCGATGCGACCACCGATGCGATCATGCTGGGCACTCCGGCGTGGCAGTACTACGCGATTGCGGACCCAGCGACGGCAACGACCGCGACCCGTGTCGAGAGCCTGATGCCCACCTCCGGCACGATCGCGACGCTCGAGGTTGCCGGGGTGGTCTACGCTCCGCGCCTGGCGATGGACTTCAGCCGGACGGTCCTCGTCAACATCAGCGATATCGCCAACCCAGTCGATCAGCTGGAGGCGCCTGGCGCGATTAACCACGTTTCACCGCTGTAAAGACTCGTCGCGCGGACGAGGTCCGCTAGCCTCTCCGTCAGTCCGATGCTTCGTACACGACGGTTCTGGGTGACTCAGGTCTTGGGATGGTCGATCTGGATTGGCGTTGCGGCACTTCCTCGGGTGGAATACGACCTCCGGCGCGAGCAAGCGCCGTTGGCCGAGGAGCTCGGGCTCCTCTTCCTCTTCCTGGTCCTCGGAGTTGGGCTTTCCACGCTCCTCGGAGTGGTCTACGACCGACTGCCCGACCGCTGGTTCGCCAGTCGCCGTAGCCAGCTACGCCTCGCTGGAGTTTCGGCGGGCCTTTCCATTGTGGCCGCGATTCCTTGCGCGGGGGCAATCTATATCGCGTACGCGAGCACGAGTTGGCAGAGTCCTGAGTTTATCGACGACATCCCATATTCCTACACCGCCGGCTACGCGATCACGTTCCTCGGCTGGAGCTATATCTACCACTCCGCGCGCTTTGCCGAGTCCTTCCGTCGGACCCGTGAACGGCTGCTTCGGAGCGAGGCACACTCCCAAGAAGTGCGCCTCCAGGCGCTTCGATCGCAGTTGAACGCACACTTCCTCTTCAACTCGTTGAGTTCGGTCATCGGTCTTGTCCAGGTCGATCCACCGCGGGCAAAAGACATGCTTCGTGACTTGTCGTCCTTGCTCCGCCGGGCCCTCGAGGCGGGTGGCGAAGACACCGCGCCGCTCCACGAAGAGATCGAGTTCTTGCTCCAGTATCTACGCGTCGAACAAAACCGTTTCGACGGTGAGCTACACTTCGACATGCACATCGACGACGCGGCGGCCTCCGTTGATGTGCCGAGTATGCTTCTTCAGCCCCTTGTCGAGAACGCGGTCAAGCACGGCTCGCGCGATAGTGGCGTGCGGTATGTGGAAGTGCGTGGGACGGCGAATGACGGCCGGGTCACACTCGAGGTGGTCAATACTGGATCCTTGACGGGATCGTTGGAGATCGCGGACGACGCCTCGACCAAATCTTCCGGTACGGGCCTCCGGCTGGTCCGGGAGCGGTTGGCCACTTGCTATCCGGAGACGGGACAGTTGGATCTTCTTGAAGAAGGGGATCGCGTGATCGCATGTGTGAGGTATGATCTCCGAGAACGACGTGCCGATGCGGGGAGGACGCGCGCATGACGCATCGCGCGTTCATCGTGGACGATGAGCCGTTTGCTCGAGTTGCTCTCAAGGACCTCCTTTCGGAGCGAGGAGATGTGGTGGTCGTGGGGGAGGCGCACTCGGTGAAGACCGCCGCCGAGGGGATTGCGGCGGCATCACCAGATGTGGTGTTCCTTGACGTTCGCTTGCAGGACGGTACCGGGTTTGACGTGATGGAAAGGGTGCAGGGTTCCGCGCACGTCATCTTCGTGACTGCACACAGTGATCATGCGTTGCGCGCGTTCGAGGTGAATGCGCTCGACTACCTCGTCAAGCCGGTCCAGCGACGCCATTTGGACCGCGCCCTCGGACGACTGGGAGTGCGATCCCCTGGCGTCGAACCGAGCCCTTGGCCCGCGCCTGTCATCCCCTCGCGGTCTACTGTCGGGGAGCAGACGCCGATGCGACTCGACTCGCGGGTGTGTTTGCAGCGCGGGACCTCCATCGTGTTTGCGCGCCTGTCCGACATCGTGTTTCTGCGCGCGGTTCGCGACTACACCGAGGTTCATCTTGCGAGTGGGCGGGTTCAGAAGATCAAGGAGTCCCTCCAGGCGTGGGAGTCCCGTGTGCCGTCGCCGCCGTTCGCTCGAATTTACCGCTCGGTCATCGTCAATCTTCTGTTTCTCGAGGAGCTCAACGCTCACGACGGGAACTGGCACGTGGTTCTCCGCGGGGTCGAGGCACCGCTGCCCGTCAGCCGTCGTCATGTGGCGGAGCTGAAGCAGCGGGTGCAGTGAGGCCGCCACTTCGTTCGACTGTGCTCTCCGGAGGAGAACACTTGGAGGTGCGTCGCGCGAGGACGCAGGCTTGGCGGAGTCGTTCCTGGAGGATGGGGGTCGTGCGGCTCGACACGCAGAGCATCGTTCCCGTCTGGCCTGACGGGCAGTTGGTTCCTTAGGTGTTCATGCGCAACGCTTCGAAGCGCGTATTGAACCAAGGTGCAAGATCGGCGATGAGCTCGCCTTCATACTCTCGAGGATCGCCCCAGATGGCCCAGCGAACGAACACGTTCTGCGGACCCCGGGAACGGACCTCGCTCCGAAGGAAGTGAGCGCCCTTGTGCCGGTTGCGATTCGTGATGTAGCCCCACAGTCGGTCTCGGAGCGTGGTGTCGGTGCGTCCAACATAGAGGACATCTCCGTCGCGCAATCGTCCCACCGATGGAGTGAACACGTAGATTCCCGGATACGACGGGATGCGCGACGCGGAGTACGCAATGGAACGCCAAGAGTGGCATCGGCTGAAGTTGAGTGCGGTTCGCCATTCATCCATGGTTCTCTCCCTTACGCCCACTATAAACGAAAGAGCGCCACTTCCGTGAGCGGCCACTGGCGTGCATGGTGGAACGGCGACACACCGTCCGCGTTCGAGCCAGGAATACCGATCTGCTGCCCAGCTCCAACCATGGCAGCCCTGTGCGTCGAATCACGGATTGGACCGTAGCGCACGCATGACACACATCGACACGCCAAAGCTGACACGAACCCCCTCACGATTGCCAGCTTGACGGTGTGGAACGCGCCTTGCTCATCGGTCGCCAATGCCGAAGACAATGCCGAAGACAATGCCGTCGTGGGTATACGTTGGCGCGGTGCTGGCTCTGGGTTGCGGCGCTCGAAGCGGCCTTCGCGTGGATGAACGCAACCCAGACGGCTCGGTGGGTTCACTCGATGCCGATGTTGGAGAAGAACTCGAAGACGCCGCTCCTGATGCAACTTCCGATGGGGAGGTACGGGTCGTCGTGGAAGCCACTTGCGCCGATGAGCCGCAGGTCCTCGCCGAGGGATGGGAGAGCGCCTATGGGGTGACCGCCAACGACACTCATGTGTATTGGACGACGACTGACGGCGAAATTCTCCGCACACCCATCTGCGGAGGACCGACCGATGTGGTCGCCCAGGAACAGTCGCGGCCCCTCCTCGTCGGACTGGACGAGCGCTGGGTATACTGGACGTCACACGTCGGGCTTTGGCGAGCGCCGCTCCTTGCGGGCGGAGCGGAGAGCGTGTGGCAAACCGAAGGACCTACCGAAGGTCTGGCAGTTGACCACGGCGAGGTGTTCTTCACGGTCGTGGGGGGGACCGGTCGTGGGCTCTGGCGCCTCGATACCGCCTCGGGCTTTGCGGAACGAGTTTACAGTGGACACGTTGGGCGCCCCGTCGCCCTGGATGCGGACCATGTGTTCTTCGGCGCGGACGACCAACTCTGGCGAATTGCCCGTGAGGGAGGGCCACGCGACGTCGCCGCTCCCGACCTTGTTGCTCCGGACACTGGTTATTTGAGTGGAGCTCTCACGGTTGATGAGGACTTCGTCTACTGGTCTTCTTGGCACGGGCCTGGCGGAGACGTCGACAACGTGTTTCGAGCACCCAAGGATGGAGGATTGCCCGAGGTGCTCGCCAGGGGTGAACGCGGCCCGGTGGTCGGGGTGCAAGTAAGCCGCACCCATATCTACTGGACGAGCCAGTGGGACGGCGCGGTGCGGGTGAGGCCCATCCATGGCGGCGATGTGACGACCTTGGCGACCAACCAAGACACCGTGGAGAGCCTATTCCTGTCCGAAGCGGTACTCTTCTGGGTGAACTTCGGCGACGGGAACCTCTGGCGCCTTCCGACGCCCTAACCAAACTGCGCCGGCGTCCCGGTCGAGGCCGACGGAGGTCCATATGCATCGAGCGCGCAAACCAAGGGTCGGACCCTGGTCGCGCCCCGAGGATCCGGGGGCTTCAAGATCCCTGCGGTCAGGGCGTGTGTCCGGTGGCGGCCGGACTACGCTCCACGCGGAAGCAGGTGGCGAGCCGCACGCTTAGCGAAGGGTGTACGTCATACCGAGTAGGCCCATCGGGTAGATTCGCTCGAACGTGTCGCTTCGTGGATCAGACACGCTCCCGCTTGGAATCCGATACTTGTAGTCGGAGAATAGGAAACCTGCCCGAATCATCAGTTCTGGGACCACGTAGTAGCCAACCCAGAGCATTTCGGTGTTGTACGAGCCGCTGACTGGGAACACGCTCAGGGTCGCCGGCTGGATGTCATCGACGGGGATGACTTCACCATTTCCATCCCGGATAAACGTCCCGCTGGTGCTTCCTCCGAAACTGATGCCGATCAGGTCGGTATTGATTCCGATCTCCCAGTGGTCGCCAAGGGCGAGCCGGAGGTAGACCCCGAGATTGATCGAACCGACGAAGACATCGTTGGCCACGATCGCGTCCACGCTCGAGTCACCGTCGAGGAAGTTATCGCCGGGTGCGTTTTCGGACGCCAGGCGCCAGCCACTTCCGGCCGTGCCAAATACGCGCACCCCGGGGCCAAGATAGAGTCGAACGTCGTTCCCAAACAACCGAAAGTGAAGCTGGTAGCTGACTTGCGGAACCAAAGTGTTTCCGATGCCAAAGGACAGATCGACCTGCTGCTCGAGCCACGGCCGTGGATCATCCGCGGCCGCCGGGGTTGCCGAGCCAAAAACGAGGCCTCCGAAGAGAGCCGAAGTCGCAATAAGGCGGAAGACGTGGCTCGCGCACCGCCCACACGTGATGCTGGGTACTGTCCTCATGTCTTCCTCACGGGGTCTGGTTCGTTTCGGATATCGACGCATGATCAACGGAGTCGAACGTTCCTCAGAACCAGATGCCAAGAGGTCCGGAAGTGAGGCGTCGGTGCAACGAAGGTTGGGCGGCACCCGGTTCGTGGGACGAACGTTGCCATCGGTAAAACGGC
>JBCCZL010000246.1:0-13232 GCA_039187775.1 Myxococcota bacterium
CATCGCCAGCTTGGCCCGGAAGCGATCGCGACCCCGTACCGCCTCTGACTCCGCAAGCGCGCTCAACCTGTCCAGGGCAGCTTCGAGCTTCCCGCCGACCGCAAGCTTGTGTGCTGCCGCCAGCTCGTCCTCCAAGCCGTCCCCCGAATCGGAACCGCCGGTATCTTTCCGTCCTTCCCCTGGCGGACCCGAGCTCGAAGAGCGGATCCACTCACGGGTCTGCGGATCGGCGAAAGGACGCCCGTCGACGAACGCGCGTTCAAGGAGCTCGGGCATCCGACTCGTCACGTTCGCGATCTCGAGGCGCACCGCTTCCGCGGCGTCCTGGTGCCCGAGTCCGACCAACGCTTGGAAGACGAATCGGTGAAGATCCATCCACATTCGTGCGGTCTTCAGCGCGCCCTCCGCCTCGGCGAGTAACGGCTGCCAGTTCTTGGCCTCGAGCAGTGACTCGAAGCGCTCCGCCTGCGCAAGCGCCGGTGCTGGAACATCGGTTTGGGTCTCGGCGCCGCTACGAACTGGCGGCGCTTGCTTGATGTACATGTAGAGGGCAACTCGAGCGATACGGTAGGCCGTCGCGTCACCGATCTGCTCTGCGACCAGTGTGCGCGATACCTTGTGAAGAGCAGCCGCGGTCTTTTTCAGATACCCCGTGACCTGCGCTGGATCGGTTGGCGCATCGCCGGGGTCGTCGACTGCGAGCGCTTTCTTCTTTGCAGGTGCCGGAGCGGGTTTCGCCGGTGCTGTTGCGTCAGACACGGGCGCCTTCTTGGTTTCGGCCGTCCCTGCCGAAGGCTCGAACGTAGGCGCGACCTCAGGCTTCCGTGGTTGCTCGGGTGCTTTGGCCGTGCTTGCGATCGAGCTTCGCAGTCGCTCGATGGCGTCGCGGAGCTTACGCGTCGAGGGTGGGGGCGCATCGAACGTCGCCTGCACGACGGTCGTCAGTTCCTTGGCAGCGTGCTCGAGGGCTTCGAGGTCGTCAGCGTGCTCCGGCTTCGGTGCGAGTTCACGAATGGCGGCGATTCGTTCAACGAACCATCGGAGAGAGCTCGGGCGAGCGCGCCCCTTTGGAAAGCCGTCAGCGTGATAGTTCTCCGTCATGGCGATGATTGCGGCGATTCCTTCGAGTAGCCCGGCGAACCCTCGCTCCTCGAACGCCGCGACGGCGAAGTAGCATCCGACGCGCAGGTCTTTCGTACGCTCGGTCAGCAGTGTTCGTGTGTTCTCGTGAACCAGCGCCCAGTTGACCGTGTGAGCCTCGAGTCGCCCGAGTTTGTCAATTTCTGCCCGCGCGGCTTCGTACTCTGGGTGGTACTGCGCGTTCTCGCCCGCCGGACTTTCAGCGTCGATCGCGCGCGCGAAGGGCTCTTTGAGCGCCCGGAGACGAGCCGCGAAAGGATCTTCGGTGACTGCACTCGGTTCTTCGGGTGTCGCCGACTCGGATTCGCTTCCTGGGGTCGGCGACGCAGCCGCTTCGACGCCGCCAAGCGCAGCTTGCATGGGGCGAAGGTCAACGGCGCCCGCGTCGAACCGCGTCGACACCGCGGCCTCGAGTGCACGCAGCGACTCAGTCACGCGTGCGCGAACCGCATCGGTGGCTTCTCGGGGGGTGGCTTCGAGCTCGGCGGCAACGCGGCTCGACAGCCAGGCGATCGATGCGGCGCGGACGCGAACTCGTTCGACCGCCGGGAAGCCCGTTTCCCAGTAGCGGTCGAGCAGCCCGGCAAGCACGGCGAGGCCCTCGGCGAGGCCCGCGATTCCGTCGGAATTGAGGCGCGCGAAAGCGAAGTAGCAGGCGATTTGGAGGTCTTTCCCAGCGGTCGTCAGTTCCGTCCCGGCACGCTCGGCGACCTTCGACCAGTCGACCGCTGCGGAACCTACCTGATCCTTGAGGTCCGCACGCGCCTCGCGGGGCTCGGTTCCGGCAGGGGCCTCCGGAGAGATGGGCGCGAGGTAGCGATCGATGGCGGTGGCGGCTTCGGAACTCATGGCGTTCAGGACCTGAGACGCACGAGGGCGTCGATGAGTCTACTCAAAGTGTCCTCCGCGCCGGGCCATCCACGACCCTCGAGTGCAGACCTCGCTCGGGATCGTGCCGCGTCACGGTCGGTCACCAAGGGCCAAAGGGCTTGGCTTCGACCGCCGAGTCCCGCCGCGAACCGGACCATCGAGGCTGGTGCCCGGCCAAGCGCTATCAAGACCCAGTTGGAACCCCAAACCAGCGGGAGCGCGAGTCGACCGCCGGTCGAACGGTCGATGGCTTCGGCCCAAAAGGCTCGGCAGTCGAGGGTGCTCCCGTTTGGGCACGCCAACACCCTTGGTTCCGAGGGTGGCGCCTCTCGGGTCGCCAGCTGCAGCGTGTGGTAGGCGTAGCAAGCGTCTTCGTG
Source organism: Myxococcota bacterium (assembly GCA_039187775.1). Classification (GTDB taxonomy): domain Bacteria; phylum Myxococcota_A; class Polyangia; order Polyangiales; family JBCCZL01; genus JBCCZL01. Next base: position 2,388 of record JBCCZL010000246.1, read on the forward strand.
GGAGTCGAAACAGGATTGTTCCAACGCGCCGACGCTTTCTTCGTCGAGGAACGCCTGAAGTACCTTCGCGGCTTCCGCAACGTCAGCTGCGCTAGGCTCGTCGACTGCCCGGACTCGGTTCGCCACGGCGTCGGGTTCCGTGCCCTCGGAGATCTCGAGCGCGGCAGTTGCCTCTCGCCAGAAGCGGCGCGCAGCGAGCAGGCTGTGGGCCAAGGGTAGGCCGACGAGGCTCCTTGGTTCGCTGACAGCCACTTTCGGAAAAGTCCGGCCGATGCGGTCCTGGCTCGGCGCAGCACAAGCGAGCACGGTGCCCGCGGGGTGAGGCCACAGGAACCCGAGGGGCTCCGGGATTGCCTTGGCACCCGTTGCCCGTAGGTCTGCGATCCCATCGTGAAACCAGTTTTCGAAGTCTCGAACCGGCCCTTGAACGCCGCGGCGTACAAAGTCTGCTGCAGACGGGACCTTACCAAAGAACGCAATGTGGCTCATGGCGCACCCCCGCACACCTCGTTTCCGATCACGATCTCGCGCGGCGCGACCGCGCCACTCGATCGGAAGAGCCCGAGGAGGGTCGGCTTGAAGAACGGGGAGGGACCGATCGATCGAAAGTCCATCCGCACGTCGACCGCCTGGCTTACGTTCCAGGATACCGTAAAGGTCGAACCGGATGACCGCGCGCTTCCGAGCGCCAGGAGCTGGAAGAATCCCCAGTCTCCCGTGGGCGTGATGGTTTCCTCCAGTCCAGTTGCTCCGCGAACTTCGAGTCTCGCCCCGGCCGGGGGATCCTCGCCCGGCCAAGACATCCGGGTCCATGCTTCGGGTGCGTTGTAGTAGTCGATTGAGCGGCCCCCGACCGATAGAACCTGCCGCGCGATACTCGGTGCGGGCTTGATTCGCACCTCGAAGTCGACCCGGGGTTCAGTGGCTCCTGATGGAAACATCGACGAGGTGATCCGCCATGACTCGTTCAGGAACTCCACCAGCGACGCACGGTAGACGGGGTCGGAGCACGATGCGCTCGCGCCTCCTGCGCTGAAGGTCGAACCGCGCCGCGGAACCTCGTCAGAGAGGTATTGGTTGTAGAACGACCAAAGCGCGCCGTCGTTCGGGCGGTAAAAGGCCGCGAAGTCGGCCATCGAGATCTGGGTTTGCCCCGATCGAAACGGAAAACCGTTTCGAATGGTCGCGTCGAAAGGCGCTTTCACCGAGTCACACCACGCCTGGCCGGCGACCAGAGCCTCCATGACGCAGCGCCCCTTGATCGCGTACCGGATAGGAGGAAGCAGGATCGAGTCGAACGCGGGGCGCCAACCGACCTCCTGTTCGTTGACGAGTCCCTTCGCCCTCGCCAGCGCCACACGGAGGTCTTGCTGAAGTCTGATGTCGGGTGCGCCGCCCTGCTGCGCCAAGATCGCATCTCGCAGGTAGACGAGCTGCTCTTGGTACGCGTCGAGACCAGTCGGAATCGGGGGTTCTCCCTCCTCGGTGGGCTCTGGAATACCGAAGCGAAGGAAGCCTTCGAACGCGCGATACACTTTGTCTTCGTCGATGTACCGAGAGTCAGACTTCGGGCGCTCTTGACCGAGTGCATCGAGAACGAGTTCGGCCGCGCCTTTGTCGCCTCGGAGGTCGACGTTGCGGTCGATTTGGCGGAACAGGCGACCGAGAGGCGGGGGTTGTCCACGCGTGAAGTCTTCGAGGATTCGCACGTCGCCCGATTCTCCCTTGGCTGGTTCGACGTGTAGGCCGCGAATGAACTCGCGCCACTCATCGATGTAGCGCTCGAGGTAGCGAGACCGCACTAGCTGACGATAGGTATCTGGGTCCGCGAGCGCTTTCGCGGACGCCCTCACCGCGTAGTCACCGAGGACCCACATCTCGCCGAGCAGCTCGTCGGAATCACCGGAGAAGAGTTCCTTCAGATGTGCATCCCAGACCTTCCGTGTGAACGCGGGACGCACCTCTCGCGACCCCTTGAGTGAGGGCGCTCCCGCTCCGACGAGACGCCTCACGGTCATCGGGGGTGCCGCGTTCTTGTACTGTCGGATCAGGCCGTCGATCGTCAGGTCGATCCCCGACACACGTGACAGGGCACTGCGCACACTGTCGACCACTTCGCGGTTGCGCGAAAACCCCTTCGTCTGTCGTGCGTCGAGCGCGGAAACGTACGCTTGCGCGGCCGCCCCGGCCTCTTCTCGGTCACCCTCAGCTTCGAGGCTCGCGGTCTCGGCCCAGCGTGCGGCGAGGTCGGCTGCCAGCGCTTCGGCCACCTCACGACGAATGCGTGGCTCCGCGGGGTCCTTCGGCCCCGTCATGAGAAGGTGCCGCCGCAGGCGGTCCCAATAGAGGATGTACTCGGAGCGCGAAGGGATGTCGTTCGGTCGGTTGGCGTAGGTTCGTCCGAACTCGGCAAGTCGGGCGACGTCTTCTTCGTAGACTCCGACCAATACGTTCTCCTCCAAGACCGTACCCAGAAACGCCTGTGCGCTGCCGAGCACCTCGTCGCCGGTGTAGAGACCGGCTCCCATCTTCACCGGGACCCCGTCGTCGTCGTATTGGTTCAGCGTTTCGATCTCCTCCACTAAGGGCATGAAAGCGCGCGGTGGCAGGACTCTGTCGGGGTCGTCTTCGACATCCATTGCCAGTTCGGTTCCCGCATTCGCAACTCGATCGATCAGGTTTCGGTTCCCCATGCAAGAGACGGCGGGCGCCACGAGGAGTATGGCGGAAAGAAGGAACAAAGAAGCGATCGACGCGTAGTAGAGTCTGCGCTGGCGAACGAGCTCTACGGCACTGCGAAGCGCGAGATCCTTGTCTGCGAAGATGACCCTGCGGAACAGGTCTCGAAGAAAGTACCCCTTCTTCTCTCCAACGTACTCATCTTCGGGAAGCGCCTCGAGGCCGTAACCCCTAGAGAGTCCCTGCAGCACGTGATCGAAAGGTCGCCCCTCACCCTGCGTGCCGCTCACGAAGTAAACGCCCCGCAGCATCGGGGTTTCGCTAAATACGTTCTCCTCGAAGAGGTTCTCCACGAATTCGGATAGTCGGTCCTTCAGACCCAGCATTTGTTGCGGAAGGCTGAAGACCTTGTGCCGAACCTCTTGGCGCCGGTCGTCGTCGAGCCGGCGCATCGTGAAGCTCTCGAGTGAGGTCATGAGCTCGTCGAAACCTCGATCGAACCGTGCCGCAACGCCACCTTTGTCGTCGAGCGCAGTAGCGAAACCCCAGACGACACTTCGTTGTTCCTTCGTCAGACCTCCGAAGGTCTCGACGAAACCAGCGACGAGGTCGCACTTCATGAACACGACGTAAACGGGAAGGGACATGTGCAGTTCCGACTGCGCCTCGTCGATTCGGGTTCGGATCTTGCTTGCGGTTTCCGCGACTCGCTCCGGAGACCATTCGCCTAGCTCGGCGATGCTGACCGCTGCGATGATCCCATTGACGGGCTTCCGCTTCCTGTACTTCTTGAGGAATCCAAGGAACCCGATCCATTCTTCGCGATCTTCGTCCTCCGTGGACCAACGCCCGGCGGTATCGAGAAGAATGCCTTCGTTGGTGAACCACCAGTCGCAGTTGCGTGTGCCGCCGATTCCTCGCACGGCGCGCCCCTGAGCCGGGATATGCGGCAGCTGAAGATCGGAGTTGAGAATCGCGGTCGTCTTGCCGCAGCCCGACGGACCGATGATGAGGTACCACGGCAGCACGTAGAGAGCGTCGCGGCGTCCGGCGCCGAGCTTCGAGCTCTTGAGTGCCTTCACCGCTTTTTCGAACTCGCCTTGGATCTCTTCGAGTTCTGGCTGCAGGTCTGGTCTCGCGTTCAATGCGAGAGAAGAGGCCTGCGCCGACAGTGCGTTCTCGAGCTCTTTCGCCGCTCGTGCGGCTCGTACGCGCGCGACGATGACGACCGCGGTGACGACCGCGATGGCCAGAACCGTGATGACGATCGGCGCCCAGAGCGGAACGGTATCCTGCAGCAGCCACCACCCTATCCAGGCGGCTAGTGAGACGATCGTCGCGATGAGGTACTTGAGCAAGTCGATCCTCCTACTCGATCTCCTCCCTCAGGACTTCGAAGGATTCCTCGAGATCGCCCACCTTCGACGAAAGCGAAATCGTCATGCCGATGTACAGCAGTACCGATACCCCCAGTGCTCCAAAGGCCGCCAACCGGAGGGTCTTGTTCTGGCGAAGGCCGCCGGTGCCACTGCTTTGAGCTACGCCATTCGGAGAGAGTGCGACTTCGGCGTGCCGCCCACTCCGTCGAATCGCGTCTCGGGCGCGTTCCGTGAGTTCGAGCAGTTCGGCTTCGCCGCCCCGCACCCGGAACTTTCCCCTGAAGTCGAAGAGGAGGGCGAGGTAGTACACCTCGAGGACCTCAACGCGGGTTGGGTCGGATAGCAAGACTTGCAGTCGATCGAATACTTCCTGGCCTGCCACGTTGCTGTGAAACAGCTCGAGCTGAAGCATGTGAGTGAGCCAGTACTCTCGAATCGCTCCGCCCTTGCCGAGCGCCACTTCGTCGATCAGGGCGGTGAGCACATAGCCGATGTCCTGCACGTCGTGTTGCGAGAACCCAAGAGACGAGGCGCGCTGCATCGCGTCGGTGATGAGCGTGCGAAGCTTCCGCTGGAGCACAGCGGGCTCACCGAGGGCCGACTCTTCCGCGAATCGAATATGGCCGACGATGGAAAGGGCGTCTCGTGTGACTTCGTTTACGCGGTCCATGGGGCTCGGTGGCTCGAGAGCATGGTGCGGGTTAGTCCAGCACCCCGAAGAGTTGGAGCTCGGTCTCCTCGGGTGGGAATGTACGAGGCAAGAACATGGCGGCGCGCCCCTCAATCAGAATTGCGCGCCAATACTCGCTGTCGGGGCTCACCGTGAAGTACGCGGTGCCACTACGTGTCGGGATCTTTGCGGGTGGCTTCGCGGTGGCGTGAAGGGCAACACCCGCCGTCGCCGACGACAGCAGCGCTTGGATATCGGTCGCGCTTGCGAGCTTCGTGAGCCGAGGCAGTGTCGAGGCGATTTCGGCAGGCGCGCCGACGGACTTCACGCCCAGGACGAACTCACGGCATCGCGCGAACCTCGCATCATCGATCTGACCGAGATAGAGACCGTCGCCCTGTGACAGCAGGGGGACGGCGACGTATCGGGCTTCCATGCTGGCTTTCACGAGGCCATCGATGACGCTTATGATCGTCCCGAACGTGGTCCGCAGGTCTTCGTACGCAAACCTTGGCAGGTCGTTCGGATCGAACTCAGCCGAGAACGTCGCCAATTCGCCCGCGAGTTGGCAGAGGCAGAGGTATGTTTGTTTTGCGCTGAAGTCGCCCGCGACGCACATGTGTTTGAGGACAGGGATGTTGCCGTTGATCGCGCTCAGCAGCAGGAAGCGAGTCACATCGGTCGTCGTGAACTCGGCTGAGGTCCCGTCTCGATGCCGAACGTCTTGAAGGAGCGCTCCTCGACGCGCATTCATCGATGTGAGGAGCCGTTCGAGCATTTGGCGCAGGTTTGCGGAGGCCGAGATTCTGAGAAACGGCGGGATGTAGTCGTCGGCAAGCACCAACTGCCCCGTCCCGGAACGCTTCAACTCGAAGAGTTTAATGGCCGCGTAGTCTTGCCGCGGCTCTGTCCCGAACAGGAGCTGCAGGTTGGGAACCGCCATTTGGACATCGACGGGCTCTGCCTGGCCGTGACGGTCGTGGAGAGGCTCCGACCGACCGAAGTACCGAGTCGGCCCGCCTTTCGTTCCGACGTTGCTCCGGGTCTCCTGCGTTCGCGGTAGCGCGAGGAACACCTCGAGGACGGCCTGGTGAGATTCGAAATACCCCTCCACCGGACGCGTGGCGGGGAGTTCGGCCGAATTGCGATCGAAAGAAACCGGCGTGCCGTCGGGAAGTATCCCCTCGAATCGCAGGATCGAGACCGTCCCTGAATCGAGTGCCGTGGGGTCGAGTTCGGCGGCTAGGACGCCCCAGGGCTCAGACTGGTACGACTCGACGCGGGAGGCGAGTTGGTCGGCCTGGACGCGCTCCATTTGTTGCAGGTGCTGAGGCGTCAGCAGCAGGCCTTCGCTCCAAATCACTCTCGGGGGTGTGCTCATGTTCCGATGCCCGACTCCGGTGGCCTCCGACTAGCCGCCCACCTCGCTTGCCCGCTCGCGGAGGCACTCGGCGTTTTCGTCCTTGCAGCCTTCTGGATTGCCTTCGCGCCCGACAGTACCTCGAATCGAGTATCCCTCGACGAAGAATCGCAACATGGGCTGGGCGCTGTCGCGGCCGCACTTGGGGAGAGGGAGCACCGCGCGCCAGGATGTTCCTGTGGGCTGCCTCACCGCCGCAACGCCGACCGCGTAGTTGGCGCCAGGCGCTCGCTCAAACGCCCGAAACGCCGCTTTCCCAGGGAAAACGGTGATTTCCTCGGTGCCGAGAAGGGTGTCACCAAGCACCGCTTGCGGGTTGCCCATGATGTCCGCGAACGAGGCGCGAGAGAGCTCGCCGAGGCTGCTCAGCTGGTACACCCGGACCAGGGTAGGGAGCGGCCCGCCTTCCGGGTCGAGGTTCATGTCGTCGGCGCCCGATACCCATAGGTTTGCTGGCTCCGGCTTAGTGCAGACATCCCCTCCTTTGCAGCCCGTCAGTGCGGCGAGCAATGCGAGAAGCCTGACTGAAGGACGGGAGAACGGTCGAGATCGGGGCATGCGTCGAGACTGATCAGGAGCGTATTTGTTTGAGAGTCGGTTGGCAATCGTCCAGCTAGCCGAGAATGAGGTTGGCCTCCAGGTTCCCGCGTTCGTAGTTGTACGAGATGCTGCGCCAGCCGATACCTACCTTCTCGATGGGCGGTTCATTGGCCTGTGTCGGACTAAGCGCGTTAGGTGAGTTGATCTCATGCTCGACGATGTGTGCGTTGCCGAACTGCATCGTGAAGAAGTGCTCCGTGGTACCGTCGCCCTCGGCCGAGGGACGAAAGAAACGGAACGTCCCGCTCACCTGCTCGTGTCGAAAGAACGCTTTCGCGATATACGACGTTGCAGAGTCGATGCGCTTCGTGATCCGGATCGGATCGAACTGCGCGTCGTCGTGGAGACTGAAGCCCGGCCTCGTGCCCTGCCCATGCGTGTGAGCGGAACTGACAAAGCTGAGGCATTCGATCGTTTCCTCGCGATCCATGTCGATCTCTCGGCTTTCGCCGGCCACCTCGATCTCCTCGGCGTCGATTCTGAGTGTCAGGGCAACGGTCATGGCCATGGTCGGGTCTCCTTCGCGCGCAGTCGCCGCGCGGAACGGGTTTAAGGTCTGCACCCCGAGTGGCAGCAGAAACCGTGCCAAGTATCGCCGACCCCTCGCTCAGCCGACTCTCGCGGTCCCGGGCGGTCACGACGCTCTCGGCGACCCTCTGCGTCAGGAAATGACGACGCTCGTCGTCACTTTCGCGATTCGCACTTGGCAGCGGGGCCCACGCCGTGGATCCTCGGCTTGGCACGAACCGTGCACAGGCAGCATCTCAGCATCTCAGGCCCATCGGCTTTCCACGCTCCGTGCGTGGCCCACCCAACACAAGAGGAGACATCCCATGGCAATGGCAGTTCACTTGACGCTCTCGGCAAACGGCAGCGCGATCGAAGGCGATGGAGTAACCCGAACCGGGGAGGAAGGCTCGATCGAGTGTACCTCCTACAACTGGGAGCTGGACCGGCCCGTGGAAAAGGACGGGACACCTTCGGGGGATCACATTCACCGCCCGATCTCCATCACCAAGTACATTGACAAGACGAGTCCCCTCCTGATCCAAGCGCTCCTCAAGTCAGAGGAATGCGAGGGTCATTTCGCCTTCTATCGACCGTCGCCCTCGGGGGACGGTGAGTACGAGCAGTATTACACCGTGAACTTCGAGCAGGCGCGGATCGTGGGCGTCAGCCAGTCGGCCGCTGAGTCGGTCGGGGTCAGCGACCCGCCGATCGAGATCGTGGAGATCGCGTTCCGGAAGGTGACGTTCACGTTCGAGCCAGACGGCATCCAAGCAGCCGATCCCCCGGCCTAGTCCTCGGGAGGCTTCGCACCCGAGGGACATTGAGCGATGTCGACGAGTGTCCGCCCCGGATCCGGCCCGCGTCACGCCCCTGCCTGGCAGGTCGCCACGTGGATTTTCGCAGCGTTCGCACCGAGTGCATGCGAACGCCCGCAAACGCCGCCATCGCCCACCCTCGCGCCCGTGATCGACCCTGCGCGCTGTGGCGACGGTCGACTGGACCCGGGCGAACGATGCGACCCGGGCGTTCAGTATGCACCTGGGTGTCCAGACGGATGGGGGGTTTGCCAGGTCTGCGCCGGCGACTGCCAGCGCACGCTTGCTTGGCCGCCGAACACGGCGTGTCGAATCGACAAAGAGCGGCGAGTCGATAGCCGGTGGGAGCCCTATTGGAGCCAGGAGTGCCAGTACGACGACCGAGGCTGGGTGCGGTCTTGCCGTGAGCGCACCGCGGGACAGGCGAAGGGCCTGACTCGAGACTTTGGTCGAACCTCGAGTAGCGAGACGGTCTCGTGCCTGGATGCGAGCACGGGCGAGCGGTACACGCGGACCACGCGTCGAGACGAAGACGAGGGTACGCTCACGCTCGAGATCGATGCCGACGGTGACGGGGCGATCGATCAGCGGTCCACCCACCGCGCACCGGCTCCTCGCGTTGAAGGGGTTGACGGTCTGGTGGAGCCTAACTCGGAGGAGGTCCTCGAGGTGACGAGCGGCGCTCCCGAGACCTCGCCCTGGAAGGCGACCCGTCGCTACGACGCGCGCGGCAACTTGGTCTTCTACGAGTGGGTTGCCGTTGGGAACCCGACGCCGGCGAGCCTCCCCTGCGACCCCAAAGATCGGGGGTTGGCGCCGGGATGCCGGACCTCGGTAACCTTCGAGCGTGCCGGCCGATGCGAGCCGTTCGAGCATCGCAAGACCTTCGAGTACGGCTGTCTTGCCGCCGCGCTCGCCGGCGCGCCCATGCGTGCGTTCGTAGAGCGTGATCTCCAGGATGGAGGCGACCCATGAGCCTGCCGTCGCTCGATGGGCTCTACGCGGGCTATCCGCGGGACCCGAAGCCGTGCACTCAGCCCTACAGGAATCAGTGTGCCATTCGGATGAGCATCGCATTCAACGCGGAGGGAACGATTCAGGTCAATCGGCGAACCTACGACGGCACGTACTGTCGGCACGGACATGCGCGCGGCGCCGAGCACCTCGCTGGGTGGCTCTCCAGCCGACGCCGCCTCAACCGGCCGCTGCGGTTTCGGGATGTAGAGATGGCTAAGCTCGCCCTTCAGACCATGAGCGGCATCATCTTCTTTCGTGATTGCTTCCCTCGCCAGGATGCTCACGGGAGGAAACGTATGGTTGGCGACCACATTGACCTCTGGGTCCGCGAAGCCAGGGTCCGCACGTATCGAGCGGCCGCGTATTCCGAGCCGCTGCAATCAGAGTGGGCGCGAGACGCGCTCACGTACAACGACCCGCGCAACGAGTCGCGCGAGGTTTGGTTTTGGCCGCTTGCGTAGCGGCCTGTCGAGGACTGAAAGGAAGAGTCGATGGGTGACGAAAACGTGATCGATGTGCTGTGCTCGTTCGAGTGCGACGGATCCTCAGTCAAGTGGGACGTCCAAGAAGCCGGGATCCGAGATGCTCTCAACATGCCGGTCGTCGCAAGCCTCAACCTCACGACCGTGGATGTTGACGCGGACCCCGGCGAGCTGCTGGGAAGAAGCTGCACGATCGAGTTCGAACGCGGTGAAGATATCGTGTTCTATAGTGGGATCGTCTCTGGGATCGACGATGGGGTCGTGCTCGAGGGCAAGGTGTCCGCGATGGTCGATGTGACCGCCGCTGTGGGACTTCTCGCGCAGGGCCGCCAAACCCGGGTTTTTCAGAACCTCACGGTGCCGGAGATCCTCGCTGAGGTCCTTGAGTCGCGGCTGGCGGACTTCGATCGAAAGGTCGAGCAGCGGCTCGATCGGCAATATCCGGTATGCGAGTACCGGTTGCAGTACGACGAAAGCAACCTCGATTTTTGTCAGCGCTTGATGGAGGAAGAAGGAATCGCGTACTGGTTCGAGCAGAACGGCGCCGCCGAGTTGATGGTGTTGGCCGACGATCCGGCGGCCTATCCCGAAATCGAGGGTGATGATGGGGCGCTGGTGGCTTTCGACTCGACGACTTCCGTCACCGGTCGTGCAGTCGTGCGGCGGATCGAGCAGCACCGTGCCCTCCGGCCGACGAAGCTCAGCCTTCGTCACTACGACTGGACGCGACCCACGCTTTGCATCGAGGAAGAGCAGGAGGGAGACGACTCGGGCGATGACGTCGATGGGGCCGCGCTCGGCCCGGTGCGTGAGGACTTCCAGCACGATAGGGTGCCGCCGACGCTCTCCGACTACGACCCCGACAAGAAGGCCTTTATGGCGGAGGACGCCAAGGTACAGGCGACCATTCGGCGAGAGTGTCAGGAGCGCGACAAGACCACGCTCGACGGTGCAAGCGGCGTGACGCGCTTTGCGCCTGGACGGGTCTTCGAGCTGATGAAGCATCCGCATGACCACCTCAACGCAAAATATCTCCTGACTTCGGTCACGGTGTCGTTCACGGCGGGGGTCACGGGGGGCGGCACGTACTCGAACGGCTTTCGCGCGATTCCTGCGGAAACACCCTATCGGCCGACGCGCCAGACGCCTAAGCCCACGGTTCGCGGGATCGAGACTGCGACCGTCGTCGGCCCTTCGAAGCAGGAGATCTTTACCGATGAGCACGGGCGCGTGAAGATTCAGTTCCACTGGGACCGCGAGGGCCAGAACGACG
>JBCCZL010000247.1:0-13208 GCA_039187775.1 Myxococcota bacterium
GCCAACTCCTCCTCGAGAAACGCATTGGCCCGGTGAATCTCCTCCGGCGTGAGGTCGGTTCGAACGAAGGCCATCGCCATTTCCGCGGAGTGAAAGACCTTGCGCTTCGGTCCCGACGCCTCCCGCACGACTCGGGCGAGCTGGAGCTGAAGCAGCGCGTTCTCGGGACTAACAAGGATCGCCACCCGCTCGAGGAGGGCGTTATTGACGCGAAATGCCGACACCAGGACATCCGTCACCTCGGGCGGATAGACCAACACGGGACGATGGTCCGCCACCAGCACTGGCTGGCCTTCGATCTTCTGAATCTCTTGCGCGAGCTCATCGAGGTAGGCGCTGGCCTCGGCCGCGGTGGTCAGCGCGAACACCCGCGCTTCGAGAAGGCGGCCCACATGGTGTGCGACGACATATTGCATATGCCCCAACCGCAAGCCTACGCGGAATGACCGTCCGTGATTAGCCCTACTCGCAGACGCGGACAGATCTCGCCCAACACTTTGACTCTCCCGTTGGAAGACTTCGACTACTCCGAATCGGGGCTCGCCCCGAGCACCGACCGCCTCTGCTGGCACTCGGCTGTGAGCCGAGCAAACCTAACCGGAGTTCAGATATTCTCCGGATCGACGCCGAGCTCTCGTAGCTTCGCCGCAAGTGCATCCGCTCGGACACGTGCTTCGTCGGCTCGCGCTCGTGCTTCGTCGGCTCGCGCTCGTGCTTCGTCGGCTCGCGCTCGTGCTTCGTCGGCTCGCGCTCGTTCTTCGTCGGCTCGCGCTCGTTCTTCGTCGGCTCGCGCTCGCTCACCCGCCAGTCGAGGCCTTGGGACTCCCTGGTACTCGACGTCGAACTTGTAGCCGGCCACCCAACGGTCCCGGGGCAGTACGCGGAACGCGAGGCCGGGAATCGCAGCCGACTTGGCGACGCCTCCCGGGCCCACGATCTCTTCTTGATACTCCCCGTCGACAAGGCGGCAAAGGACCAACGCCCGAGGATCTTCGATCTCCGGAAACGCCATCAGGAACTCGGGTACGCGGTTGTACTCGTTCAAGAGGCGCTGAAACCGAGTGTCCTTGAGCTCCTTTCGACGATCACTGATCGTCACGACCTCCATCACCAAGGCAAGTTCATCGGCGGTGATCCGCTTGCTGTCCTCCGCGGTCCCAAGCACCACATCCCCGTAATACACCCGCTGCTCGTCCGTTTCCGGATGCAGATACCAAATGGGCTCATCGGAAAGCACGAGCACTTTGGCCTCGGCGGCGAGCGCCTGAAGGACCACGGAGGTTTCGTGAACCATCAGGCGATGGGCCGTACTCTGCGCCACGTCGAGCTCCTCGTCGTAGTACGGAACCCCATAGAACTCAGTGTGCTCCCGTGGGACCAGCACCCCCCGGGGAGTCGAGTCTCTCGATTCCGCTTCGCTGGTCATGGCACGACTATAGCGGGTCTGTGGGATGAGGTCAGGTGGGCGATCCTTCGACCGCACGCTCCTCGGGCACCGGTGACGGCAGCGCGGCGGGCGACTTCTCCTGTCCGCGTTGCCACTCCTCGAAACGCTCCTTGAAGTCGGTATAGACGTCCCGATGAAGCTCCGCGCCACTTCGTCCATCCACCCGCGGGTCGATGATCGGGAGGCGCTCGAACCGATACATCGCGCGACTCTTCGGGACGTCCCAGAACGGACGACCTTTCATCAAGGTCAGCGGATCACAGCGAATAAACACGCGCACCAAGGGCACCTCGGCCCGAACCGCCGCCTCGAACGCCCCGCGCCGAAACCGGTTGAGATGCGTCGCTTTCGACCGTGTTCCCTCCGGGAACACCACCAGCGGATAACCCGCTTCCAAATGCGCGACCATCCGTTCAAGGGCCCGCGGCATGTGCGAGTCGGTGGGCTCGTCGTCCCCTTTCATTCCGGCGCCGGGAAGATAGTGGGTGCTTCGAAGGAGGGGCCCAAGAATGATCGAACGATAGGCCGCGGCCTTGGCGACCGACGTGAGGCCAGGAAACCAGTGAAGAAGAAAGAGTACATCGATCAACGTCGGGTGGTTGGCCACCAGCACATAGGCCTTGCCCTCGAGCTCCTTCGGAAACGGCACCCGGGTGTAGCCGATGAGCCCGGTGAGCTTCATCCAAAGGAGAAACGTTCCGTAGCCCCAGCCCACGAACCGGGTGCAGAAGTCACGCACCATCCGGCGATTGCCGAGCGAAAGGAGCAGCAGGAACGGCGCGAAGAGCAGGCCGAACGCCATGCTGCCCGCGAAGAACATCCCGAACGACAGTCCGGTAAAGACGATTCGGAGCCAGCGCGGCATCGCTCAGCTCGGCGGTGGACCGAGAATCAACGACGTGTTGATTCCGCCAAACGCAAAGTTGTTGCTCATCACCAACGTGGGAACGGTCCTTCGGGGCTCACGCACATAGTCAAGAGCGCCACACTCGGGATCGACTTCCGTCAGATTGCGCGTCGGAAGAAGGACCCCCTCGTGCATCATCGCGATGCACCACGCCACCTCGATCGCACCACAGGCCCCCAGCGTATGGCCCACGCTGCCCTTCAGTGACGAAAACGGAATGGGCCGCTCGAATACCGCAGCCGTGGCTTGGCTCTCCGTCACGTCCCCCACCCCGGTGCCGGTCCCATGGGCGTTCACGTAGTCGATGTCGTTCGGCGATAGCGCCGCGCCGTCGAGGGACAGTCGCATCACCGCCTCCATCCCCTGCTGGTCGGGCATGGTGAGGTGCGAGCCATCGCAGTTGCTCGCGTAGCTCAGCACTTCGGCAAGGATCGTGGCCCCACGATCCCGCGCGTGCTCGAGGCTCTCCAACACGCAGGCGCCACCGCCCTCGCCCACCACGAGGCCGTCGCGACCTTTGTCGAACGGCCGGGGACTCTCGTCCGGGCGCTCATTGAAGTGGGTCGAGGTCGCCATAAGAAGGTCAAACGTCGCCGCGCTGGTGTAGTGGAGCTCCTCCGAGCCGCCAGCGATCACGACATCCGAGATGCCGTGCCGGATGAGTTCGAAGCCGGTGCCTACACCCTGCGATCCGCTGGTGCAGGCAGTACAGGTGGGAACGATGCGACCGCGGACGCGAAAGTAATACCCGACGTTGACTGCCGCGGTGTGGGTCATGAGCCGAAAGTAGGAGTTCGACTCGAGCCCCCGCATCGTGTGGTCAAAGGCCAGGGGCTTGCTGAACGCCTCCATCTCACTTCCGCTTCCACTCGTGGATCCGAACGTCACCCCGGTCCGCGGAGACCGGAGCGTCTCCTCTTCGAGGCCCGCCTGAGCCACCGCCTGCTCGGCCGCGTGGACCGCCAAAAAGCCCACCCGAGCCATCGTCCGGCGCTTCTTTCGCGGATAGATCTTCTTGAAGTCCAGCCCTTCGACCGGCGCGCCGAGGCGGCAGTGGAGGTCAGGAAGAAAGTCCCACTCCGGCATGAAACGAACGCCGTGCTGTCCCGCCTGGAGCGCGGCAAACGACTCGGCCACGGAGTGACCCACGGGCGAGGTCACCCCCGTTCCCGTCACCACCACCCGCCGTGGCGTGGAGCTCATCCGGCGGCCAGCGAAGAAAACACGTCCGGGGACGATTGATGGCTCGGCAGGAACGCCTCCACGCCGGTCGGATCCTGGTCGAGCGCCTCGCGCAGGATCTTCTCGGTACGGGCGAAGATCGCCTCGTTGCGTTCGGCGATCTCGCGGCGATGACGACCCTGGCCCACATCCGCCAGGACCCCAAACGCCGTTCGTCCTTCGAGCTGGGCGTTCCCCGCGTTCCCTCGATAGTAGGTGCCGCGTCGGAGCATCTCGTCGGCCCCTGCGCGGAAGAGTCGTCCGAAGTTCGACATCATCTCCAAGCCATACATTCGCTTTCGGAGCGTGGTGCGCATCCACCGCGGGTTGGTGTGTTGCTTGTCGGCGTAGGAGTCGAACAGCAGGTTGTAGTAGATCGCGGTATCGAAATACGCCTTCGCCCGGAACAGTTCGTAGCTCCCGAGCGCGGGATAGAGGTCCTGATACACGACCAGCGTCGTATCGAACCGGTACTGCATGAACCGATCGTACAGGTCGACGACCTCGGCGAGCGCCTCGCCCGCGATGTCGCGCCGCACCAGATCCGTGATGAGGTCGTTCTCGTTCGCGATGAAGTCCGAACCGGGACTGTAGAACGGGTCGGTGAACGCTGCCGAATCGCCAAGGAGACACCAGCGGTCGGGGCTAAAGAATTGCTTCGTGCGGAACGCGAGCTGCGTGAACGCATCAAGGTCCACCAGTTTGGCGTCGGGCAAAAGCGACGCGATCGCTCGGTGCTCCCGGAGGAAGGACAAAAACCCCTCCGGTTTGTGGCGGGCGACGTTCCAGTCCTTCGACTCTTGAACCACTCCCACCGAAGTGAGCCCTTCGCGAAGCGGAATGAACCAGATCCAGTAGCCGTGGTAACAAAAGTGGTTGGTCGAGAGCACCCGCGAGGTGTGCTTGGCACGCGCGCGCCATTCCGGTGCGGGGAGGTCGTCCATATCCACCACGTCCTGAAAGCGACCCCAGGCCGCAGCGATGCGATGGTTCTTTTCGGGAACTCGAAGGTCGAGCTGCTTCGCAATCGTGCTTTCGCGGCCGGTGGCGTCGATCACCCATCGCGCCTCCCAACAAGACTCGCTTTCGTCTTCGCGTACCGAAAAGGTGTGGGCTGCACCGTCGCGCTCGAGCGCGAGGTTCTGCACGAGCGCGCCGATTCGAACGTCGACTCCTGCACTTTTGTTCATCTCGAGGAGGTCGCGTTCCAAGCGCGCGCGATCCAGCTGAAAGCTCGGATACGGAGGAAGCGAGTTCACCCCGATTTCACTCATCTCCGGAAGCTCGAGCGCCCGGTCCTCCGAATCGAAGAAGAACCGCAGGCCATTCTTCGGGAGGTGCTCCTTGTAGAGATAGGTCGAAAGCCCAAGGCCCACGAGGTAGTGGGCCGCAATCTCGACGGTGGACTCCCCGACTTTGTATGAGCGCTCGCGACTTCGCTCGAAGAGGGCCACCGACACCTCAGGCACCTCTCGCCGGAGCTGGCGCGCCAGAAGGTTGCCCCCCAAACCTCCCCCAATGATCGCGATATCCACGGTTTTTACTGCGTTCATCCCATCTGTCATAGCCTCAGAGAGAAGAGGTGTCCACGCATTGCCCTCCTTGCAATAAAGCCCTATCCCTGGGACTTGATGGAGACCGCAGCGGAGGTGTGGGACGTCGTCATCTGCGGTGGCGGCATGGCGGGCCTCTGCCTTGCCCGGCAGCTTCGTCGGGAACTTCCGGAAGCCCGCGTCGCACTCCTCGAGCGCACCGAACGACCGCTCCCGGTCGCTTGCCACAAGGTCGGAGAGTCGAGCGTGGAGCTCGGGTCTCAGTACCTTGCGACGTCTCTCGGCCTCGAGGCGTATCTTCGATCCGAACACCTCGAAAAGAACGGCCTTCGCTTCTTCAGCGGAGACAACCAGGCTCCGGTTCAGCATCGCCCCGAGATCGGGCCCCCGGAGTTCCCGCTCGCCCCGTCGTTTCAGATCGACCGAGGCAAGTTCGAAAACGACCTTCGAGCGATGAATGAAACCGACGGCGTGACCCTGCTCGAAGGCGCCAGCATCGAGCACATCGCGCTCGCCAAAAAGGACGCTCCACACCGGATCGACTATCGGATCGGCGAGCAGAGCGCTTCACTTCAGGCCCGGTGGGTGGTCGACGCCACCGGCCGTCGCCGGTTTCTTCAGCGACAGCTCGGGCTCCAGAAGGCCAGCCAACACCGGCCGAGTGCGGCATGGTTCCGAGTCGCCGAACGGGTCAAAATCTCGGAGGTCGTCGCGTCAGACGTCACCGCGTGGCATGGCCGCGATGTGGACCAGAATCGCTGGCTCTCTACCGTGCACATGATGGGACCCGGCTACTGGCTGTGGCTGATTCCGCTTTCGACAGGCCATACGAGCATCGGCATCGTGGCCGATGAGAGCCACGACTTCGACACGTTCCGCACCGAGGAGCTCGCTCGCGAGTGGGTCCGAACCCACGAGCCCGCCGTCTACCAACGGATCGCGGATCTTCCGCTCGAAGACTTCCGTGTCATGCGGAACTACAGCTACTCCTCTCACCAGGTGTTGTCGGAAGACCGCTGGGCGTGCGTCGGCGAAGCCGGGGTGTTTGTCGACCCCCTCTACAGTTTGGGGAACGACTTCATCGCCCTCAGCAACTCGTTCACCTGCCGGCTCATCGGCGATGACCTTCGCGACGCCTTTGATCCCGCGACGGCGCGGGAGCTCGACCGCACCTTTTTGACCATTTTTGAAGCGGCCTGCGTGATGCTCACGCAGAACGGGCCAATCTTTCCGCACGGCACGATCCTCGGCGCCAAGCTCTGGTGGGACTTCTTCCACTACTGGGCATTCGTGTGCCAGTACTTCGTCCAGGACATTTATCGGCTCCCGGAGGAGGAGCTCGCGCGGTTTCGAGAGATGGGCGAGGCTCACTTCGCCCTCAACGCCCGAGCGCAGAGAACGCTGCGAAGCTGGGCCACGCTGAAGCCCGAACCGGCCAGCGAAGGCCGCCCGTTTATCCCGCTCCCGCTTCCGCTTTCGACCCTCGCGGACAAGCACCAAGACCTGCTCGCGCGCCGTTCCCCAGAGGCGACCATGGCGGCGATGAAAGCGGATCTTCAGACCGGCCGCGAACTCCTGACGGAGCTCATCCTGGCGGCCCTTCGGGACCTCGGCGAAGCACGGGCCCGCGAGTTCGGCGAGCTCGCCCGTCTCGAAGACTTTCCCCTCGACCCCGCTCGACTGGACGCCGAGGCCCTGAGCCGTCGCGAGCGCGTCCAAGCGATTCCCGCGATCGCCCGCGACCTTGAGCGCGCGCTCGGGCGAACCCGGACCACCGCAGATCCCCGCGGCCTCTGGGAGACCGCGCTTCACGCCGCGCGCCACGCGCGGAACACCACCGTTTCTGACCGCGCGGCGGTCGGCCAGAACGAAACGACGGCGGGTTGAAAGAACCGATAAACCTCGAGTTCTTGCTGGAGCGGATCCCTCATCGGGGACCGATGCTCCTTCTCGACGAAGTGATCTCGGCGAGCGAAGAACAAATCGAGACCCAAGTCACCATCGGCAAGGACTTCATTCTGCTCGACGACGACGGCTTGGTACCGCCGCTCTCCGCGATCGAGTTCTTTGCCCAGTCTGCGGCGGCGCTGATGGTATTTCGGGCCGCTGGCGGCCAAGTCCCGTTCGCGACCGGGGCGCTTCTTGGAGCACGCAAGCTCGAAGTCGCAGGCTCTCCTTACCGAGTGGGCGACACGCTTCGTACCGTCGCCAAAGAGGTGTGGGGAGCCGGCAAGATGGCTCAGTTCGATTGTCGACTTCTTCGAGATGGTGCGGAGGTCGCCACCGGCTCCATTACGGTGGCGGCAAACGTGTGACCTCGCTGACGAAACGGTTGCGCCGAGCTCTCCACGAACCGCACGCCTTCTTGTGGGGTGTGGGGCCGAGTGAAGAGAAATCGACCCGGGGTCGTCCCAAGGGGTGTGAACCTGCGTTCTCCGCTCCCCCGTCCGACAGGAAGAACCTCCGCGAAATCAACGCTATGGGTGACTTGGATTGGGAGTTGCAGGCAACAATGCTGAGCTTATACTCCCCCGCCTACTTGAAGGACCCCGCATGACTCACTTCGACGATCTTCTGGCCCCACCGGGGCGCGATGCTTGATCATGACTTCCGTACCCGAGCCATGCCCGCCGGTCCATCGAACACTGAGGTTCGTTTGAATCGCTCAGCTGTTCAACACCGCCCAGCTGTTCAACACCGCCCAGCTGTTCAACACCGCCCAGCGGTCCTCCACCGCACCGCTGTTCTAAACTGCCCAGCTGTTCTAAACCGCCCAGCTGTTCTAAACCTAGCTATCCCGAACCGCTAAGCTATGCCGAACCGCGAAACCATCTACGCGCAGATCGTCGAGATTCTCAGCGACACCTTTGAGCTCGATCCCGCGGATATCTCGGAGGACGCAAACCTCTACGAAGAGCTCGGCCTCGACAGCATCGATGCCGTCGACATCTTCGTGCAGCTGCGAGAGATCACTGGACGGCGACCCGACCCCGATAAGGCCCGGGAAATCCGAACCGTCGGCGAGCTCTGTGGGTATGTGATCGAAGAACTGGACGCCGCCGCCAAGGGCCTACCGGAACCGGACGTCAAAGCGCCACCCACTTCGATCACCGAGTCTTAGGCAACCCCAAAGGTCGGCTCGATCGTCAACGTTCGGGCGACGGTCGACGAAGCAAGAGCCACGCGATCGGGGCGAGTACGAGACTGAGCGCCACCCCGATCGCCGCCGTGAGGCCCATGGCCTGCATCGCTGCGTTTTGGCTCATTGCGAGGGCACCAAACGACAGAATCGTAGAAAAGCACGCCACGAGCAGACTCATGATCGTAGGCGTCGGACCCTCTTCGTGGGTACGCGATTCGACCATGAACACCCCATAGTCGACACCCATGCTCAGCACCAACAGCAGCGTGACCACATGAAGGAGGTTCGCGGCAAACCCAAGGAGTGCGACCAGCGCGAGCGTGACCACCGCGGCAAGGAGCGCGGGGGCGAACGCAGCCAACGCGAGTCGAAGGCTTCGATACCGAACCGCCACCATGAAGAACACCAGGACGAGCCCGACCGCGACCATCTCGAGCGTCCGAACCCGGAAACCCGCGTAGGCGCGCGCGAGAAAAGATCCCTGGTCGAACCAGCGTACCCCATCGATGGCTTCGACGCGCGCTCGGACTGCCTCTTCGTCGCTCACTCCGCTCACGAAGGTGAGGATCGCCACCCGGTCACCGAGCTCGACGCGGAACGGCCTCACGAGCGTCGCGATCGGTGAATCGGCGAGATCGGAAAAGGTCAGAATTCGTGGACCCTCGCCGTGGGCCTCGGCAAAGTCGCCGAACATCTCGGGGAGGAACTGCGCCTCCGCGAGGGCCCCATCGATCCGCTCTCGCACGTCGGCGCTGAGGGCCTCGTGGTTTGCCCGCTGGAGGCTCGGCGAGTAGAGGAGTGGATGGAGAGAGCGCTGTCGGGCGAGGAGCCCCTCGCTCGCCGCCTCCCGAAGCGCCTCATGCACCGCATCGTTTCGTTCGAGCGCCTCCCCTTCGGTGTTTCCTACCGCCACCACGAAGCGACCCGAGTCGACTTTCGCGACTCGCTCCCGCACGCGTTCGTCCTCGGCGAGAAGGTCCGCGTCCATCGCGTTGAGGGCGCGAATGTCGTCCTGCCAGTCGAGGGTCAGAAGGCCCGCGGCGGACACCAAGAGCCCGCCGATCGGGAGGATCCACAAGAATCGCCGCCGCAATTCGAGGGCTCGAAACCCGCGCTCCACGGCGTCGGCGATCCGCCGGTGAAGCTTGGTCGGGACTGGCTCTTCTGGCATGAACGGCGGCATGACCCAGCGCGTGGCGAGGAGCGCGATCAGCACCCCCACCGAGGTGAACACCGCCATCTCCCGAACGCCCGGAAACGACGTCCACGCCAAACCCGCAAGCCCGGCCACCGTGGTGAGAGCGCCGAGAAGAAGCCCGGCCCAGATCCGGCGCATCGAAGCGGTGGGATTCTCGGCGGGGGCAAGGGTGTGATGATTTAGGTAGTGAGCAACGTAGTCGATAGCGACGCCGATCAGCGTCGCGCCGAAGGCAAGCGTCAGCCCGTGGATCGTCTCGAAAGCGAGCACTGTGGCGCCGATGCCGCCGAGCACTCCGAGGGCGATGGGGACATTGCCCAACAACAGATACCGCACCGACCGAAAGAGCAGCAGGAGAAACAGGAGCACGCCCACCGTGCCGGCGATCGACACGCGAGAGACGTCCGCCTTAATGCTCGCCTCGGACGCCATGGCAAACCGGTGCACTCCCGACTGCTCGAGTTGAAGTTCTTCGCCAAGCTCATCTTGAACTTCTCGAAACGCGGTCGCGATGTCCTCCTGAAGCGGAGCGTGCGCAGCGCTTTGAAACGGAGAGTCCTGGCTCGCGAGGAGCACGATCCCGTGGGATCCATCCGCCGTCACGAACGCTCCCTCATGCACATCGAGCTCCCCCTGTTGACTCGCCCGAAGTCGCTCGAGCTGATTGAGAAACAGGAGCAAAGGATCGCCGGGCGCGATCTCCCGCACGAAAGTACCGGTCGGCTGCCCCAGGCGCTCTCGTAGCTCTGCCACCCGCTGCCGAAGGCCTGCATCGCTCAGGAGCATCTCCCGGGCGGCGGAGCTTTCGGCAAGAAACGAAAAACGCGCCGGATAGTACGCTTCGTAGAAGGCCTGCTGGAGCGCCTCGTCGGGTCCGAAGCGGACCCACGCCACCTGAGAGCTCTCCGCCAGCCGCTCGCCAAGGCGCCGCGCCGCCGCCGCCGACCGGTCGCGCTCGCCGCCCTCGATGGTCAGCGTGATGGTCCGATTGAGGTCCGAGCCGGCGATCGCACGGGACAGCTCGGCGAGCTCCTGGTCTC
Organism: Myxococcota bacterium; assembly: GCA_039187775.1. Classification (GTDB taxonomy): domain Bacteria; phylum Myxococcota_A; class Polyangia; order Polyangiales; family JBCCZL01; genus JBCCZL01. The sequence continues at coordinate 10,509 of JBCCZL010000247.1, forward strand.
CCCCGTCAGGAAGGAAATGGGTGATGTCCGTCGTCACCCTCAGCTCGCTCAGCGCCCACCCGCCGAAGGCGCCCACCATGACGATCAGCGCCAACGCTCGAAGCCGGGGGGTCACGGTCGGCTTGGACCGAGCAATTCTCGGCGGCAAAGGTTGTGGGTCCCTGCGCAGATGAGCTCTAGTCTAGGGCCAGCGGGAGATTCATCGGAAGGGGAAGAAGCGTCGCATCGACGAGCCGATCGTTGTTTCGGAACTCCACCTCGCTGTGCACGGTCGACGGATCAACGCCGCTCTGCACGTTCAGTCCGATCGGATTGCTTGCCACCGCGCCGCGTCGAATCGAGAGCTGTCCGCCGTGCGCCATCTGAGCGCCACAGAGCCCGCTCCCCTCGATGGAGAAGTTCTCGAGCTCGAGCCGAGCATCGCCGACGGCACTCGCACCCACGCCGAGCGGCGCGCAATCGGCCACACAGTCGAGGCGCGCGGTATCGGTGATGCGGATGTCTTCTAGCCGAACCTCGGCGTCATTGATGCTTAGGGCCCCGAACCCCCGGGCCCGGAGAATCGCGAGCTGACGTCCCTCCACCGTGGCTTCCTCCGCTACGAACAGCCCGTAGCCCGAGAGCCCGCTGTCCGGCTCGCTCCGCATATCGCGAATTTCAAGCTGACGCAGGTCGAGCCGAGTCCCGTCCCGGTAAAGCGCCAAACCAATGCTCGTGACCCGCTCGATGATCATGTTCTCGAAGTCTGCTTGGGTACCTTCGCTGAGCTGGACCCCGCGCCCCCCCGCATCGCGGATGTGAACGTCGCGCCAGCTGACGGTGGCGCCGTTGATCATCGTGGCCGTTTCGCCGGAGCGATCGAGAAGCATCCGGTGGGCGGTCAGCGACGCCGCCTCCGATGCGAGCACTCCGCTCGCTTCCATCTCGGAGACCTCTAGGTCGGTGACGACCGCCGTCGATGCACGGATGCCGAGCCCATCCACCGCATCGACGACCTTTGCTCGGGTGAGCTGAAGGTCCGAACCCTCCGACGCGTTGACCCCCAAGCCGATGCCCAATGTGCCACCGGCGGATACGCGGGCAACGTGAAGATCGGTGAATATGCCTCGGGACCGGCTCTGAAGCACCACCCCCGCACCCTCCGCCTCGACGATCCTCGTCTGGGCGAGCTCGATGGTCGCTCCGTTGGTCGCGAGCATTCCCACACCAAGCTCCGATGAGGTCCGGGTATCGAGGATCGCTACCTGTCGGCCCTCGACTCGCCCGGCTTCGCCGGTGGCCTGAAGACCCGAGTGAGGATTGGTGAGCAGCGTGACCCGCTCCAGCGTTGCCGTACTGCCGTCCACCGCGAGGCCCGCACCGATGCCGTCGTCCCGGGGGCGGGTCGCCTCGATCCAAGTGTCCGTCGCCTCGATGGTCGACCCGCGGAGGCCAATCACCCCGTTGACGTAGGCATCGAAGATCGCGACCCGCCGAAAGACGAGGGTGGCCCCTTCCGCGAACGGCGAACCGGTCGAGGAGTTTCGAAGCAGTGCGTCCTCGAGCCGAATCTCCGAGCCCATCGCCGCCGCGACGGGATGCCGCTCCGTGCCCTCCACGGACACCCACCGCAAGTCAACGGTGGCCCCGCCCTGCGCCTCGAAACCGAACCCTCCGAGGTTCTCCTGGTTGGGAAGCGCTCGAACCCCCCGGATGACCACCCGCTCGCCGGTCACCGGGGCCGCCCAGCTGTAGACGCCGCTTCCGACAGGCGCCTCAATCTCGACGGAGCGGAGTACGAGCGGAGCTTGCGTGGCGATGGCGTCCGCGGGGCCGCTCACTCGCAGCCGCTCGATTCGGCCTTCGCCAGTGGAAAGCCGGATCACTCCAAGCGCGCCCGGCGGCGGAGTTCCCGTCACGTGGGTCTCCTCGACGCAGGCACCGATGAGCGCCACGCCCGGGCTGAGCTGAACCGTCTCCCGATACGTGCCCTTGGCGAGCGCAACGGTCTGCCCGGCGGCGGCCACCCGCATCGCTTGAGCGATCGTTCCGAACGGGTCCGCTTCGGTTCCGTTCCCCACCGCTCCCGGCCGGACGTACCAGACGACTCGGTCGGACGGAAGATCGTCGGCGAAGTCACCGGCCGGGCATGCGGGCCCGATCGGTTCACAGCCGGGCCGGCCGGGGAAATGGGCTTGGCCTCGGGGACAATCCTTCGGCCCGGTCGCATCGAAGGGCCGGCAGACCGCCACTCCATGCACCTCGCTCAATGTCCATCCCTCGGCGCAGGTCACACTCCAGGGCGCCACCGGTTCCGGTCCGGCGACCACGATCTCGCTCGGACCGTAGGTCGGCGTCGACGCGTCCGTAGGTGCGTCGGCTGCAGCATCGGGCGAGGTGGCCGTCGAGTCCCCACAGCCGAGCGTCAGGGCAGACAGCAGAAGAATAGCCAGGGGGCGCCGCACCATGCCCCGCTCTAGCCGATCCGAGTTCGCGCGGCAAAGCGACGAACGTCGTTCAACCGCGACGGGTGTGCAAGTTTCGAACGGTGGCCTGAGCGGGTCGATGTCTGGTAGCAGGCTGCTAGAGCGGCGATCGGTTTGAATCCTACGGAAACACGGCGCCTTTCACCGTTTGCGCGGCTTACCTCCTCACTTCTCGCTCGAAGTGCCTCAAGCACTCCTCGCTCCGAGGCTGTGGGGGCACTCGCGCATACGGCGA
>JBCCZL010000248.1:0-13198 GCA_039187775.1 Myxococcota bacterium
CGATGAGTTCATCGCCCGATGGGTACACCGCCTCGTAGGAACCGACGGAGTCGACGCGGGTCAGGACCACCGATGACGCATTCGCTGCGTAGAGGTCGAGCTCGAATCCTCTCCCAGCCACGGCGAGCTCACCCGCCGTTGCCACCGGCATCGGCTGCTCCACTCCAAGGGCGGCGGTTTGGACGTTCGTACGGTCATCGGGTGTGGCCGCCGAACAGCCGGCAAACCCCAGCAAAAACACGCAAGTATGCGCCTTGGCGCGACTGCGCCATCGTCTCAACTCCGTCATCGACTTCTCCTTTTCAGCGCGCCGAAGCTGCGCCCGTCGATCTACTCGGAGACGTCAGACAAACTTTCGAAGGAAATGCCAACTCCGGCGTTGGGACCATCCACGAAGAGCGAAATACAACTATCGCAACAAACTACCGACACTTTGTGGCACCACTCAGAGCGCGGCCTCGAACCTTAGAAATCGTATGTACTGACTCGCCTTCGGAGAAGTCGGGTACTGGTCAATGTAGGCCTGCATGAGCGGTCGGGCCGTGTCGGCTCGCCCAAGCTCACGATTGGCCTCGATGACCAGCTCGTACTCTCGCTGGGTGGTCGGCGCGAGTTCGGCGAGGCATTCGTTCGGATTCGACGTTTGAACGCAGTGCGCCACTCTCTCGTTTTCGTCCTGCACCCTGTCTCCGTCCTGCACCCCGACCCCCTCATCCACAGACGCTCTCCGCGCCTCGAGCTCCGCGATGCGCTGCTCGAGCGCAATAAGTTCGCTCCGAGGCGCGAAGTCAGCACTGCCGCGTTCCTCAAGGCGTTCCAGCCGCCGCTCGAGCTCTTGCATTCGCTCGTTCGAACACGCCAAGCCTCCGACGGCCGCGATCCAAACCACGAGCGCCAACCGTGTCATGACCTTGGCTCCTTCCTCTGCACCCTTTGGCAAGTGTGGCATGCCCTAGAAACTGGATTGAAGGCCTGGAACCGCAAGCATGGCGCGTTCGAACAGCTGCCCTCCCCGTCGCGGTCGAGGAACATGAACGAGCTGGAGGGCCACCTCGATGACGCCCTGACGGGCCGAGGACATCGCGAAATCCAGAGAGGTCACATACAGATCGAGACGCATGCCAAGGTCGGTCGCCAGCACCAGCCCCGGGGGAACCGGACCATCGGCAAGGCTTCCTAACATCGCGCCTTCGGCGAGCGCCTCGAGAGCGGCGCGCTGTGCCCGACGTTCCGGGCCTACGAGGAGCGCTCGGAGATCGAAGCTGTCTTCATGCGTAAGGAGCGCCGTTCTCGCTCCCGTCCCGGCGACTCGCGGCACATGAAACCGCTCGCTTAGCGAGACGGTGGAAACCGCAAAGAGCGGAACCGTCACCAAGAAATCAGACAGGAGTGCGCTCGGCCTCTTCGTGCTGACAACAAAACTATCGCGCACGGTCAGACGATCTCTTGAGGAATCAACCGCAGCAGATCGTCGTCAAAGTGATCTTGCTGCGTGGTGGTCTCCGGTGCGGGAGCCACGTGGATCTCGATCGGCAGGTGATAGTGAACGAACTCATCGGACTGCTCGTCGCTTACCACCAAATCGTCGTCGTCGGGCATGGTGCGGCTAGCCCCTCGTCGGCAGCTCGGTGCGAGCGGGACCGCCAAGTCCAGCCTTGCCACTCATCGAGGCGGCAAGGCTGAAGCCCGAGAAGGTGGCGGTAGGTGCGCCCACGGTGGTCGCAGCCGTCGGCCCGGCGCTCGTGATGATGCAGTCGGAAAGAACCAGCTCAGAAAAGGCCCAGTCCTCTCCCATCGCGTCCTGCTCCTGCAGGATGATGTCAAAGCGCTCTCCTTGCATCGCGAGCGCCGTCAGCTGAGCGGGCACCGAACCGATGGCCTTCACGGTCATGGAAAACGTGATGTTCTCTGGCGAATAGACCACGCCAATGTGGGTTCGCTCGATCGAATGAATCGCCTCGGCGTTCAGCGTGAACGTCGGCGTGAACGAGTCGATGGGCGAGATGATGGTTTCGGTGCCGTCTTTCCGAAAGACAACGGCGAGTCGTGTGTTCCAATCCATGGCGGTCTCCCTTTCTCGACGTCAAACGGCCTTTACCGCGAGCGTGACCTCAAGACGATGGACCGCCGGGCCGTAAACGATATGGACACGCACGCCAACCGAGCGGGTGGAGCGCGCTTGTTCGATCATCTCGGTGTTCGCGTCCCCAGGCTCTCGGTTCTCCACCGCGAGCGCATCGAGCACGGGAATGTGCACCGCGTACTCGGTGATCGCGCCTTCGCGTACCCGGAGCGCGAGGATCCCCTCCACCCGATTCTTGATGCGGGTGAGCCCGGCTCGCGTGATCCGAGCATCGCCCACCGTCCCGAGCAATCCCGCGCGGAGTCGGAACTCGATGTCATCGAGGGTTCGAACCTCATCCACGTAGGCAAGCTTGCTGGTTCCGTCCCCGTACACTCGCGCCTCCGCAAGGTGGAGACCGGTACCTGGCATGAGCTGGGGATCGATGATGGGAACGATCCCCGCTTCCGAGAGACTTGCGATCTCGGAGCTCGTCAGCTGATGCTCGGTCGGAATCGTGACCTGTGACACAGGCTTCAGGAGCGGAGAAACGTGCGGTGGATGCCCATGAACCGTCGACATCGTCGCCGCCGCCGCGTCGCCGCTTCCCCCCCGAGCGGCAACGACGACCATCCGCGAGAGCGAACTCTTGACCCGCTTCGGCGGGTCCGCCGTCTGGTCTTCGAGCGCCGCAGCCACGTCAGCCACGTAGGTTTCGCCGCGCGTCAGGATCTCGCTTGGCACCATCGCATACCCAAGCCGGCGATTCCCTTGGCTGGACGCTCCCTCCACGTGATCGCGAAGCCGATCGAGCGCCGACACCGACGTCTCTTCCGCCAAGCATACCCCCGTGATGTCGTCGATCGCCTCGATGCTCTCAAGTCCTCCGACGTAGGAACTCGCGTCCCCCACCCGAACCGCGTACACCGTGTCGGGGCGACGCCGCTGACGAAACACCGTCTCAATCGACCGCCGAAGGGGAGAGTCGCCAAGGAGGGCGTCGAGCTCGCCTTCATTGGCAATCCGCTGCGGCTTGTTCTCGAGAAGCTCCCCGCCGGTACTGACCCCAACGACCGCGACCACGCCCGGAGATCGCTGGGCGGGTCTCTGGAGTTCACTCTCGTCGACGGTGACGGTCACGAATGGATGAGCAGCAGGCATAGGGGCTCCTTACGGGATGAGAACGATTGCGATACCTTGCGGGGCGAAGAGTCTGCGCGCGTACGCGAGGCGGACAGGGGTCGTGTCGGGCTCGCCGTTCGCCGGACGAAACGAATCGAGCTGGTCGGCCTCGACCACCCAAGCCACCACCACCGGGTAGCGGAGGGGCAGTTCGGGAAGAGCACGTGCAGCCTCACCTCGCTGGGTGACCTGCGCGCGAACCTCCCCACTCCGCGCCAGAAGGGCGGCGAGCGGCTCATCCACGCCCCGGCCGACCAACGCGACGGTCAGCGGCAGGTGACGGGGAAGGTCGTCCGCGGAGCTTGGCGCTCCATGCTCGATCGTGAGGTCGCGGCGGTGGCTAAACCCCGGCTCGGGTGGCGCCGAGGCAGTCGTCACCGCGGCGATCCGACGGTTCCCCGTCACAACCGTGCCCACGATCCCGCCCCGCCACACGGCGTCGATGGCTGGTGTTTGGTGACCAAGCCCCCGAAGTGCGAGATGCACCGCATACGCGGGTGAACCATCGGGGGCCTGAAGACTCCCCTCAAGACTTGCCCCGGTCGGCGCGACCCGAACACCCAGTTCGAAACGCTCGTACACCGGTTCAAAGGGCGAACCGAGGAGCGCCGCGGACGGACCATAGGCGACGTCCAGAAGATGCTGGGCACTCTCGGCAAGAATCCCGTGGCGCCTCTCCGGATCCGCGAGCGCAATCAATAGATGATCGTCAGCCGGCAAACGCCTTCCCCCAAACGTGCACCTTCGTCACTGTCTGATCGGCAAACTGATTCGCGAGGCTCTGTGGGCCCACGACGAACCAGAGATCATACGGCTCGTCGGGCTCATGGAAGACATAGTGCTGAAGAAGAGGGCGCGAGGCGGTGATGGGATCGCCAGCGCCATCCCATTTGATCTGCTTCGTCGACCAGGCCGGAATCCGATAGCGAGCGAGGTGGCTTGCGTTGGGAACCTGCCATTGAAGGTCGACAATGTCGGGCCGTTCATCAAGCGCAACGCCTTTGTGAAACTGCCATTCGTCGGTCAGGGTGATCTCCTGATCGAACGAGCCGATCCGCCGCATTGGGCTACGTGCCTCGAGCTCGGCGATTCGAGCATCTCGATCCGCGAGGGCACCCTCCAATGCCGCGAGCCGATTCAGCATTCCGGCCAGCTCGTCCTTGAGCGCGTCCACTGCCTCTGCCGCATCGCCGCGCAGGTTGTTTACGCATTTGAACAACGTATCGATGTCGCCGTGCGCTCCCTTGAGGTCGGCCCGAAGTTCGTGAAAGCGCTGATTGAATCCATGCGGGCCCTCGGCCTGAACTACATGAACCCCATCTTTCCAGTCGGCGTGCGAGAACCCCACCGTCCAGTCGGACTCGCATCCGGCCGCTGACGCGAGATTCGACGCCGCAGCATTGATCGCCTCGATCTTGGCCACCAGCACCGGACTGAGATCCCCCTCGATGAACCCTCCGGGCCCGAGCTTTTCGACTTCCACGGTGCCCAGCTTGCCCCCCGAAGGCTTCGGTTTGCTGATCGCGTGACCCACGGTCCCTCCGGGTGGGGTTCCGTGGAGCACAATCTTCTCTTCGTCCTTCTCTTCGTCGTCGGTGGGCATCGAAGGGCTCCAGGTTAGCGAGGCGACCGCTCGTGAGTGAGCTTGAAACGCGACCGCTCGAACGAGCGATAGCGTTGAGAGACGCTGGCCGTAAGGGGCATGGCTCCGGTTCCTTCGGGGTCCACGTGCTCCTGGTGGATCGGACGAGTGTCGACGCGGACTCCGAGCGGCCGGACGCGGTCGAGGAGATTCATCAGGTACTCGTATTGCGGGAGGGTGAGCGGAGGGGACCCGGGAGCCACATCGATTCGAATCTCGTACGGCTGAGGCGGGCCGTCCTGGGCAAAGCACGCGGCAACCACGACCGCGGCCCCAGCAGACTTCGCGGTCAGCTCGGACGTGGGCCCCCGGGGCTCGATGCTTGCTTCGGCGGCGTCGAGCGGCACGACAAACCATCGCGTGCTTGAGATCGCCAAGGGATCGTCGAACCCCCCGGCGGTGAGTTCAACACGGCCGTCCTGTCCGAGGGGAATCACGCTTGGCCCATCCACCCGTAGCCCGTGAGAAGGCACGGTGGAAACCGAAGCCAAGCCGGCGGTGTGGGTCAGGCTCAGCCCGAATACCGCCGCCATCCAATCCTCGCTGCTCATGTCCTCCGCGGGGACCACGCTCCTGACAAGCCGCTCGAGATCCGGGTCATCGAGGGTCCGGTCCGGGTCGGTGGCCGCTGCCACAAGCGCTTCCAGGTCATCGATCGCCTCGAGGTCAACGCGCAGCCCGAGCTCGTAGCCGGGCTCCGATCGATCGTAGGCCCGGATCACCTTGGGCGGTGACGGCCATCCGAGCGCGTCCCGTACTTGCGCAAACGCAAGCAGAGCGCGTCCGAGCTTGGTCGCAAGCTGCGCTTGCGGCGGCCATTCGAAGGCGTCCCGCAGGGCGTCCCAATCGGTCTGGCGCGCGGCCCGCTGCTCGTCGCTCATCCCCTCGCGGAGCTCGACCGTCGCGCCCGGGCGCGCAAAGTGATGTTGCACGATCCGCTGGTGGATCCCGTCGAGCGCGGCGTCATCACCGAGGCCCACGAGCCGAAGCGCGAGGCCGAGTGGCGGATCGCTTTCATCGACCGTAAAGCGACCGACATAGCCGGCTCTCGCCATCGCGCCGGGACCATGGCTGTCTCCGTTGAGCCACCGCAGCAGGTGCGTTCGGTTTGGCGTTGCAAACTGACGCCAGAGGAGGAGGCGACCGCGATAGGCGTCATCGGGCTCGATTCCATCAGCGAATGCCTGCCCAAAGAGCTCCCCACCGGCGAAACGAAGCTCCGCCTCGAATCGGGGCACACCGACGTCCGCCCCCATTCGATCCAGCGTCGCCCCGGTGGCGCGGTCAAGGCGGCGCGCCGCGAGTACGGTCCGCATCTGCCGTCGGATCTGCTGTTTCTCTGACGAGAGCACGTAAAGGAGCTTTCCGAGAACTCCCTCGGCTACTACGACACTGATCCAGTCCCCAAGATCCTCCACGGGGATGTTCACGAGGTCCGAACGATCGGGCCGGGGCGCCAACTCGAGCTGAAGGCTCAGCGACTCGTCCGTTGGCGAATCGTCCGGTAGCGGCTCGTCCAGCGCGCCCTCCCCCCGCGGCGCCGCAGCAATCAACAGTGCGCCGTGCTCAGTGTACGGCGCGAAACAAAGTGTGCGGACATCTCCACCCACAGCTGCGACGACTCGAAGGCCGTGCCGGTCGAGCGACCGCTTGAGCTTCACAAGAACGAGGGTGTTCGTTACCAGCGCAAGGGCGGTCGCCCGACCCTCCGGGTCGAGAGGGTGCTCTCGAACCGACCCGCCACCGGACCGCAGCGGTGGCGGAAGGTTCGCCACGAGGTTGGCCAGCGCGGCACTCCCAAACGGATCTTTCGAATAGTGCGTCGTCACCGCGCCCGCTCGATCTGGAGGTCGTCGACAAGGTCGAGGAACTCTGCGATCTCGTCCACTTGAAGCTCAAGGTTGGCTCCGCAGGCCAACGCAACCCGCGCATCCCCGGTCGCGAGCGCGGAATCCACGTTCGCGAAGCGAAGGACCTGTAGGTCCCGGACATCGCCGACTTCGGGATCGCTCATGAGCGCCCAGGTCAGTTTTGCCGCACTTACCGCGTCACCAAAAGAGAGTTGGTGCACCGACTCGCGAAGGCGAGACCGAAGTCGCTTTCGAATCGCCACCACCGCCTCCGTCTGGGCGATCGCCTCTGCGGATCCGATCGGTAGCGGCACGCCTCGGATCCCAACGGTCGCGCGGACGCCCACCGGCACCTGGGTCGCCAGTCGAATCTCCGGGTGGATTCCCAACGGACGGACATCCTCGATCGCCACCCGGATGGCGTCGCGAAGACCGCCGATCCCATCGACGATCGCATCCTGGGTGGGCGCGACGAGCAACTTGGCCTGATACACGCTCAGCTCGTCCCGCTGCGTGCCAAAGAGGCGCTCGAGAAAGTTGAACGTTCCGAAGATCGCGTGTTCGACGTCAAGGCCCCCAAAGGGATCTCGAAGTTGCACCGACCGGACCCCCGGCACGAGTTCGACCGCAGTCTCGACGGCACGCGCCGTCCAGACCGACCGCGGCGCACGCTGTAGCAACGCTCGATATCGCGCGTCTTCCCAGAGCTGATCGCCTCCCGTGAGGGGTAGCTCGTGCTCGACCGCGATCGCCTCGGCGCCCTCGGGGCGCTTCGGATCGAGTGGATGAAAACCGCGGATCCGCTGAGGGAACCCACCGTCATCGCTCGGGGCCGACGGGTCGAGGTTGTGGCTGGGTCCGGGATAGAACGCGACCACCCCGACCTCAGCCCGCGGGCTCGCCGGATTCAGGGCGACCGTCGACTCGGTGGCCACATGATGCCCTCCGCTGGTGATCAGGCGGCAGCCGCGGGGAACCACCACCGTCGACTGCCCGTCCGACACGAGTGCAACCCGACCGCGCGCCCGCTTGTGAGGCCGTGGAAGGCCGAGTTCATCCCCGAGCAAGCTGAGTGCGTTGCCGGTGGCGGTGGCCACGAAACAGTTATCGTAGGTGGTCGCGAGCGCGCCCCAGATCCGCGCGTCCTCCAGCGCGCTCAGCTCCAAGATCTTGCGAAGCACCGCTCCCGACGAAAGGTCGACCTCTCCGCCGAACACTTCGTTTGCCACCGCGATTCGTTCGGCGAGCAGGCGCGCAAACGGCTTTGGGACAAACCCACCGTCGGTGAGCCCATAGCGCGGGCTCTCGGTCGATCGCGTGGCGTCTTCATCAGCCGCGACAACGTCGGACACATCGATGAGGTGGCGACTCGTCATGGGCCGGCCTCGGCGACCAAGGAGTCGACGGAGAGCCGAACTTCGCGCCGCGCCGCATCGCGCGTCGAGAAGTCTGCCACCAGCGTCAGCGTTCGGGTTGCAGGACCGCGTTCGCCCACCCGCACATCGTAGACCCGAAGCACCCTCGGATCGGCGGCGAGCGTTCGCGCCACCGCTAGCCGCAGCCGATCCCGCATCTGGGCGGGGTCGGCACCCTCGGCCACTGCACGGAGTCCGTCGAACCCGAACGCGACATTGAAGGGGTCCGCTCCCAGCGCGGTGGTTAACGCGATTTGAAGCGCCTGAGCATGACACGCGGCGCCCTCGACGCGCCCGAGGTCGAACCCATCCGGGGTTTGGGTGAGTTCGAGATCACGAGCGTGAGTTCCGCTCGCCATGGGCGTGCACCGAAGAGCCCACTGCGTCATGTGGCGGCCCCCTGGTCCACGTTCATGGTCCCCTCGACCTTGACCTGAACATTCTTGGCCGACAACACCAAATCCCCCGCCGCGTTGATCTCGATATCGCCATTTTCACGAAGCACGATCTCCGACCCGGTCCCGACGTGAAGTAGCCGCATCCCTCGCGCCGCGAGGCGACTGCTCGCGCCCTCGTGCGCGGGCCGATCTCCCGCATCTCGGAGGGCATCGTCACCCACCGCCAACACCAGCCCTCGCGCCTCGAGCGAGCGATTTCCGTCGGCGTCGATCAGGTCGTTGGACGCTTTCCCGCGGTGGGGAGAAGCTTCGACGTCGGGCTCCTGGGCACGTCGACTCGCAGGGACATCGGCCGGAAGCGACAGCCAGTAATCCCCGTCGGCAGCCTGATCGTTGGGGCCTTCGTTCCCCCACACCGCGCCCACGTCGACGAGCTCCTCGTCCAGCTTCATGGTCACCACCCGAGTCCCCGGGTAGCGCGGGAGCACCAGGCCATAGGCTCCCCACGCAAAGGGCGTCGCGTAGACCGTGCGCTTCCACTGCGTCCCCTTCTTGTCAGCTTTCCGGGTGCGACTTCCGAGCCGCTCGCCTCGACGCTTCGTGAGGCCTACCACAAGGTCCGTCAACTGCTCTGACCCATGCGTCCGGCTCACCGTCGCGAACGTGCCCACAAACCGATCGGCGGCTCTTCGAATAAGACCGGTCACGGCATTTGCAGTGGACTGTCCTGGTGAAGCACCCATGGCGGGGGAACGCGTGGCCGTCGGCCCGGGTGGATCCCACACGAAGTCCTTTCGAACCTCGACGCCAACGAGGCGCGTCGAGTACCCCCCCTCGGACGTCACCCGAGTTACCAGACTTTGCACGTAGAGAAGTACTGTTTCGTCGGTGTCCGCGCCTCGAACGAGCGGACCCAGTACACTTTCCGCCACCGCGAGAACGCCGTGGGTTCGCAAGGTGGGAAGGGTTGGCGGAACCGGGATCTTCACCACGTCGCCGGGCGAGAGATCGGGCCGGCCGAGGAGCACCGCCTCGTAGGTATCGCGCGCCGTGGGTTGAGGCTCGATGCGAAGCGAGACGTGGAGCAACCCCGAGTCTTCGTCCGTCAGATCCACCGCCCGGTCGAGCGCGATGCGAGACGGTCCGGCAAACAACGTGTCACCGCGGAGATGAACCATGCCTCGGCCAAGCTTCTGAGTCTTTTCCACAAGGAGCCGCTCGACCCGCCCGAGCGCACCCAGCACGGTCTCGGTGGCGGATGAGGGCGGGACGGGTTCTTTTTGGGGCTCCCGATGGTGGTCGTCCCGACTGGCGTCTTCCTGGAGAATCTTGGTCAGGTCCTGTTGCGACGCCGGGGCGACATCGAGCGAAGCGCGTTCGGCAAGGTGAAGCACCGCCGCGCTCAGGTCCCTCCCGTCCTCGAGATTGGCGAGCCGCGTGGAGACCCGCGCATACCCTCGAGTGGTCGCGCGGATATCGAGCGAAAAAAAGTGCTCCCCGGTACGGAGACGGACGTCCGTGAGCCAGAGCGCGTGCTTGAAGCTGTTCGGGGCTCCGCGAGTCGGGAGGCCCAACGGACTGCGGCGTCGCCAGCCGAGCCACAGGGTGGCGTGACGTTGCTCGGACTTCGCGCCAACATGATCGAGTTCATGCGAGAGGGTCGCCCGAAGCGCCCCGGCCACGCGACGGTACAGATCGGGCGACACGGGACCGACGCGAAGCGCGTACGATGGCTTTCGAAGCCGATCCTGGAGCTCGATTGCGATCGTGGCGCGGTGCTCCTCCGACGACAGCACGTTCTTTCCGGGGAGCTCGAGGCGCCACTCGAGGACCTGGCCGACCGGAGGGTTCGACGCTTCGACGGCGGGCTTCATTGGCCCGAGCCTAGCCACTGGGCTTGCCCCGCGCGGAGATCCCGCCACGCAAGGGTCACAAAGGCGGAACTCGGCTCCCCCCGCATCGCTCCGACGGTGATCCGCCACGCGAGAGTCGCAAACTCGAGCCCCGCGGCCTTCACCGTACGGTCCGCTCGGAACGGGATGGCGGCGACAACCGTAGCCCTCGATCGGAGGATCGCGCGCGGGGTGAGCTTCGCGCTGTCCACCGCGCCGAGCGTCGCCAGTCGCGCCACCGACTGCCGGATGTCGTGGGCCGTATCGACTCCGACGCCTCGGATCGCATCGATCTGATCGAATGAGGAAAACCGGCCAAGCCTGATTCGGGTCTCGAGAATTCGGCGCGCGAGCGAAGGTCGAACCCCGTACCCTTTTCGCTCGGCGTGGACCGCGGGGTCGTCTTTGATCGTCTGAACGATCTCATCGGCGCTCTCCACCCGGTTGAAGAACTCGACAACGTCGGTCGCCCTGGGCTCGGTCGCGGCCTCCGTCGATTCGGAGATAACCACTTCTGCTTCGAGCTCCTTCCACGTGGCCAGTAGGCCGCACGGCAAGACGATCAACGCTTCGAGCGATGGTGTGAGCGCAACGGAGAACGGGAGCACGAGCGGCCGCGCTTCCACGGTGCGAACCTCATTCGAGGCCCCAAGCGGCGACGCCACCCGGATGGCTTCCGCGGGAGAGTACGCCGGCACGGACGCTTGATACGAAATGACAACCGCGCATGGCAAGACCTTTCTTCCGTCGGGTAGGCTCCGCTAGCCTGCGCCGCGATGCCTATGCTTCCCGTGGCGGTCGAGGGCGACACTCGCGCCGAAACGAGTCCGAAGCTTCTGGAGATCGACACCGGCGGCAAGGGTCGATGGGAGCTGGTTTCCTTTGAGGTCCGCTCGGGAAAGACCCTCAAGGTTGGGGTACAAAACGTCTCCATTCGGGCGACGGCGACGTGGACCTACGCAGGCGGGATGGCGGGAAATACCCCGATTATTCAAGGTGACTCGGCGACGCTCGAGGCTCGACCGACACGTTTGACCGACGGCGGACAGGCGCTCCTCCTGGACGGGATGGATGCCGATGGCAAGTTCCCCGGCAACCAGATTGTTGTCTCGGTATCTCAGCGCCTTCTCAAGACCGAATGGGTCGCGAGCTAACGTACGCGGCCAGGGGCTGTGTTTCGGGCGATGAACCAGTGAGCAAAAAGCACGTCACTCGAAGCATCAAGCTCTTGCTTACTCCGGAAGCACTCCGACGCCCGTCCCGCGTAGTCGCGCTGCTGGAGAGTCGGTTGGAGAGTCAGCTTACCGTCCCACGGGAGTATCAACGGCTTGAGGGCCACAGCATCCGCTGGACGGGCGCGAAGGTTCGAAAGCGAGTGGAACTTCGGATCGAACAGAAGATCGACCGAGCGGTCAAACGCTTGTTCTCGGGCCGGGGTTACGGAAAGACCGGAGCCCGAGCAGAAGTCGTCGAGACTGGAGCCTTGCCCGAGCTTGAGCTCGCGTTCCCGACCCTCGATGAGGTCCTTGCGTATGTTCACAATGCTGCGGTGCTGCAGCTCCGCGGGCGTCCGTGGGCGGGTTTCGCCACCACGATCGACCGCAAGGCTGCCCTGCTCATTTATCGAACAGTAGACGGCAGACCCACCCGAGTGGGGGGCATGAAACTGCTGCTGTTCGGAGGCGGCTACGTAAACATGGCGTCGTTCCCGGTCGAGAAACTTCTCAGAGTGGATTGGACGAAGCTCGAGGACTACGTGGAGACGCGCCTGAGGCGGTACGAGGCCGCATATCAAGGAAGTGAAAAGGCCAAGCGCCGACAGCGACTCCGCCGTGCCCGAGACAGAGCGAAACATGCCCGCGACCAGCTCGCCGCAGCATCCGACACGAACGACGCCTACGAAGTAATTCCAGGCGGGAAGGCTCCTCCTGTGTTGGCACTGCCAAGGAAGTGGGGGCTCCCAAACTCCCTTCCGCTCGAGCGACTCGAACTCTTCTTCGACGCAGTCAACGTAGATCGTGGGGAGGGCAAAGCCGCCGGCACGGGAGGCGCGTCGTCGGGCCGTGGTGGCGGCGACGAGGAAGTCGACCCGTGTCCGCCGATCGCAGGGGAGCCACGCCTTTCGGAGGTGATGGGCGGAGGACCGCTCATCAAGGAGATGCGAGCAATTGCCGCAGACTTGGGAGTCCGTACATGCGACTACGCCTTTGCATTTTGTCGCGAGGCGTTCCGATCCCTTGGAGCTCTTGCACTCACGGAAGCTGGCAACAGCAAGGCCCGGGTAGAGTTCTCACAGGTGGGGTACGGGGGAAACTTTGGGTTTGCCCAGGTCGACTTCGGCTCGCCCGACAAGTCGATCGCGCGCCTCCAGGAGATCGCGAGCTTCGCGGCCTCGATCGCCCGGCTCTATCGCGACGCCGAACGAATCTTGACCCGACCTGCGAATCTTGAGCTCTGGACCGAGAGGTACCAAGAAGCAAAGGTCCGAGCACGCGTGGTCGAAGACGGAGCTCGAAAGGGCCTCGCCGCCCTCTACAAGGTTACATGCCAAGCGGTTTATCTCGCGATCCTGAAAACCTCAGAGGAGGGGATCGCGAAACGCCTCGCGAACCAGCGGTACCTCGAGACTGTGGCCAGATCACCAGTGCAAAAGTCTCGAGGTACCGCGGGTTCGCGAGGCGTTTCGCGATCCCCTCCTCTGAGGTTTTCAGGATCGCGAGATAAACCGCTTGGCATGTGACCTTGTAGAGGGCGGCG
>JBCCZL010000249.1:0-13156 GCA_039187775.1 Myxococcota bacterium
AGCAGACTGCCGTTCGTGAGCAGACTGCCGTTCGCCAGTAAGCCTAGGCCTGCGCCCGATTGCGCTTGCCGGCCCCGTTGGCCTTCTTGCGCGCTTCGGGAGCGGGCTCTTCGTCGGACTTCTTTTCTTCGTCGACGGGACCGCCAAGGCCCCGGTTCTGAAGGATGCGCTGCTCGATCGACGAGAGCATCTCGGGATGCTCCTCGAGGAAGTTTCGCGCGTTGTCTCGGCCCTGACCAATACGGTCACCCTGGTAGGAGTACCACGCGCCCGACTTGTCGATAATGTTGTCGGTCACCCCGAGATCGAGCACATCGCCGGTCCGGCTGATTCCGCGGCCGAAGAGAATATCGAACTCACAGATTTGGAACGGCGGGGCAAGCTTGTTCTTCACGACCTTTACTCGTGTTCGGTTTCCGATCGCCTGATCGCCCACTTTGATCGCGCCGATTCGACGGATGTCCAAACGTTGGGACGCGTAGAACTTGAGCGCATTGCCGCCGGTGGTGGTCTCTGGGCTGCCGAACATCACTCCGATCTTCATTCGGATCTGGTTGATGAAGAAGAGGCAGCAGTCGCTCTTCTTGACGGTGGCGGTGAGCTTTCGGAGCGCCTGGCTCATCAGTCGAGCCTGAAGGCCCACGTGGCTGTCGCCCATCTCGCCTTCGATCTCGGCCTTCGGAACCAGCGCCGCGACCGAGTCGATCACGATGAGGTCCACGGCCCCGGAGCACACGAGCGTATCGGCGATCTCCAACGCCTGCTCGCCATGATCGGGCTGGCTCACCAGCAGCTCATCGACATTGACCCCGAGCTTTCGGGCATAGGTTGGGTCGAGGGCATGCTCGGCGTCGATGAACGCCGCGATGCCGCCGGCGCGTTGGCATTCAGCGATGGCGTGGAGGGTCAGCGTCGTCTTGCCGCTCGACTCCGGTCCGTAGATCTCGATGATGCGCCCTCGGGCATACCCTCCGATGCCGAGCGCGAGATCGAGAGAGATGCTCCCCGTGGGAATGACCGGAATCTTCTCGACGATATCTCCGGCCCCGAGGCGCATGATCGCCCCTTTGCCGTGCGCCTTTTCGATGCTTCCAAGAGCTAGATTCAGCGCCTTTTCGCGGTTTCCATCGATCGCCATGTCCCTGTACCTCGTGTTCGCTTGCGTTCTTGTCGTTCCACATGAGCCGCCATGAAGCCAGGGGCGGCGGGAGCCTCATGTTTCGTATCTGTCGTATCTGGACGAGCCGGGGAACCTGAATCTGACAGAACGCCCCGAAAAAATGACGTGACAACACCTGAATGGCACTCAACTGAGCGTAAGTCCAGTACTTCTTTTCACCCCGGCAGCGTTACTGGAGTGAATTCGAGAAGTTAATCCACAGCTGTGCAAATGAGCAGCCCCGAGGACGGATCTACTCCGACTCGGGCGGGGGAATCGAAGGGCCGTGCCCCAGCGCGGCTCGATTGATCAGCCGAAGCGCCACGTAGGACGCGAGCGTCCGAATCCGCTGCCGATCCCCCGGAAGGCGGCGATGCTTGGTGAAGGTCGGCTCGTCCTTCTGAGCGACCCCGAACCACACCGTGCCCACGGGCTTTTCCTCGGTCCCGCCGGTCGGCCCGGCCACCCCCGTGATCGACACCGCGATGTCGGCGCCCGATACCCGAAGCGCACCATCGGCCATCGCCGCCGCGGTCTCGGAGCTCACCGCGCCGTGGCACCGAAGAATGTCCTCGCTGACGTTGAGAATGCTGGTCTTCGCGGCATTCGAGTAGACGACCGCGTCGAGCAGAAGATAGTCCGAGCTTCCCGGGACGCTGGTGATCATCGAGCCCACCATCCCACCGGTGCAGGATTCGGCGAGGGCAATGGTGAGGCCGCGAATCCGAAGGGTGTCCCCGACCGCGCCGGCAAAGGTGTCGCCGCGACCGCCGAACACTGCATCGCCAAGGCGTCGACGCACTTCCTCCGCCACTTCCTTGGCCTGGGTCTCCGCTTCGAGCGCGTCTTCCGCTCGCGCGAGGACCTTCACTTCGATCTCCGGAAACGATGCGCGATAGCCGATGGTGATGCCCGGGTGCTGCTCTTCGAGCCCCTGCAGAAGATTGCCCACCTGCGACTCGGTGTGGCCAAAGCTTCGGACGTGCACCTGATATGTAGTGCGGCGGACTTCACCGCCGACCCGCGGCACGATCGCTTCATAAAAGAGGTGCTTCATTTCCCGGGGGACGCCCGGAAGACAGAAGACCTTGGTCTCGCCAAGGGCAACGCCAAACCCGGGGGCGCTTCCCTTTTCGTTCAGCAGAATCTCCGCACCTTCGGGAAGATCCGCCTGCTTCTCATTGGAGCTCGGCATCTCTCGGCCGTAGGACGCCCAGCGCTGACGGATTCGGGCGAGGGTGGGTTCGTCGCGGCGAAGGCCGACCCCACAAGCTTTGGCGACGGCCTCGGCGGTCAGGTCGTCGGTCGTCGGCCCAAGCCCACCGGTCGATACGACAAGCGAGACGTCTTTGCTCAACCGCTCAAGGGCATCCACGATACGAACGCGGTCATCGTCGATCACCGCTTGCTCGATCACCTCATAGCCGAGGGTCGTCAGCTCTTCGCTGAGCCAGGTGGCGTTGGTATTGACCAGTTCGCCGCGAGTGAGCTCGGTACCGATCGAGAGAACGGCGGCTTTCATTGCGGTGGTCTCGCGGGACTCTGCGGTGGTCTCGCGGGACTCTGCGGCGGCCTCGCGGGACTCTGCGGCGGCCTCGTGAGGCCCTGCCGTCGTCTCATCAAGCTCTGCGGTGATCTCATCAAGCTTGCGGCCCTCTCATGTCATGTGCGGTTTCATCGGTCTTTCGTCGAGCCTCGGCTTCTTTTTCCGACTTTCCGACGGATTTTCGATCATGGCGGAGACGAACCATCGAGGTCAACCAAGTCAAGGAACGCCTCCCATCCCTCTTCGAGCGCCTCGGCGGCCGCCCCGAACGCCGCGCCGCGGGTCGCGCCGAGCTCTCGCCGCAGCCCTCGACAGGCGTACGCCACGCAGATCACAGGTCGGTGCGCCGGCTCCAATCCACACCCCTCCGCGGTGAGCAGCGCACATGGGTCCGCTCCCGTCGGCAGCTTCGGCCTGGGCTCCCGAAAGCGCGGCGCCTCCAAGAGCGGTGCGAGCTCCACTCCCGCCGCCTGAAGCGCGAGGAGGTCCCCATCCGAGAACACCTCGGCACTCGACGCACCGCAGCAGAAGCCTCCTTGGTAACCGTCGTCACCTTCTTCGGCGTGGCGACAACGGCCGCAAGACGCCGTTTCACGAGTCGCGGCATAGGACTCCGCCTTGAGTGTTAACAGATCGATGGCCAATGCCCGGCACGTCGGAGTGGTCGAAGGTTCGAGGTTCCGCTGCCGTTGAATGAGATCGGAAAGTTCCTCGCGTCGTCCCTCGGGTCGGACTTTGCGAAGCAATCTCCCGATTCGAAGCAGCATCGCCATGGGAAGGCCGACCCTATATTATCCGAGCCCGCTGGCTCGAGGAGCGACAATGAAACATACACGAATATGGATTCGCCGGATGCAGGGGGCCGCGTTGGCCCTTGCGATGGCCGGAACCCCGATCATCGCGGGAGCGCAAGACGCGCCTGAGGCAGAGGCGCCCTCCGGCCCCCTGTCAAACCTGCCGATCGTTCGGGAGACCCTCGATAACGGCCTCCGCGTCGTGATGAGCCCGGACCGAACGATCCCCACCGTCGGAATCGCGGTCTACTACGACGTGGGTTCTCGAAACGAAGTGCAGGGGCGAAGCGGTTTCGCGCACCTCTTCGAACACATGATGTTTCAAGGCTCAGCCAATGTCGGCAAGGGCGAGCACTTCGCTCTCGTGATGAACCGCGGGGGCAGCATGAACGGCACCACCAACGCGGATCGCACGAACTATTTCGAAACCCTCCCGTCGAACGAGCTGGCCCTCGGGCTGTGGCTCGAGGCGGACCGGATGCGCTCCCTCGCCATCACCAATGAGAACTTCGAAAACCAGCGACAGACGGTGATGGAAGAGCGGCGCCAGAGCTACGACAACCGGCCCTACATGGGCAGCATGTTGCGGATCAACGAGCTCGCCTACGGCGACTACTGGCCGTACGCGCACTCGACGATCGGAGACATGCAGGACCTCACCAACGCGCCGCTCGAAGCGGTGCAGCAGTTCTTCGACCAGTACTACGCGCCAAATAACGCGGTGGTATCGCTCTCGGGGGACTTCGACCCTGCGGAGGCGCTCGCGCTGGTCCAGCGCTACTTTGGCAGTATCGAGCGACGCGAGGTCCCGCCCTACGAGCCGCCGGAGCTTCAGCCGCAGACCGCGGAGCGAAGCGAACAGATGCTGGACCCCAACGCCGAGCTTCCAGCGTTTCATGTCGCGTATCACATCCCCCAAAGCCGCGAGCCGGACCACTATCCGCTCGAGCTTCTTTCCCTCATTCTCGGGGACGGCGAGTCGTCGCGGCTTTACCAGAAGCTCGTAAAGCAAGAGGAGATCTGTCAGCAGATCAGTGTGTCCACCGACGATCGCCGAGGCCCGGACCTCTTTTCGGTGTGGGCAATCCTGGCGAGCGGACACACCGGTGAAGAAGCCCGACGCCACATCTACGCAGAGCTCCAGCGGGTGGCCCAGAGCGGCGTGACCGCCCGCGAACTTGAAAAGGCAAAAAACCGAGTGAGCTCGATCCTGATCTTTGGCATGCAGAGCAATCTGTCGCGGGCCCGCCTGCTCGCCGAGTTCGAAATGTACTGGGACGACGCCAACCTGCTTCGGAACGAGCTCGACAAGTATCTCGCGGTAAGCCGTGAGGACATCCAGCGCGTGGCGGGCCAGTACTTCGAAGAAACGAACCGCACCGTCCTCGACGTCCTTCCCGCAGAACAGGAGGCCAACCAATGACCCGCTGGCTTATCCTTTGCGTGCTCTTCGCCATCGGCACATCGGCGTGTGGCGGATCGGATCCGGTCGTCCAGGATCCGGTCGATGTCACCAACGATGGGAATGACGGCCCCGACGAACCGGTCGCCGAACGCGAGCCCCCGCCCGACTCCGGGCCGGCACGGGAGATCTCCTTTCCCCCGATCGCACGAGCCGAGGTCGGCAACGGCCTCGAGGTCAATACCGTCGAATGGCATCAGCTGCCGATCGTGTACCTCCGCTTGGTGGTGAAGAGCGGCGGCGAAGCGGATCCGGCCGACATGCCCGGCATGGCCCACCTCGTCGGCAATATGCTCAAGGAGGGGACTCGTCGTCGGAGCAGCGCGCAGATCGCCGACCAGGTCGACTTTCTGGGTGCCGACCTTTGGGTCGAAAGCGACGAGGAGACCATCAGTATTGGAATGCGCGCGCTGAGCGAGCACCTCGACGAAGCGATGGGCATTCTCGCGGACGTCACCATGAATCCCGCGTTCCGGGACGACGAGCTCCAGAAGCTCAAGCGTCGCGAGCTCGATCGACTGTCGCTCCAGAGCAACGATCCGAACTTCCTCGCGAGCCGCGAGTTCTACCGGGCGCTCTATGGCGAGCATCCCTACGGGCGAATCGATACCAACCGCGAAGTGGTGGAGCAGGTCAGCCGGCGCGATCTGAGCGGCTGGCACCGGCAGCATTTCGTCGCCAACAACGCATTTCTCGTGGCGGTAGGCGATGTCACGGCGGACCAGATCCAAACGGCGGCGGGAAGCGCGTTTGGTCGCTGGCGAAACGGTACGGTGCCCGAGGCCGAGTATGCGACCCCGCCGGAGCGAGACAGCCGCGAGATCATCCTGGTCGACCGCCCCGAGTCCGTGCAGTCGGTGATTTCGATCGGCAATCTTGCGATCGAGCGATCCCACGCCGACTACGTGCCTCTCCGAGTCGCCAACCAGGTGCTCGGGGGATCCGCCGCGTCGCGCCTTTTCATGGACCTTCGGGAGCGTCGGAGCCTTACCTACGGCGCCTACTCGGGAATCGGCGAGAGCGTCCAGGTGGCGCCGTTCCGCGCCCGAGCGGCGGTTCGAAACGAAGTCACCGCCGAAGCGATGACCGCGTTCTTCGAGCATCTCGATCGAATCCGCACCGAGGCGACGCCGGGCGAAGAGCTTCAGAACGCTCATCGTTACCTAAGCGACTCCTTCCCGCTCCGGGTGGACACGCCCGGAAAGATCGCCTGGCTCGTTGCCAACCTCCGGATCTTTGGCCTCGCCGACGACTATTGGGATTCGTACCGCTCGTCGGTCCGAGAGGTCAGCGCCGAGCAGGCCCTCGCGGCCGCGCAGCGCCACATCCGGCCCGAGAGCGCGCTCGTCGTGGTGGTCGGAAAAGCGGCCGACGTGGCGGAAACCCTCCGACGCTACGGCCCGGTTCGAGTCCTGAACGCC
Source organism: Myxococcota bacterium (assembly GCA_039187775.1). GTDB lineage: Bacteria > Myxococcota_A > Polyangia > Polyangiales > JBCCZL01 > JBCCZL01. The sequence goes on from JBCCZL010000249.1 coordinate 6,383, forward strand.
GACGGCGAAGAACAGCAACGCTTCGAACAGCTCCAGTAGCCGCTCCATCCTCCGCCCATTCTCCGCTCCGGCCCGCCTGGACCTCCCGGCGGGCCGTATCCACTCCGTCCCACCATTTAGATTTCTAGAGGGCGAGCGGGGATCAGGGGTCGAGGTTGATGTTGTCGAAGCGTGAGACGATCTCGGAGCCGTCGTCGAGGGCGCCCAGTCCGAAGATGAGCTCTACGTCTTCCATCGAGAAGTCGGGTGGACGCTGGCCTTGCACCGTCCAGTCGACTCCATCGGGCGATGTGAGCCAGAGCATCGTCTCGCCGGTTCCCCGGATTCCTAACCACCGGTGGGCCACCGGGTCGTAGGAGAGCTCGACGATGGTGGCATTCACGCTGCCGCGGACCCGGCTGTAGCCTCGGAGCTCCGACGCACGAAGGTTCCACCCCAGGCTCTCGTCGTTGGTGATGCGGATATTGAAGATCGTCTCCGCGGTCGCCGACGGCTCCGCGACCACCAGCTCGCCAAAGAGCGCACAGCGGGTGAGGTCCACTCGCTCTCTGGTGATCAGAAAGGCGTAGTCGCTCACGGAGTTCGCGGGCACCGTCGCGACGAACTCTCCATCTTCTTCGGTGACCGTCGCGTTGTCGTCCGAGACGAAGCGCCACTTGTCCGAATCCACGGTGCCGTCTTCAAAGTCGTCAGAGACCGGAATGAGGCACTCGCCCATGTCGATATCGCGACCCGGGCCGTCTTCGACGCAGACCCCGCGCAGCTCGTCGCATTCCCAGCCTTGGCCGCAGGGACACGAGAGATCCGAAAGGAGGTCGGAGGGCAGCGTGCAGCCGGGAAACCACGGGCAGACGAAAAGCAACGCAAAGCCCAAGAATAGGACCCCGAAGCCACGCATCCCAGCAAAGCCCATGCGGGTGCGGGCCATCGTGGCGCGCTTGAACCGTGGTGGTCGGCCGCGGAGTAGCGGACGAACGACCGTGGAGTGACCGGGTGTCGCGACCAAACGTCGAATATCCGCAGTGTAGAGCGAATCAGAGGATCGGGGCAAAGGACTCGGTGACTTCGCCGAACACGCCTTCGTACCCGACCGCCCGCATCGCCGACAGCATCACCGAACCCGGGTGCCCTCCGTCGCCGCGATGATGCTCGCCGGTGCGCATCCCGCCCGCGCCTCCCGCGACCATGACCACCATGTTCTCCGTGGAATGCGACGAGTTCTCGTTTCCCGTCGAGGGGTCGAGTCCGCGGCCCCCTTCCTGAACAAACACGAGCGAGGCGTGGTCGAGGAGCGTTCCTCCGAGTCCGTCGGGCAGCTGATTGAGCCGGTCGGCGACGTACGCGAAGGTGTCGACGTGCCAGTTGTACATCGAGACCATCCCGTCGAGGCCCGAGCTCCCGTTGTGTCCGAGCTCGTGACAGTCGGTCAGATGCCCTGAGATCTCGACCGCACTCATGAACGACGAGTAGTGAGTGATGAGCATCGAGGCGACGCGGGTGCGGTCGCAGGCAAATGCCATCGCCATCATATCGCCAAGGACCCTCGCGCGGAGGTCTTCGCGCCCCCAGCCGATGTCACGCCCGTCGTCCCCGGGCATCACCGTAAAGCCGGGGTCCGTTCCCGGATCGTTGGGTACGCTGCAGGTCGATACCACTTCGGGGACCTCTGCGATGCGGTTTTCGAGATCACGGATCTCATCAAAGTGGCGTTCGAGCCTTCGCCGATCGGGGGTGCCCAAGCGAGCCTGGAGCGCGTCAGCGCGCTCGCGCACCAGGTCGAGCACGCTGCGGTCGCGGGTGGCCTGAAGAAGCAGTCGGTCACGCTCGTCCTGAGCGGCCCCGCTCGGCGCGAAGTTTCCAAAGAGCGTCGTGTAGACGGTCTGCGGACTCACGATGGGCTGGCGCGCCACCATCTCTCCCGCCCGTCGCTCCCAACTCAGCCAGCCGGCACGACCCCCTCCGGAACGGTAGTGTTCGACCTGCACTCGGAGCTCGAGGCTTCGAAAGTCGGTCGCCGGGTCGAGGCTTTCGACCACGAGTTGATCGGCCGTTGGCCCGTTGGGTTCCGCCCGGTCATTAAAGCTCCGCATGCCACTCAAAAGAGGACTGCACACCGAATCATGCGGGGCCCGAACCTTGCCCGCCGGCGGCGGTTCGGATCCGGTCTGCCAAGGAATCGTCAGTCCGGTGACTACGGAAACCTTGTCCTGGAGACCCGCGTAGTCCCCGATCGCAGCGATGCTCGGCTTCAGATCGTAGCCGCGCCCGGTGTTGTCCGGAACGGTGTCACGAACCCGGGGAATCGAAGTGCCCCCCATGAAGAGCGCGAAGTAACACGGCCGAGAATCGTCGGCCCGAGCCGTCCCTCCGGCCTCCATCGCCTCGAGCAGCGGAAGCCCCACCGCGGCTCCGGCCGCGCCTCGGAGAAATGCGCGTCGCTTCATTTGAAAGCCCACTCAGTCCACCTTCCTGTAGAGAAAACTTTCACTGCCCACGTAGGCGAGGATGAGATCGATCAGCGTGCCGTCCGAGCCAAGCGTGTCGCGGAGCGTCTCCAGCGTGGCCGAATCGTCTTCGCGCTCGTGACGGCCAGTGGCGAACCGAAAGAACTGAGTCGCCGCGCACTCCTGAACGACCTCGCTCTCCCGTAGGAGCGCTCCGAGCTCGCGCGGGCCCGAGAAGGTTCCGAGGGGAGTGACTTCCCCCTCGCCGACGATCTCGCACTCGGGGTAAGGATTGCCCTCCCCGTCCATTCCGGGTGCCTCCATCGTGCGATAGCGTCCCGTGAGGTCGTAGTGTTCGAGGCCAAAGCCAATCGGGTCCATCAGGCTGTGGCACCCCGCACAGGCACCCGAGGCGTGCTCCGAATAGCGCTCGGGCTTGCATCCGTTGGCCGACGGCGGCTCGTCCACATCGACCATGAGATCGACGGGAAGCTGAATCTCCTGGCACATGAGCCGCGCCCGCACGAACTCCCCACGTCGGGTGGGGCTCGAATCGCCCCGCACCCGACCGTTGGCGAGAAAGCTACCGTGGGCGAGGATGCCCGCCCGACCTTCGCCGACGGCATGAAACCCCGCCTCAGTCACTCCGTCGATGCCGTAGTGATCGGCAAGCTCCGGGGTGAGGTACGACTCCCGCGCGGTCAGAAGGTCGAGCCACGGTGCGCGATCGCCAAAGACGACCCGCCCGACCAGCGCGTTGGTTTCCTCTCGAAACATCTCGGCGAGCGCGGTCGGCGCGTCGATGTCGCGATAGCCGAGCCACATTTCGTGAAAGCGCTCGATCTGTCGGCGCGCCCGCGGATCGTCGAACATGCGATCGGCCTGCGCCGCAATCGACTCCGAGTCGCGGAGCTCCCCCGCCTCCGCACGATCCAGGAGCGCATCGTCAGGTCCCGACCCCCAGAGCAGGAACGAGAGTCGGCTCGCGACCTCGAAGTCGTCGATCGCCAGTACGTCGCCCGACTCGGGCCGCTCCCCCTCGAATCGATAGTAGAGCTCGACGTCGTGGAGGAGAGCCCGCAACAGGAGGCGACTGCCTTCGAGCACGTCGGAGTCGGTGTCCGCAAGCTGAGCGAAGCGATCGAGTTCGCTCTCCGAGAGAGGCCGACGGAGGAGACGTCGACCTACGCGCTCCGCGAGCGCCCGCGGGCACGCGGCCCCCTCGCAGGCTCCGAGCTGCTCGAGGGTCGCGATATCGGGCAGGGCCGCGATGGCCGTGACTTTCGAAAGCTGATCGATGCCTACGACCAGGGCGGTGCTCGGCTGCTGTTCGGTATAGTCGTTATCGAACGGAGCCGTCGCGTCGCCCGGGACCGACGAGACATCGACCGAATCGAGTTCGAGCGCGTAGCGCAGGGTCCGCGCGAGCTCGTCCCGGCTCAGGCGTCGAACACCGATCGACGTCACCGCTGCGGCCTCCGACGAACTCAATTCTGGCGGCCGGTCCGGCGCGCGTTCCCTGCGCTCTTGGTCGATCAGGCCCGTACATCCGGCCAAGACGAGCGCCGCGATCGCCACCGAGCCCATCTGCCGACCTTGTGTCCAACCCATGCGAACCAACCTAGGCTAGGCCCAAGAACGCAGCGATAACCTCAGTGGCGCGGACGAATTCCCCAACGGTTGCGAGCCGACGCGAGCCTAGCCTTAGGAACGCACTGCGATACCATCGGATTCGATGGTCGACCATCTCCCTCACCTCGCCGCCGGCGCGCATGAGCGGCGCGCACGAGGCGGGGTCGAGTCGGTGGCCGGGCTGGTCCAGGACCTTATCGCCGACGGCTCCGAGCTCTCGGGGGCTTGGGCGCTTTCGCTTTGCGCCCAATCGCTGACCTTGGGGGTTCCGTCGGTCGCCTCGGTGAGTCCCGCAGAAGTGACGCGCTTCCTGGGTGGCGGCGAGGCGACTCGCGACGCGATAAGCCGTGCCCTTGCACACTTCACGCGGCTCGCCGTCCTCGCGTTCGATGTGGAGGGCCTCCGGACCGTGGTCGAGTTCCAAAAGAAGCTGGCCGAGGATTCGAACGATCACGCCCGCCTCCATGAGCCACTAACCCGGGCATGGCTCTCGTGGGTTAGCGGGGAAATGCCTCAGCTCGACCTTGCGGAACTGGGCCGCCACGCGCGAGCTCAACAGCTCGCAGACGTCGTCATCGAAGCCCAGGTGCTCGAAGCGCTCCTGCACCTGAGCCGCGACGAGATCGAGGCCGCAACCGCCGCTGCCCGCCGCGCTTCACGGATGGCCCGGAGCGAGGGGTTGCCGGACGGGGAGATTCTCGCGAGCCTCGTGCTGGCTCGAATCCGACGCTTTCAGAGCCAATCGCACCTGTCGCTTCGCATCCTCGCCGGACTGGTCCCGCACGCGCCGCCGCGGTGGCGACCATGGATTCAGTGGGAGGCGGTGCTCGCGGGCGCGCTCTCGGTCCGTGGAGTGCGTCCTGAATCGTTGGCTGGCGCGCTGATCACACTGACAGAAGCCGTGCGAAGCGGCCGAATCGACGAGACCACACGCGCCACCCACGCCCTCATCTCGCGGGCCGGAGATGCCGTGCCTCTACGACGCGACGCGCTCACCGCCGCCGCGCTCCTTGCTCCGGAGGAAGTTCAAGACGATGCAATCGAGCGCTGGCGCTCGGGGGAAACCGCTGAGCTACCCCGTGGGATCGCTGGCTTTGCGTTCGCCAGCGCGACCGACCCTCGACAAGAAAGCGCGTGTGCTCGGGTCGTAGTTCCCGTCGAGGGGCCTGCCCGTCGGATCGTGGCTCTCGCCACTGCGCTGGCGATTGAAACCTACCGCGCCGACGCCGCACCCTCGGCGGGACCGACCCGCCCGCGAACCGATACCGGCTTGTCGACGCTAGCGCTGGCTGCGCACCCAGTCGACGCGTCGGACTATTTTCGTCGGGTCTACGAGTTCAGCTATGAAGCTGCGACCCACCGGGCGATGCTCAATATGCATGTGAAAAGAATGCGCGAACGCCTTGGCGACACCGCGGAAATCGATCGGGACGATGGCACCCTTCGTCTTTCGCCGCGACGCCCGCTGGTCCTTCGCGATCCTCGATGCGAAGAACCGCTCGCCCAGCGAACGCTACGGATCTTGGCGGTTGCGGGGCGGCAGAGCGCCAACCATCTCGCGGCGCAGCTCAAGGTGCCGCTTCGCACCGTCCAGCGCATTCTTCGGGATCTGCACGCCGATGCGGGAGTGGTCCAGGTCAAAGAGGGTCGGGCAGTGTCTTATCAGATCGAAGACACGACCTTTTCCGAGCCCACGCGGAGTCGACGCTTCGACACCGATCTGTTTGCGATCGATACGGGCGGACTAACCCCGGGAAACTTGGAGTAGCCCCGTCTAGAACTCGCCGGTCACGGCGATGCGATCGAGGCCCAGGCTGACCGTCGCGCGCGGACCGTCGTCGGTGGCGAGCAGGTCGATGAGGCCCCAAACCGCACCGGCGGCGGCGATCGCGCCGCCTACGATAAAGAGCACATTGGCGGTCGTGGTGAACGTCTCCGCGTCGGACGCTGGATTCACCGCCTCGAGGTGGCTTTCGGACGTGCGCGCCTCGTCGATCGCATCCCGCGACAGCACCGCAAAGGGAATCGCCGCGACGAGAGCGGCGGCGCCCACCCCCGCGACGAGCCAGGGAATCGGGTTCACGGAGGAAGAGGATGGAGCGCCTCGAACGGCGGAATCGGTGACAAGCTCCGCGGAACCCGCCGCCGCGGCGTCGACCGGTGCATCGGAGGGCAAGGCTTCGCGCCGACGTTCGATTCGCTCATCGAGCTCGCGAATCCGCGCTTCCACGGAGGACCGATTCGCGGCGGTCGGATCGAGGCGGAGGTAGGTCCGATATTCGGCGCGTGCCTCTTCCCATCGGTCCATTTGGTTCAGCGTGCGAGCCAGGTTGTAGTGAAGCGCGGGGGTTTCATGGAGGTCGATCGCTTCGCCCAAGAGCACCGCCGCACGCTCGAAGTCTCCCGCCTCATACCGTTCCTGAGCCCTCTGCGCCACTCCGAGGGCCAGCGCTTGGTCCGAGGTCTGGGCAACGCCCAGCTTCGGCCACGCGAGCACCATCAGCGCCACGGTGACTCGCACGGCCATGCCCCAAGGCCCCATGGTCAGTCCCATAGGTCGTCGAGGCTCGGCATCGCCCGCGGCTGCATGTTCGTCCGCCCCGTGGGCCGGCGTCGGTTGCGATGCATCGAAGACGAATGCATCGAAGACGAATGCATCGAAGACGAATGCATCGAAGACGAATGCATCGAAGACGAA
>JBCCZL010000250.1:0-13111 GCA_039187775.1 Myxococcota bacterium
CGCAGTGCTCTATGAGCTCCTGAGCGGCCGAACGCCGCATATCGCGGTGAACTACCACGAGCTCATGTTCAAGATCGTCGCCGAAGAACCGACTTCGCTTGGTGCGCTTTGCTCCGAGATTCCCGGTCCGGTGGCCACCGCAGTCGACCGCGCGCTGAGCCGGACGCCAGAGGCGCGCTTTCCGAACGCGCAAACCATGCGGCGAGAGCTCTCCGCGCTTCGGGGAGGAGCCTCAGCTGCCGACGACAGCGGTTCGGCGGACTCAGCGAGCGGGATTCCTCCGACGTCTTCCTTTGGAGCGTTCGAGCCCTCCGACGACGCGCACGATGCTGCCATCCCGTCTCCCGTTTCTCCGGTCGCCGCTTCAGCGGGTCCCGGCTCGGAGCCAGGTCTGTCCTCGCCGGCGCATGCCGCAGGGTCAGCCGCCGCTTCACCAGCACCCGCTCGCTCCGCCCCGTCGACGATGGGGCTCCTCGCCGCGATCGGGGGGTTGTTGCTCGTCGCCGGCGCGGGAGGCGGGACCGCCGCATGGCTTGCCCTGCGGTCGGACGAGGGCCCCACCAACCCTTCGATGGGTCCCATTGCCCCTGCGACGGCGGCGCCTGCGCCGGTCCAGGAACCGCAAATGACTCCGGAACCGATGGAGCCAACGCCACCGGAGGCCACCCCGATGGCGAACCTCTCGGACGAGGCGTCCACCGAGCTCTCCATGGATGAGGCCTCCGCGCCCGAGACCGTTTCAGCGATGCAGCCGGCCTCGACCGTTCGTTCGACGCGGATGGTGCGTCGCCGAACTCCCGTGGCTATCCGATATGCCGGGTCGTCCGGCAACGACGTCTACTCCCTCGAACAAATGCGACCCGTGGCCCGAAGCGTGGACGGTTCATCGTGCTGGCGTGCCGGCTTCCCGCTCCCGGTCGAGAACACCGGCGACAACTTCCACGTAACCGTCAACGCCAACGGGGCGGTGACCCACGCTACCGTGGCCCTGCCCAATCCACAACGACCCCCAGGTTTCGACGACTGCATGGCGGCGAAGCTCAAGGCTCTGAATTTCGGGCCCACCACCAATCCCGGGACGTTCCGAATCTACTACGCGATCTACGAGCCAAGACGCTAGGGAAGGGAAGCGAACCGCTACACCACACTGCTTCGCGCGGTCGCGCTCGATGCCGGCGCCTCCAGGTCGTTTCGATCGGCCCCGCGAAGCTCGGCAAACTCCTCGTCGCTAATTCGGGTGCGCATGATGACGTCCCAGAGAGGCACGATGACGTTGTAGTTCTTCCGATTCATCAACCGAGGTTCATGGTGACGCCGGTGGTGCTCACGAAGAAACGACACCACTCGGTTTCGCCCGATGGGGTGGTCCTTGGGGAGGTGATACGCGAGGTGCAAGAGCTCGTAGGTGACGACGTAGAGCGACGCACTGATAAGCACGAGCCAACCCGCGTTGGCGCCGAAGCCGAAGCCAAACACGAAAGCGATCGGGGCAACAAAGAGCGTGATGAGTCCCACCCCGAATGGCGGAATGAGCACCAGGTGGAGCTCCCGATACGATTCCACTCCCATCGTGTCGTACCGATAGAGCACGTGATGATTCGGGGTGTGCTGGTCGTAGAGGATATGAAACGGCTTGATGCGTTTGTGGAGGAGCCACTTGTGGGCCCACCACTCGGTGGCATTGCCCACGATGAACATCGCGGGAACCACCAGCAGCTCCACGAGTCGGAGATCTTCGATGTACGCAAGGCCCAAGGCGAGCACCGCAAGACCCGTCCCCACCGTGAAGGAAAGGTGCCGCACCGGGGAGTAGCGCTCGGGAATCGCCCGGACCAGGGCCTCGCGGCGCCCCTGTTCTGGATTCTCCTTCGGACTCGCGAGGCGTGCGTTGGAGCCTCGTTGGGTGATTGATTCAGACTCCATATTCTGTATTTACAGAATATGGAGTCTTTCGCAAGGGTTCATTGTCGCTTCTCCGACCGTTTCAGGGTTTTGCATCCGAAAACCGTGGTCACGGAGGAGCCGCGGTCACGGAGGAGACGTGGTCACGGAGGAGCCGCGGTCACTGAGGAGAGGTGCAGAGTGTCAACGTCCTCGCCTCGACCTCGTTCGCCACGTCACTCCGGCTGGGGAGCACCCATCGATAGCAGGCTCGATCCCCTTCCTGCTCGGGCGCGTCGCGCACTGGCCAGGGAGCTTCGCTTCGCCCCGCGAGGCCCCCGTCGCTCCAGAACATCGGGGTCCCTTCGGGAATCGCGGCCGCCCCACTCGCCGGCGCCTGGCCGCCGCCACCAACGAGGACCCCGCTTCGCGCAATCCGTACCCGGGCGTCCGAGTGGCACCCCTTCACCCACACGAGCGCAACTTCCGGGCTCCCACTCTCTTCGTCCAGACTGAGGACGAGAGGCCGATCGCTGGCCGGGAAAGAGCGCCGAACCGTTCCGCCGGCGAGATCGACGGGAAGGTTCGGGTCGATGCGAAACGCCACGTCCGCCAGCGCCGATGAAGGCGTGGACACCTCCGAAGCGTCGGTCTCGTCCGGGGACTCCGACGGGTCATCGGACGACGATCCCGACGATGGGTCCGGCTCCGGCTCGGCGGGCCGGACCCCCTCGCCCGAGGCCGCGTCTTCGAGCTCGACCTCCACCGGGTACCCTGCGGCGAGGGTGCGATAGCGGCTTCCTCCAAGGGGCAGCAAGACCTCACCGGGCCGAAGCCGGAGGGCGGTGCCGTCGTCGAACTCCGTCTCGAGGGACTCGGTCACCACGGGAACGAGGTCACGGCGCGATACAAACAGTCGGAGGCCCAAGAAGCCTGGAAGTGGCGTCGCACCACAGCCATCGGGAGGCGGCGTCACTTCAAGGAGTTCGCCGTGATCGGCCAGCACCACAAACTCCCAATCCGCGCCGACCCGCCGCGCACGTTCCCGCGACTCCCATCGGTCGGTCCGAAGCTCCGGCCGCTGTCGACCGACTCGGCTGCGAAGCACCGCGTCGGCCCACACCCGCACCCGGGTTCCGTAGGGAAGCGCCACGATCGCCTGATCCACGGTTTCGATCTCTTCCGCTTCCCGTTCGGGAATCTGCGGCCGCAGCTCGGGGATGGCGACCACCACTTCCATGTCCGGCCGAAGATCAGAAACCGTGACCAGCCCGAGCTCGAGGTTGAGAACAAGCTTCGGGTCGCCGTCCCGGCGCGTGCCGAGCCGATCCTCCGCGATCGCCATCCCGTCATCCCCGCCACTGCATCGGTTGTAGCCCGCCTCGGCCGAGCCATAGAGCACGTCTTCCCCGCAGCGAACTCGAATCCGACAGTCGAAAGTCGGGTGGCTCGTTTCCGCCACCAACACGGTGCACTCCTCGCCAGCTTCGACCGCAGCGCTCCCGTCGACGGCAGCGACGACCCCCCGATAGCTCCGCGGCTCACCAACCAGATTAAAGGTGGGCGCCGCCGAGGCGCAGCCCGTGAGCACGACCAACCCAATCACGCGGGTCCACATCAGAGGTAAGGTACCGCAAAGCCGGGAGACCTTTGAAAGCGACAACGAATGAACGCGATGGGATGAATCGCGTTGTCCTGAGTCCGCGATTCGGTGCCGAAGTCGGCGGAGGATCGTCGTCGGTCAGCGCGTCGAAGGACATGCGGAGCATATTCAAGGAGTTAGGTCGAACGCCGGTCGGGGTGGGGAGCGGCGTGGAGGACCAGCGAACTCGGCGCCGAATTGCGGACTCGGGACCACCGGTCCGTCGGCCCTCGGAAAAGCTCGAAGGAAATCGGGTTCAGTGCGCCGAACGCCGGCTCGGCCCCGAACCGATCTGATCCATCAGACACCACAGCTTCTGGGCGAGGAGATATGTGGCAAGCACCGCAAAGAGTGCGGGCACCCCTTCGAGCAGGCCGCAGAGGAGCCCCGTCACAACCTTGGTCTCCCTAAGATATTCGACGTAGCTGTCGGCCGCCCGAAACACCAACCAGGCACCCAACGGTAAAGCTCCTACGAGCACAAACAACTTCTCTGAAGACCGTCCAAACACCGTACGACTCTCCTCTGCCCCGGATCAACGACAGTGAGAGAGGATTTTTTTAGTAGCCACACGAAACGGTCGACGGAGACGGTCGAGCGTCGACGGTCAGAGGCTCCGGAGGTACTCGAGCAGGGCGGCCCGGTCTTCGGCGCCGAGCATCATATAACCGGTGCGGGCTTCGGCGGCTTCGGCGGCGTGACGGTCGATCGCCTCTTCGACGGTGAACGCGCGCCCGTCGTGCATGTACGGCGCGCTATGGCGAAGCCCCCAGAGCGGTGCAGTTCGATACTCGCGCCCTCCCGCATCCCCATCGACGATGCCCTCGTAGCCGTCCGGCGCGATGTCATGGAGAAGAAAGTCGGAGAACGCCCGCACCGGCTCCCCCTCGGCAGTGAGCTCCGGGGTGTGGCAGCTCGCGCAGCCGATGTTCCCAAAGAGCATGGCGCCCGCAGCATCCACCGCCGGGTCGATGGGGCTACGGGGCGGCGCGCCGAGGTTGGCCATGTAGAACGCCAACGCGGTCAGTTCCTCGATGCTGATTTCGGGGTCCGGTACCGGGTCCGCGTCGGTCGCCGCACCGAAGGTTTGCCCCGCCTCGTCCGGCAGCGTGATCCCCGCTTCGTTAAAGAGTGCATCGCGCGCAAACTCCTGCATCGTTGGAACCGACGCTTTCCACCCGAGGAGGCCGAGCCGGCCATCCGGCAGAATGTGAGCACGGCCGCTGATCCCGTCCGCATCCATGTCATCGGGGTCGGCCGCCGCCATGATCTGCGCCGGATCGATTCGCTCGATGAGACCCATCCCAAACACCGCGGGCGTCTGACGGAGCTCGATAAACGTTGCCTCGGCTGCCATCGGAGGCCGGTCCCCGCTCACCACATGGCGATGAAGCATCGTGCCCTCGGCGGGTGCGCGGAACTCTCCGTTTTCGATGATGCCCTGGCGAGTGACATCCACATCGGTCGGTCCGGCTCCGCCCACCGCACCGTCGAAGTGGCACGCGCGGCAGGAATCGCCGTTGAAGCGGGGCCCAAGGCCCTCACTCGCGGCGAAATCCGCGTCGAACCGCGCGCGCCCCGCGACGAACTGTGCTAGTTCAGCGTCGCTGAGCCCTTCCCGCGGGCCACCAAGCGTTCCCGGCTCCGGCATGTTGGCATCCGGCGGAATAAGGCCCGGGCTCTTTTGCGAGCGCCCTCCGAGGGACTCGAGGAACTGGACGATCCGGCCTTGCTCGGCCTCGCTGAGCGCCACATACGCCTCCCGAGCGCCCTCTGCTTCGCCACCGTGTGCACGAATCGCCTCGTCGAGGGTGTCGGCCCGGCCGTCGTGAAGGTAGGGACCCACCGACGCAACGCCCCACAGGGGCTGGGTTCGAAACTCGGATCCCGATGCCTCTCCGGCCTCGATTCCGTCCGCCAGCTCCGGCCCCATGTCGTGAAGAAGAAGGTCACTGTACGCGGGGATGAAACCGCGCGGCGAGCGAAGGGTCGGCACGTGGCATGCCGCGCACTGAGCCGCTTCAAACAGGGCGCGTCCCTCTTCGGTCTCCGGCGTGGGTTCGTCAAACGGCGCCGGCGCGAGCAGCATCGAAAACGACACGAGGTCGAAGAGATCATCCTCGGAAAGCTCAGGATCCGGAGCCCCGTCGGTGTCGGTGATCGGCTCTGAGGGCGCCGCGGCCTGCGCAAGCCCAATGCCGCCGACTTCGCCGGTCAAGGCGCGACGCACCGGTCGAACCTCCGAAGTGCTCGGCACCGGAAGCTCCTCGCGGCGCGCGTCGGGCAACGGGTCACTCGTGATGCCCGCATGATTGAACAGCGGCCCGCGAATGAAGCCCTCGATCGATACCGTTTGCGCCTTTCGTCCAAAGCGTCCGACGAAGTTGCTGTCGATGTTGGGCCGACCGCTGATCCCGTCGCCGTCCGCATCGTCCGGGTCCGCATGCTCAAGAATCGCGGCTTCATCGATCTCCGCGAGGAGGCCGACGCCAAAGAACGGAATCGGATTCCGGACCGCGGTGGTGTTGGTTCCTTCGGCGGTCGTCACCCGGAACTCGGGGTTCAAGCTGTAGTGGGTCTGCACTCCGGACGTGCCGAGAGGAGCAAACGCTCCGCCGAGGGTTTGGCCGACGAGGAAGAAGTTTCGGTAGCGTGGTGCCGCGCCACCCACCACCGGCTGCTCGTGGCAGCTTCCGCAAAAGGTGACATTGAACTGCGGCCCGAGGCCGTCGGCCGCGGTGAACCGGCGACTCGCGACTTCGCGCCCGCGCTCGAAGGCGGCGAGCTGGGCAGCGTCGGCGGTGGGGAGCGGTTGCCCCTGCGGCGCAAAGATATCGTCGGGAATCCCTGCGGGGTCATCGTCTCCAGGACAGCCCGCGAGAACCAAAACGGTGGCAACAAGCGGAAGTGCGTGGCGAAGCATCATCATTCGTCCGAAGTGAGCATCCGTCCGTAAACGAAGCCGGAGTACGGACCCGCCGTGGCTGCAAGATTACCGCCAACCGCGTGCAGATTCGACGCACTGTCTCCGAAGACGGCATGGAACCCATGGCGCGAGGGGAACTCCTCGATGAGATCTTCGATGTAGGTACGCGACTCGAAATCGATTCGAGCCACCGCACCCTCGATTCCCACCGCATGAATCACATCCGGACTTCGCATCCAAACCCCGTTGAGTCCCGGAAGTGGGGACAGTCGTTCGCTGTGCCACTCCGTGCCGTTCCAGGTCGCCACGACACCGTTGCCGCGACCGCCGACGGCGGCGATCCGATCCGGGCCCGTCCCCCAAAGGGAGATGAGGTCTTCGGCGGTACCCACGAGTTCTTCGACCAGTTCGGAGCCGTTCCAGTGGAGGACCACTCCGTTCTGTCCGACGATGTAGAGGTTGTCGGCGCTTGTCCCCCAGACCTTGAAGAAAGCGCGCACACCGGCACGCATGAGCATCGGTGTTTCAAAGCGCGTCCACTCGGTTCCGTCGAAACGAAGAATCGTCGCTTCACTGTCGGGAAAGCCGCGGCCCCCCACCGCCCAGAGATCGTTCGGCGCGGCGCCCCAGACGCCCCACAGCTGCTCATCGGTGGGCGCGCTTTGGCGCGTCCAGCGTGCGCCATCCCAGTGAAGCACCGCGCCGTCATCGCCGACGACCGTGACGTCGTTGGGGCCGAAGCCGTAGACCCAGTTTAGAAGCGGCACCGGCATACCGAAGTCCACGGGGGTCCAACTCGTCCCATCGAAGCGCACTGCCTCGCCTTCGCTGGGCGCAGAAAACCGACCGCCAACTGCATAGAGATCGTCGGGACTGGGGCCCCACACCGATAGAAGCCAGCCGGTATCTTCGGTGGCAGACAGCTGAGGAGCCCACGGGTCGATCGTTCCACCTTCGGTTCCTGCGTCGGTCGCGGGAGAATCATCCGAACATCCCGCCAACCCCGTCAAAGCGGAGGCAACCACAACGGCCAGCCAAGATCCGGTGCGCTTCTTTGTTTTGCGCATTGCTCTGACAGAATAGTTTTGTTCCCCGCCAAAACAAGGCGGCGGCCACGGGTTAGCGGGCGTTCACGTGCTCGAGAATTCGGTTCGATTCCAATGCCTTGTCGTAGATCGCCACCTCGTCGATCACCCCGCTGTACGCGTCGCCTACGGCAAACTGGCCCCCGGTATCCAGGAGATCGGCCGCCGATATCTGTCGCCCGAATTCGATGCCGTTCACGTAAATGATCCCTTGCTCACCGGTGTAGACGATCGCGATGTGAGTGAAGCCCGCGTCGATGGTGCTCGCATCGGTCATCGGCCGGCCGGGAAGCATCTGGTCGCGCCACCGCTCGAGCACCACGCCGAATGGTGGCTCGGTTCCATCGAGAAACGCGGTGTAGCCCTGTCGTCCCATCGCGTTGCCTTCTTCCTTCGTAAACAGCCGCTGGAGTCGTTCGCTCGGCATCGGATCCGGCATGATCCAGCACTCCAGGGTGAACGGCGCCCGACCCGACCAGTCGAAACGATCGCCAAACAACATTCGCTGGGTGGCCGGCGCCTCGATGAGCACTGCGGTGTCGTCACGAATCGCGCCGGCCACCCCGAGGGTGACCGGACCCACGTAGGTTCCGTCGTTCCCGTTGGCCGAAGAGTCGACGATCGTCATGCCATTGGTTTCGTTCAAGCGGTAGTAGGCGACCGGCTCGTCGGCCAGCACCGCCATCGCATACCGAGACGGTTCGGGATCTCCATCGATCACGGCGGCATCGGACGCGTCGGCGTCGGAGAGCTCCGCATCGACGGCCGCATCCTGGCACTGTCCCGGCTCGAGCGTGCACCGATTGGTGGAGGGATTGCAGCAGTAGGGCGGGAGGCACGGGCAGTTCTTGGTGCTGAGATCGAGCGAGTCCACGGTACAACCCACCCCGCACATCCCGAGCCATAGGGCGGCTTGGAGCAGACGCCCACTCATCGCTCGTGGTCGATCGCGGTAACCCACTCGCCTTCGGGCTCGGCGGTGGGATCGGTTTCGATGTCGGCCGCTCCGCCTCCGTCGGTCGGCGGGCACAGAATGCGGACGAGGGCCCCGATCTCACTCATCAGCGGTCGGCTTGTCCGACGCGCAAGTTCGTCGCGAAGCGCCGCCGCCACCACGTGCATGCTCGCGGGTCGCTGCCGCGGGTCCCGGGCCAGGCAGGCGTCGATGAGGGAGGCAAGCCCCGCCGCCAGTCCCGGCCGCACCGAGCGCGGTGGCGCGTAGCGAGCGTTGAGCACCTGGTCGTAGAGCTGGACCACCTGCTTCGCGGTAAACGCGGGCCGGCCGCACACCGCTTCGTAGAAGATCACGCCAAACGCGAAGATATCGGTGCGAAAGTCGATCTGCTGTTCTTCCGACAGCTGCTCGGGAGCCATGTATCCGCACGTCCCTTTGAGAACGCCGGTCGTCGTCTGATAGACCCGGTTCTCGCCCTTGGCGATACCGAAGTCGATGAGCTTGGCCGCGCCATCAAAGCTGATGATCACATTGGCGGGCGTGAGATCCCGGTGGACGATATTCATCGGTCGTCCCCGCTCGTCGCGCGCCTCGTGAACGTACGCCAGGGCCTCCGCGACCTGAAGCAGCATCGCGAGGGCCTCGTTCTCCGACAACACGCCGAGCGGGGTCGCCGCGGACGCCTGCATCAACTGGCCGAGGCTCGCGCCGCTTACGTACTCGAGCGCCATAAACGGCTCGACGCCGATCGTCCCCGCATCCAGCACCGCGGCAACGTTGGGATGAGAGAGGCGAGCCATGAGTCGGGCTTCGTCCGCAAACATGGTCATGAACTCATCGTCGTCGAGCTTGTCGGCAAGGATGCGCTTCACGACCACGCGTCGCGGAATGCTCCCGAGCAGAAGCTGGTCGGCAAGGTACAGTTCCGCCATGCCCCCGACGGCAAGCCTCCGCACGAGACGGTAGGGTCCAAACTGGGTTGGGTGCTCGACCAAGGGAGCCCCATCATATCAGACTGGTCCCTCCGCCAAGGGTTAGATGGTCGGGGCCCGGTCCCTCCAGAAGCGGGCGCTACGCCTCGATCAGACGATGCTGGCGGAGAAGTCGGCGAAGCGACTTGCGGTGAATGCCGGCGACCTCGGCTGCCTTCTCCACGTCGTCCTCGCAGCGTTCCATCAAGTCCGTGAGATACTGGCGTTCCATCTGCTCGACCCACCGCGCTCGGGCATCCTGGATGGGCATCATCCGGAACTCTTCCGGGAGATCGGGGAGTGCTCCGGTGGCGGCCGGCACGGGCGGCGCGGCCAGATTAAGATCCTCGGGCATGAGGGTCTCTCCCTCGGCGAAGGACGCCGCGCGTCGGAGGACATTCCGGAGTTCACGCACATTCCCGGGCCAATCTCGAGCGGTGAGAACGTTGATGGTCCGCGGATGAATCCGCGCCACCTGAGAACCCCGCCGCGATTCCTGTTCAATGATCTTGCGCGCGATGATCGGAAGGTCTTCGATTCGCTCTCGAAGCGGCGGGAGCGTGACCACGACTTCCGCAAGCCGGTAGTAGAGATCCTCGCGAAATTCACCCGAGCCCACCATGTCGGCGAGAGGGCGATGGGTCGCGCAAAGGATGCGAACATCGACCCATTTGGAATCCGTCGAGCCGACTTTCCGCACTTCCCGCGACTCCACCGTGCGAAGGAGCTTCGGCTGAAGGTCGAGCGGTAGTTCGCCGATCTCGTCGAGAAAGATCGTGCCGCCGTCCCCAATTTCGAACGCTCCGGCCCGCATCCGGTCCGCCCCGGTAAACGCGCCCTTTTCATGCCCAAAGAGCTCAGACTCGACAAGGTTGGCGGTCACCGCGCCACAGTCCACCACCACAAACGGCCCCGCGCTTCGCTCGCTCGCATCGTGGATCGCTCGGGCCGCGAGGTCCTTTCCCGTGCCGGTTTCCCCGAGCAGCACGCAGCTCAGCGACGTGCGGGCGACTTTGCCCAGCAACCCGAAGAGCTGCCGGCTCGTTGCCGAGTCGCCCACCATCTTTCCAAACCGAGGTTCATCGGCAGGCGGGACCCGCTCCCATTTCTTCTTCGGCTCGAAACTGATCTCGGTCCGACCCACCCGAATGAGACCGCCCGGCGAGATCTCGCCCTCGACGATCTGAGATTCGTTGACGAAGGTGCCGTTGGTCGAACCACGGTCTCGAATAAAGTAGGCACTATCGCGGCGAACGATCTCACAGTGCGCACGGCTCGCCTTCCGATCGGTCAGGGGAAGATCGTTCTGCGAACCCGCTCCCACGGTGATCCGGGCCGCGGCAAACGTCTTCTTCGTGCCGGCCTCGGGGCCCTTGAGAACGTGAAGCACTACGCTCTCCGAAAGGAGTGCCGGTCCATCGCCCCGGTGCTGGACCTGGGTCCCCGAAGCGATGGTCTTTTCGCTCACCAACTCCCCGAAACCGAAACCCCAGTCGGCGAAAGAGCGACGTCGATCGATCGCTCCTCGGGTTCGCCCCCCGACGAGAGCACATCGATGATGCCCCAGACCAGCCCGGCGCCGGCCACGATCCCGCCAGCGATCAGCGTGATATTCGCGATCGTCGCATTCCGCTCCGCTTCGTCTTGCGCCTCCTGCGCAGGAACGAACGACGCTTCGGCAACCGCATCGTCATGGGACGAGTTGGCCATGACTCCGAAGACGATGCCCACCACCACGCTCGCCACTCCGACGCCAGCGACGACCCACGGCACGGGGCTCGGTTTCGACGGCTCCACCGTCACCACGGCCGGCGGCGCCGGGCGCTGGGCCTCTTCGATGCGCTGGTTGAGGCGTCGAATGCGCGCCTCGATCGCTCCCCGATCTTCCAGGTCGGGCTCGGCGTCGAGGTAGCGTTGGTAGCTGTCGACCGCACACTCGAGATCGTCGGCCTCCTCACACGCGCGGGCGAGATTGAACAGCAGCACCGGCGCTGGATCGAGCTCGTAGGCACGGCGAAGTCGGTCCGCCGCATCCTCGAATCGACCCTCTTGGTAAAGATCGCGGCTCTCTTCGAAAAGCCGCACCGCCTCCTCGGCAGGGTCTGTCGCGTCCTCCTCCTGGGCCGCCGCGGGGGTCACCCACCCCACGACCGGATGGCAAAAAGCCAGGATTGTGACCATCCGACCCCAGATCCGAACGCCGATTCTTGTTACCCTTGAGACCGACATGGTCGAGCTCGCCTCAGACCGCCGAGTGTACACCATCGGCCGCTATGAAGTGGCCGGACACCTGGCGACGGGAGGGATGGCAGAAATCCTTCTCGGCCGGGTGGTCGGACCGATGGGGTTCGAGCGACCCGTGGTCATCAAGCGCATCCTGCCCCACCTCGCCCGAGACCATACCTTCGTTCAGATGTTCCTCGACGAGGCCCGCATCGCCGCGCGGATTCGTCACCCGAACGTCGTGCAGGTACAGGAGCTTCTCGAGGAGGACGGCGAGCTCTTCATCGTGATGGAGTACCTCGACGGGGAAAGTCTGTCCGGGGTCACCCGACGACTTGCCCGACAAGACCGGGTGATGCCGCCCGCGCTCTGCGCCCACGTCATCGCCCAGGCGGCGTTCGGACTTCACTCGGCCCACGAGCTTACCGACGACGACGGAACGCCCGTACACCTCGTCCACCGCGACATTTCACCGCAGAACATCTTCATCACCTACGACGGCGTGGTGAAGGTTCTCGATTTCGGGATCGCGAAGGGCGAAGACCGAATGACGAAGACCGAGACCGGTCATCTCAAAGGCAAGTTCGAATACATGTCCCCGGAGCAGTGCACGGCGAAGTCGCTCGACCGGCGGTCGGACATCTTCTCCCTCGGCACGGTGCTCTGGGAGACGGCTACCGGACGGCGCCTTTTCAAACGGGCCAATCAGCTCCTTACGCTTCGAGCGATCCTCGACGCGCCGATGAAATCGCCGCGCGAGTACCGGCCGGAGTTTCCTCCGTCGCTCGAACAGGTTGCGATGCGGGCGCTGAATCGCAAACGGAAAGACCGCTATCAGACGGCCGCGGAGTTCCGTCGCGCCCTCCTCACCGCTGGTCAACATGTCGCGCCGGACACCTTTCCGGACGAGGCGCTCCGCGAGCTGATGCATCAGCTCTTTGAAGAGCGAATCATCGAAAAGAAAGAGATGTTGGGACGACTTCGGTCTGGCTCGGCGCTGACGCACCTTCCCGCGCCGGAGGTCGATCCTGCGATCGAACTGCCTACGGTGGCCGGCGAAGAAGAGCTCGAAGACCCGTCGGAAGGCACCGAGGAACACTCGGTGGTGGTGGCTCGGGACACCCTGGCCGAGTTCGCGGCACCCAAGCGAAAACGGGGGATCCTCTTTGCCGCCGGCCTCGGCCTCCTGGTTCTCGCGGGGAGCGTAGCGTTCATGCTCGTCGGGCCTGACGCAGACGCGGAACCCACCGATCTCGCGGCGGGGCCGGACCTCGAAACGACGGCCGCCGCGGTCGGGCCGGTCTCTCAGCGGCCCACTCCACCGACCGAGGCAACCCCGCTTCCCGAACATGTGGCCCGTTACGAGGCGGCGGAGCCGAACCCTCCGGCCGAAGTGACGATCCACATCAACACCAACCCCCCCGGGGC